>CADCCP010000060.1 GCA_902800005.1 uncultured Ruminococcus sp. | reverse complement strand
AATAGTTCTTCCATGAAAATCTGTCCTTTCTTTGGGTTAATGTTTGCTTGGTAACTTCATTATACCACATCGAGGACAGATTTTCTTCTTTTATTTTTTAAATCCCTACTTGCACAGTGTTGCTAACAAATTTATAATATCTTGTAAGAACAGCTTACAAGGAGAACGAATATGAAAAGGAAATCTGCAAGGTATCAATCAAGACAGAAAACCCCTTGGGATAGCAAAGAAGATTTAACCCCGACACAAAAATTTATTGTTCAAAATTATAAGGAGCACTACATGCAGAAACATCCATTATTGACAGAAACGGGCGAGGTTGAAATGATAAATTCGTATATACCTTGCTTGTGTCCTTTTTGTGGAAGTGAAAAATTCAAAAAATACGGACATACCAAAATCGGTGTTCAGAGGTATAAGTGTCTTAACGATGAATGCAGCCAGACATTTATCCCCACGACAGGAACCATTTTTGACAGCCATAAAATATCTATCAGTGAATGGATAGAATATTGTATGAATATATTCAGGAATGTGAGCGTTATAGCAGACTCATGGAACAATAAAAATGCATTTACCACTTCAAGATATTGGCTTGATAAATTGTTTCTTATATTGCGAGATTATCAGAATGATATAGTACTGTCGGGCAAAGTATGGCTGGACGAAACGTACTACAGTGTTATGATGAAAGATATTGTCTTAAATAGCAACGGAAAAAAGCCGAGAGGTCTTTCAAAAAATAAAATCTGTATAGGAGTTGCTACCGACAAGAATTATGTGGTAATCGTTGCAGAAGGTTTTGGCAAACCTTCTCAAAAAATGAGTTTTGATGCATTTGAGAAACATATTCGTCCTGGTTCTGTGCTTGTTCATGACAAAGAATCTACTCACAAGAAATTAGTTTCAAAGCTCTCATTGAACAGCGAAGAATACGCTTCAAAAGATTTAAAGGGATTGGAAGATTTTGAGAACCCTCTTGATCCTGTGAACCATCTGCATTACCTTATCAAAAGATTTCTCTATGCACACAGTGGATTTGACAGGTCTGAAATACAAGCCTATTTAAATCTTTATTCGTTTGTTTTGAATCCACCGTATGACAAATTGGAAAAAGTTGAAAAATTGCTGAATTTAGCTTTTGAAAATCCCAAACTCCTGCGTTACCGTAACAAAAGTACTGTAAATAAGGACTTTTTATGCAAATAAAGCAACACTGTGCAAGTAGGGATTTTTTATTTTTTCATCGAACTCACGTTGATTAAATCAGATTTAAACATTCTCCTTATTTCTTGCAAACATTTTAACCGCACCTTCATTTTCTCTCAATTCAAGTACTTCCGCATCCAATAATCCGTCTTCATAATGCTTGAAATTATCCATTGTAATATAGAGAATGTAATCATCGAGAAATGCCTAAACAGTCGCTATAAGTGTCATTTTATATATATGGTACTTTCCGATAAAATTTTAGATGAATATATCTAATAATTCGGACAAGTTATCAACTGAAAAATCCGGACTTTCACGTTCATTTTGTACTTTCTGATATTTCCATATGCCTTGTTTTATCTGTATGGTTCTCATTCCCACTTTTTTAGCAGGTACAATATCATTGTCTATCCTATCACCGACCATGACACTCTGTTCGGGTTTGCATCCTGCTCTTTTGAGTGCGATTTCAAATATTCTTATGTCCGGTTTGGCAACACCTTCTTCAGCCGATGCGATTATAATATCAATATATTGCATTATGCCAAAATTTTTCAATCTTTTTTCTGTACCAAAATCTTGATTTGCAATAATACCGATTTTATATTCCTGACTTAAAGTTTTCAGACAAGTTTCGGTATCTTTGTACAGTATTTCATATTGATGTTCCCATTTTGGCAGTTCAACACCTAAATGATTTGCTACTTTCAAATCGCCCTTTTTGTTATCCTTATAGTATTCTATGGTTTTTTGAAATACATAATCTTTTGAAACATTCGCAGATTCGGCAATTTTTTCAAATCTGCTTTGATACACCATGCTTTCATCTACTAATGTTGAACCTACATCGAAAAATATCCATTTTATTTTTTCATTCATGTTCATCTTTTAGTCGGTTGGTCGGGCATTTCAAAGTTTTTGTATTTTTTCTTGTAATACTCAACGATTTTTGATGAAACATCGTTGCTGACAAACATATCTTTATAGCCGTTACCAAGTCTTACGCACTGCATACAGTAAACTGCCATGCCCATGTGAAAGCAGTCTGCACAAGTCAATATTTTTTCTTCCATTGATTTATCTCTCCTATAATTTTTTAAGATGAATGTACATCTGCAACAATCGTTCCGCCACCAAGCAGAATATCACCGTCATAAAATACAACTGCCTGACCTGATGCGACGGCTCTTTGAGGGCTGTCAAATATCAGCTGTACACAGCTATTTTCAAGCGGATAAAGCGTTGTAGGCTGTTCCTTTTGATTGTAACGGACTTTTGCTTTCACTCTCAAAGGCTCTTTCAGACACTCTCAGGACATAGATGTCATTTCACAAGTTCAGCGACTTCCTGTGGCGTTTCCTGATAGCCGTTTTTCGCCCAATAAACAAACAGCTTATACACACCACCGATTTTGTATACTATCTCCCAAGGTGAAGCCGTATCTGACATTCGGGAAAAAAGTCGCTTATCAAATTCTTCTTCAAGCAGATACATTCTTTCATCACGCATGAGAATATCCGTTATTTCACGATATTCATACATATGCCCCAAAAGAAAAATTATATACGGTCTGATACTTTCGTACACTTGCAAAACAGCTTAATGTAAAGCCGGAAGAATGTCTTATGGTGGGGAATGATGTTGATGAAGACATGGCTGCACAAACTGTTGGAATGTCCGTTTTTCTTTTGACAGAACATATTATCAGCCGTTCAAACAAAGATATATCCGTTTATTTACATGGGGATTTCAGCAGATTAGAAGAATTTATCTGTCGGGTTACTATATGACTGCAATATGAAAATAAAAACAAGTGCCGATTTTCTTTTATGGAAAATCAGCACTTGTTTTTAGTCAGCTAAAGAAATTGTATCGTGTCTATCAGTTTATACCTGTGAGAGATGTGCCGTTGACATACAATTTATGACCATTGCCGATAATATTTTCTGCACTGCCGTTAAATTCGGATATATAAGTGTCTTCTGTTAAAGTCCATGTACTTGTGCTGTCTATCGTGACAGATACACTGCCTATCTCCGAAGATACTGTATCTCCCGAAGCATTTTTGATATTTCCGTCAATGTTGCCCGTAAATTTGGAGTTATCAGAGAGATTCAATGTAAAAGCGGAATCGCTGCCGACAAGGACAGTTCCGTTTAATTCCTGATCGGAAGTATTCAGAGTGGCAATATTGCTGCCGCCGCTCCAGCCGTCAGAACAAACGGATAACAAAATATTGTCAGTATCTTCATTGACGAGTTTGACACCCGAAAGAGTAATAACACCGTTTGTATTGGTGACATGGAAAATATGTCCGTTTTTACTTGTAAGAGTACCGCCTGTGATCGTTATGGAAGATGTACCGCTGTCTGCATCGCCCGACATCGATTGATATATCATTACGGAATCATGGAAAGTTGCATTACCGTTACACTTTGTATTATTGGCGGTCAAATTACAGTTTGTCAGCTTGATGGAATTAAGTCCCTCTATGCACATACCTTCGGAAAGATTTGAAACAAGTGTTGCATTTTCAACACTTATATCAGCCGTTGAGTAAATGGCGGGTGAACCGAGACCGTTTGATGTATAAGTACCGCCGTCAACGGTAACAGTGCCGCCGCCACGATCGGTACGTATCGCTGCGGAAGACTGTCCGCTCGTGGTTACAGTCAGATTTGTGGCTTTTGTGATACCGCCGCCGGTTGTCATGATACCGCCCGAACCGCTGCCGGTTGTTGTAATGGTCGTATCTGAAATAATGACCGTTGTACCGTCACCGTCCGCACCGTTATGACCGCCGTTTCCGCCATATGAAAATACACCGTTTGCCCCCGAAGCATCAGAATTTATATTTCCGCCTGTAATAGTCGTTGTTGAGCCGTCTTTGACAAGCACAGCCGCATTAAGACCATAGAAGTTACAGTTATCTCCGCCGTTGGAATCGCCTGATTTATCGACAGTCATATTTTCAACGGTAACGCTGTCTGCTGTACTGATAAGCAGGGCACTTTGATCGACTGTACTTGTTTCATAAGTCTGGTTTTTCTGAGTATCGGCAGAAGTTATTTCAACTGCACCCGAATATTCAATATCATCTGCACTGTTTCCGCCGGGAGCACCACCCGGATTGCCACCGTTTCCATCGGGTTTATCGGGCGGTGTGCGATTGGGTTCACCGTCGGGAGGTGTGGGACGGTCTGAATTTTCTTCTTTATTCTCTGTTTTGCTGATTTCAGATACTGCCGTTTCCGATACGATACTGCTTTCTGCCTTTGAGAGTTCTTCCGATATTCCATTGCTTGTTTCTGTTGAAGTGATACTTTCGGTGGAACTTTCGTTTGTTTCACCTGCATTGTTACAAGCTGTTGATACAGCGGACATGATAAGAGCAGCCAAAATCACTGCAAAAATTTTTCTTGATTTCATAGGTTTTTACATCCTTTCGTTAATGATTTTGAAAAAATCCCTCTCCATTCGGAAAGGGCAAAAAAACAGTATCATGTTTTTTATTTATGGATGGGTGGGAGGACAAATTACTTTGAAACTGTCAGTGTAAAGGACGTTATTATTCCTATGGTTATCATTCGTCGTTTTGAATGTGCTTTGGAGGGTACCAAGCAGGCTGTAGTGGAGCAGTATAAAAAAACTCCAAACTATCCTGCAAAGGCTATGTGCCGTGTATCAGGGTATCGATTCTATAATACAAGCGAATACACACTTGCAGAGCTTGTAAATGATCCGGATCACCTTGCAGCAAATTTCAGAAGCTACATAGAAGGTTTTTCACCTAATGTTAAAGATATTATTGCAAGTCTTGATTTCAATAAACAGATCGATAAGATGGATAACAATAATCGTCTGCTGTCAGTGGTCAAGGCTTTTTCGGAGCTTGACCTTGATCCTAAGACCATCGACAATGTGAAAATGGGATATATATTCGAGGACTTGATTCGCAGATTCTCAGAAAATGCCGAAGCCGGCGATCACTACACGGGCAGAGATATTATAAAGCTCATGGTAAATATTCTGCTTGCCGAAGGCTGCGAGGATATTTTCGATGATCATAAAGAAATAACCGTACTTGATCAGGCAGCAGGAACAGGCGGTATGCTTTCTACTTCTTATAATTTTATTCACCGTTATAATCCGACTGCTAATGTCCGTCTGTTTGGTCAGGAGATAAACCCTGAGTCTTATGCCATGTGCGTGGCTGAAATGCTTATTAAGGGACAGAATGCTGAAAATATCCGTATGCAGGATACTATGAAATCGGATTGTTTTTCGGACAGGAAAATGCGTTTTGTTATTGAAAATCCTCCATTTGGAACTCCTTGGGGAGGCAAGGATGCGGCAGAGGGCGTGGAACAGGCTGTAAAAGAAGAATATCAAAAAGGCTTTGATGGTCGTTTTGGTGCCGGTTTGCCCGGTTCGGGAGATATGCAGTTGTTGTTTGTGCAGTCGGCTGTCAATAAGATGGATGATATTGTCGGCAGGGCTGCTATTATCGAGAATGGTTCACCACTGTTTTCGGGCGGTACGTCATCGGGCGAAAGTCAGATAAGACGCTGGCTGCTTGAAAATGACCTTATTGAAGCTATCATAGCATTACCGACAGACCTTTTCTACAATACGGGTATTGCTACATATATCTGGGTGCTGTCGAAAAACAAGCGTGAGGAACGCAAAGGAAAGATTCAGCTTATTGATGCAGGCTCGATATTTCATAAACTCCGCAAGGCACTCGGCAACAAGAAAAATGAGATAAGCCCCGAAGACCGCACTGTCATAACAAAGCTGTATGCAGATTTTACCGAAAATGAATACTGCAAGATATATCCGAATACGGAATTTATTTATCGTGAATATACCGTCATGCAGCCACTGCAAAGAAGCTATGCGATAAATATCGAGCGTATTCAAGCTATGCTTTCAAAGGGTGCGTTATCATCGCTGTATGATCCTGCAAAGGTTGCAGAACTTGAAAATGCTGAGGAGCTTACCGGCAAGGATAAAAAGAAATTGGAAAGCTATCGAAAAAACAAGCCTGTTTATGAAACTATTGTCAATGCCTTATATGAAGCGGTTTCCGATACGGTATATCTTTCTCCGACAGCGTTCAAGCCCGTACTTGATGTTGTAATGATCGGCGTTGATATTGATAAGAAACTCCTTGACAAGATTGCTGACGGACTTTCCGAAATGGACAAATCCGCCGAAATCCAGCGTGACAAAAAAGGAGACATCATCTACGATAAAGAAACAAAGGACACCGAGATTGTCAAGTGGGATGAAAAAATCGAGGATTATATGGCTCGTGAAGTTCTCCCTCATGTGCCTGATGCACAGTGGTTTTTTGAGGAGGATTTAGGTAAGAAAAATCCCGTTATCAAAACAGGTGCGGAGATACCGTTCACACGCTATTTCTATAAATATCAGCAGCCAAAGCACAGTGAGGAGTTGGCACAGACATTTCTTGAACTTGAAAAATCAGTCAGCGAGCGTATATCTCGCTTATTTGGAGGACAAAACAATGGGTGAATCTAATATTTTGGATACAGTACAAAAAACAGATGATATTCTGTACGATATAAAAGCAATTATCGAAACATCACAAAATAATGCGTATCGTGCGATAAATACAGCACTGATACAGCGTAATTGGCTGATAGGCTACCGTATTGCACAGGAAGAACTGAACGGACAGAACAGGGCGGAATACGGTGCAGAAATAATTAAAAATCTTACGCCAGAATTATCAAAGTTATATGGTAAGGGTTTTGGAAAAACTGATCTTTATTCTTATTTGAGTTTTTATAAAACATATCCGGAGATTTTCCACTCACCGAGTGGAAAATTCAACTTGACTTGGACACACTATCGCACATTGTTACAGGTCAAGGACAAAACCGCAAGAGATTGGTACGAAAAAGAAGCGGCTGAACAAACATGGAGTGTCAGGACACTTCAAAGAAACATTTCTACTCAGTATTATTACCGCCTGCTTAAATCGCAGAATAAAGAACCTGTCGTTTCGGAAATGAAAGAAAAAACATCAAAATATCAGACAGATAAATATGAGTTTATTAAAAATCCTGTTATTGCCGAATTTTTGAGTATGCCGTCAAATTCGGATTATACGGAAAGTGAACTTGAAAAAAGCATTATCACCAATTTACAAAAGTTTTTGATGGAGCTTGGCAAAGGATATGCTTTTGTAACACGTCAACAGCATATCCATACAGAAAAAGCGGACTATTACATTGATCTTGTGTTTTACAACTACATTTTGAAATGCTTTGTTCTGATAGACCTGAAAACGCAAAAATCACTCATCAGGACGTTGGGCAAATGGATATGTATATACGAATGTATGACGAGCTGAAACGCAGCGAGGGCGACAATCCCACTCTTGGCATTTTGCTTTGTTCCGATACAGATGAGGACATAGCTCGTTATTCTGTCATGCACGGTAGCGAACAGCTTTTTGCAAGCAAATATAAGCTGTATCTGCCGACAGAAGAAGAACTTCGTGCAGAGATAGAGGCACAGAAAGCGTTTTTCTATTTGCAGCACGAAAAACCGGAGGTAGAATAATGCGTGAAATGAAAGATAGCGGAATTGATTACATTGGTGAAATTCCTTATTCATGGAAAATGACAAAAATAAAGTATATATCTGATATTTTTGGAAGAATTGGTTTTAGAGGTTATACTGAACAAGACCTAGTTGATTATGAGGAAGATGGAGCTATAACACTAAGTCCATCAAATTTTCATGATATGAGAATGGATTATAATAAATGTACATACCTATCATGGAGAAAATACGAAGAAAGTCCCGAAATAATGATAAATAATGGTGATGTTCTTTTAGTAAAGACAGGTTCAACTTATGGAAAAGCGGTTTATGTTACTGATTTACCAAAAGAAGCCACCATTAACCCACAGTTAATTGTATTTAAGAATATAAGAATAAATAGTAAACTGTTCTCATACATTCTCCAAACAAAAATGATAAAAATTCAAACTGAACTTGCCGTTGTTGGTGGTACAATTCCAACAATGTCGCAAGAAAAGATTTACAATTTTATTATGCCTCAAATACCGGAAGAAGAACAAACAAGACTTGTGAAAATTCTTGATAAAGAATGCACCGAAATAGACTCTCTCATTTCCGACATCCAACACCAAATCGAAACTCTCGAAGAATACAAGCGTTCCGTCATAACCGAAGCAGTCACAAAGGGACTTGATAAGAATGTGAAGATGAAAGACAGCGGTGTGCAGTGGATAGGGGATATGCCTGTACATTGGGATTTTCAGAGAGGTAAATATATTTTGAAATATTTACAAAAAACTGTCAGAGATGATGACGGTGTCATTACCTGTTTCCGTGACGGTGAAGTTACGCTCCGTAGCAACAGACGAGAAGAAGGTTTCACTATGGCAGATAAGGAAATCGGCTATCAGGGCATTGATGTAGGTGATCTTGTTGTTCACGGTATGGACGGTTTTGCAGGAGCTATCGGAATTTCTGATTCAAGGGGTAAGGCTTCTCCCGTTCTTAATGTGCTTGACACCAATCAGGATAAGCGTTATATAATGTACTATCTGCGAAGTATGGCATATAATGATGTTTTTGTTGCATTGGCAACAGGTATTCGTGTGCGTTCTTGCGACCTCCGTTGGAATAAACTTGCAGAATTGCTATATCCTTTACCACCTATTAAAGAACAAAACGAAATAGTAAATTACATTGATAATGTTCTTGAACAAACAAATAGTATCATCACCGAAAAGAAACAGCAGATTGAAACCATAGAAGAATACAAAAAGTCACTGATATTTGAGTATGTGACGGGGAAAAAGGAGGTAACACAGTGAATAACATACTTACCGAAAAAGAATACCAAGCCGAACTGCTTGCGATCCTCCGTGACCAAAACGGCTATACCATACGCAAGGCAAGGGACTTTGACAGAGCGTTTGCCATTGACCGTGAAATGTTGTTTGGCTTTCTGAATGATACCCAGCCGGACACAATGGAAAAGCTGAGAAAGCTGTATAAGGAGCGTACAGAAGAAACAATAGTTTCTTTTATCAATGCCGAATGTACAAAGAAAAGAGGAAGTCTGCTTGAGATACTGCGGCATGGTGTGGAAATATCCGGGCATAAGCTTGAACTCATGTATACAAAGCCTGCAACGACCTTTAATAAAGCTTTGACAGAAAAGTATGAGAAAAACCGCTTTACCGTCATGGAGGAGGTTTGGGCGAATGACGAGGAGAGAATAGATGTTGTTATCTTTCTCAACGGTTTTGCTATAATTACAATGGAACTGAAATGCAACTTTTCAGGACAAAATGTGCATGATGCGATATATCAGTATCGGACGGAGCGTGATCCGAAATCAAGACTGTTTTTAGCTAAATCGGGTGTGCTTGTCAATTTTGCGATAGATCTGAATGAGGTCTATATGACAACAATGCTCGACGGTGAAAAGACAATATTTTTGCCGTTTAATCAGGGCTGCGGAAACGGTGTTGACGCAGGCGCCGGA
>CADCCP010000059.1 GCA_902800005.1 uncultured Ruminococcus sp. | reverse complement strand
GCTGTAATTCCGTGTTAAATCCCGGTACGGTCGTGGGCAGGAATACAAATATTTATCCCCTGTCAATGGTCAGGGGGGTTGTCGAGGAAAACAGCATTTACAAGAAAAAAGGTGAAGTTGCAGAAAAAATCTAATTTCGGAGAGGAAAAGAAAATGGAAATCATAGATTTGTATGACAAAAACAGACAGCTTTTGGAAGAAACGGCTGTAAGGGGAGATAAACTGCCGAAAGGCAGATACAGACTTGTCGTGCATATCTGCCTTTTCAACGACAAAGATGAGATGCTGATACAGCAAAGGCAGACAACACAAAAGCATTTTGCAGATCTTTGGGATGTGACTGTCGGCGGTCAGGTCGATGCAGGTGAAACAAGTTCTGAGGGTGTTCAGAGAGAACTTTTGGAGGAACTCGGAATAAATATCGATATGTCGGAGAAAGTACCGAAATTCACAGTGCCGTTCAAGGACGGTTTTGATGACATTTATCTGATGAGAACAGATATTTCACTTGAGGAACTGACACTTCAGAAAGAAGAAGTACAGGCTGTGAAATGGGCAAGTGAGGAAGAGATACTTGACATGATAGGATGCGGTGAATTTATCCCGTATAAAGAGGCATATATACATCTGCTTTTTGCATATATAGACGGTGACAGCACATTTGATTGATGTGAAGTAGATTTATTTGAAAAAAATTCCCTTGAAGATTTCTTCAAGGGAAGATTTTTTTATTTGTTTTCAAGCAAGGCAAGAGTTTCATAGCCGTTGATCAGGCTTTTGAGGTAGTTTATATATTCGTTGCGTATATCCGAAGGATAGGTGATCTGAATATCACTGCCGAAGCCGCTGAGCCATGAAAAGAACATATTGCTTCTCTGCACGTTGACGGAGCAGAGGAAGAAATCCTCATCATATTTGTCGTGGTAGATATTGATATTTTTGCCGAACTTGTCTGCTATGACTTTGGCGAATTTCTTGTTGACACGCAGGGATATATTTTTGGTTTCGCCTCCGAACATACTGAATACAGTATTGGTGTATTCCATGACATCCAGCTTTGAGAAGAAGGTCTTTCCTTCACGGGGAATATCATCAATATTATTGTCTGCACCGTTTTGGACTATCACATCACGCATTCTGTCAACACGGAATGTACGGATATTTTTTTCATGACTGTCATATGTAAGGAGATAGTAACTGTCATCTTTCCATATCAGATGAAACGGACTCTGCAAATAATTCTTACGTTTACCGTTTTCCATGCGGTATTTTGTAGAGAGGCTGCTGCCGTTGGGACTGAATTCAGCCTCAATATTATAGTAATGGAAAGCGATCTGTTTATCTTCATTGATCGCCTGATAAATGCTGTCGATACTGTATACAACGGAATCGTTATCGCTTTTGATAGCCTTGTCAATGAACACGCTGTCATTTTTGAGAGATACCGAATTGTCGGGAAGCAGCTTTTCAAGTTTTGTGACGATCTGCTTTGTTTTTCTTGCAGGATAAAAATGAGAAAGTATCACTGCATCAGAGATCATTTTCAACTCGGCTGTTTCAAAATTCACTTCATTGGGGCAGCTTAAAAGATAACAGCCCTTTTTACTTCTTTCAAAATCGCAGCCGTATTCTTCAAGGCTTTTGATATAGCTGTATATGGACTTTCTGTCGGAAGAGAGCTGATATTTCTCATCAAGTATCCTTACAAGCTCGTTGGCACTGAGAAATTTATCACCTTTTGCCATAATTGCACCTCCAAAAGAATTTATTAAGAAAAAACCATGTTTCTTTCTTAACAAAATCATTATACCACGAAAATTCTGATTTATCAAGTTATATTATGCTATGCAGCGAAAAATATTTGTTAATAAAATATGAATTTTTTATAGATATTTTCTATAAAAAGTCTATTATCTTTGCTTTATGTATTAAATTGACGAAAAAACTTGTTGAAAATTGTAAATTATATATAAAAATAAGTCCGGAAAATATATGAACTGTATTGAAAAAGATGTCTGTTTGATATATAATAGGTATGAAGGAGTGGTTATAATGGGATTTCAGGACGATTGGGTGATGCGTCAGATAGAGATGATGGCAAGATTTGTAGCGAATGTTGTTTTCGGAAAAAAAGAAGGTGAAGTGCAGTATGAGATAGTCGGTGACATTAATGATACCGCCTCTCTGACACATGAAGATATGCTTCACATGGAGTTGATGAGGCTGATAAAAGAGGGGGATCTTTGTACAGCGGAGGATATGTTGTTTGATAATATGGTGTATTCTGACAAGTATATCGAGCTGGCAACGGACTTTTATCAGAAGCTGAATGCACTCACGGACGAGCAGTTGGAAGCGGGAGATTTTTCAAGAGATGAAGTGTATGAAGGGTATCTTGAGATCATGTCGCTTTTGGGAGTGCCGGTGGACGTGTTCGGACAGGCGGACAGATTTGAATATCAATAAAAAGAAAGGCTGTATGATACAATGGCAAAGGACAATAAAACAAATGCAATGCGTAAGTTGGACAGTATGAAAATACCGTATAAAGAACACTATTATTCAGATGCAATATCGGGTGTTGAAGTGGCAAATGCTCTTGGTGAGAATGAAGAACAGGTGTTCAAGACACTTGTTACGATCGGCAAGTCAGGGGTGAATTATGTATTTTTAGTGCCTGTTGCTGAAGAGCTTGACTTGAAGAAAGCCGCTGCAAGCGTTGGAGAAAAGTCTGTTTCAATGATAAAGTCAAAGGAATTATTGGGTTTAACGGGATATATACATGGAGGCTGCTCTCCGATAGGAATGAAAAAGTTTTTCCGCACGACAATACATGAGTCTGCACGAAACTTTGACACCATATTTTGCAGCGGAGGAAAGATAGGCTTTCAGATACAGCTTTCCCTTGATGACCTCGCCAAAGTGATAACATTTTCACTTGCGGATATTATAAAGTAAAGGATATTTAAAAATGGAGTATAAGATAACCGAACGTGGCGTTGAAATAAAAATAGGGAATTGTTTTGACCTGAAGAACACGTTTGAATGCGGACAGTGTTTCAGATGGAACGAAAATAAAGACGGTTCATACAGCGGGATAGTGAAAGACAAATATGCAAGGATATACCGTGACGGCGAAGTTGTAGTGATAGAGGATGCAGACGAAATCGATTATAAAAATATCTGGGAAAGATATTTTGACTTGGGTGAGTGCTATGATGACATGAGAAAAGAGATCGTTTTGCTTGACAGCAGGCTGAAATGTGCAGTTGACAGCATTGACGGTATCAGGATATTAAATCAGGATTCATGGGAAGCACTTTGTTCTTTCATCATTTCTCAGAACAATAATATACCGAGAATAAAGGGTATCGTTGAGAGATCGTGCGAAAACTTTGGAGACAAGATCGAAAACGGATATACGTTTCCGACGGCGGAAAGGCTTGCAGCATTGACAGCAGATGACCTTGCACCTCTTAGGGCAGGATTTCGTGCAAGATATATCATAGATGCCGCAAGGAAAGTGTCAGGCGGTGATGTGACACTTGACAAGATGTACTATGCACCGATCGAAGAATGCAGGAAAGAATTGATGAAGATAACCGGAGTGGGTGCAAAAGTGGCGGAATGTACACTTTTATACGGTTTTCACAGACTGGATGCATTTCCTGTAGATGTGTGGATGAAAAAGGCTCTTACAACGCTTTTCAATGGGATAACGCCTGAAAATATGGGGCGTTATGCAGGTCTTGCACAGCAGTACATTTTTCATTACAGCAGATTGAATCCCGAACTTGTAAAATAAGACATCCCCTGTATCAGAGAGATACGGGGGATGTCTTTTTATTATCTCTTGTTCAGATCAACACCGTTGGAAGAATTACCGTTGAATCCGCCGAAAAGGTCTGAGAAATTGTGACCTGACTGATAGGATTCTTCACGAGTGTTGTCAAATTCATTGAGTTCTTCATTGTCGGAACTGTCGGCACCGCCGAATCCGAGATCATTGTCAGGACCTTTTTTGATGATGGCTTCAAGGGAAGCATCCGTCTGATAGTCAGCGGAATTGGAGTTGAATGCATCATCGGGACCTTTCTTGATAAGAGACTCCAGACTGCCGTGTTCGACAAGCGGAATATTAACATATTCGGGATCTCCGGGATCGGGACCTGGTGCCGCCTTGGCAACGGGCGGTGCAGGCGGTGCGGGACGTTCAGGTTCGGGAGCTTCATGGGGATCGGCCCTTACAAGTGACAAGGCACTCTGATCTGATTTTTCTTTGAGCTTGAATATCACGAATACCACAACACCGAGTGCTGCCAACAATATAAATCCTACAATAATTATAACGGGATTGAAAGGGTGTTCTTTGGGCTGTTCCGGAATATCTATGGATACATGACCGTCACTGCCGCCTATGGCACTCATCAGAGCCTTGAGTTCTTCTTCTGTGTAGACCTTTGCTACAAGAGTTATGGGGGTACTGTCCTTATGGAAGGTGTCGGAGACCGCAGTTGTTACAACCGTGTAAGTGCCTTCTTCGTTAAGGATAAGTTCCCCTGAAAAAGTGCCGTCACTCTGTTTGGTCAGATCGATGGTTTTAGGTTCGCCGCTGCCTCCTGTTATGGTAGTGGTCATGGAGACATTCTGAGTAAGACTGTCATCTCTGACGATACCGCTTGAATTGTTCATAGAGGCTTGTATGATGGTACTCTGTCCGACGACAAGTGTATTGTCAAGATCGCTGACGCTCTGCTGTACATACATTGAGTAAAAGTCGAGCTGCGAAACGACACAGTTATCATTTGAGGCGTTGTCAAGATGAAGTTTCCATCTGCCGCTCATGGGGGAGAGCATTTTTATAAGTATATAGCTGTCGGTGTAGGTGACGATGAAGTTTTCATCATTTCCCGAAAGATCAACTTTTTCTCTGCGGGGATTGAGGAGTACAGGATTCAACTGACCGAGAGAAAGTCTGCTTCGTACCACGAGATTGACATATGAAACGCTTTTGTCTTTTATATATACTTCAACATTGCCGTCTTTTATCTCTTTGCTGTCTCCTTTGATCTGGTATATGTCGGCAAATATATCCGAGATTATGGCAGGAAGCTCTTCAGAAGTTTTTGCTTCAAAAGCCTTTCCGTTTGTTTTTGAAGCGATCTTGTTTGTCTCTTTCCTGTCGAGAGTACCGTCATAGTTCAGACCGATCGCATAGACGGGGATCTCTTCATCAGAAAGTGATTTCAGAACGGTGTCCATTTCTTTTTTAAGCTGTGCATCGGACTTAGAGCCGTCAATGAGATGGGTATTACCGTCACTGAGAAGGATAACAGCTTTTTTTCTGCCGTCATCTTCTTTCTTGTTCAGACGGTGCAGTTTCAGGGCTTTATCCAGACCCAGAGCAATATCGGTATCACCCTGCGGATTTTTGTTCATGCCTGCGATCTTATTTCTCAGTTCGGCAAGATGGCTTTCGTCAAGAGCAGTGATCTGTTCGGATTCTTTTATTATGTGACTGTAGATGGTGTAGCCGACACCGCAGGTATCATCACAAAGATCTACAAAAAGGCTGAATGCATCGGCAGCGACTCTGTTGGGGTCGGATTCGAGCATCGAACCGCTGGAGTCAAGCACGAATACGACATCAAGATACATATTGCCGTTGCCTTCGGGGATGAGACTGTCAACAGCCGTAACACTTACGGCAGCACAGCTTAGTGTGATGCATAATGTGATAAAAAGAGAAATTATCTTTTTTGAAAATTTACGCATGGAAATTGCCCTCCCTGCACTGTAAAGTAGATGTGTCTTATCTGATTTTGATGTGGACTTCACGGAGCTGCTGTTCTGTGACCTCTGTGGGAGAGCCTAACAGCAAGTCCTGAGCATTGCTGTTCATCGGGAATGCAATGACTTCACGGATATTTTCTTCTTCTGCAAGCAGCATGAGCATTCTGTCAACGCCCGGTGCCATGCCTGCATGGGGTGGTGCACCGTATTTGAAAGCATTATACAGCGACTTGAATTTGTTTTTGAGTTCGTCTTCACTGTAACCTGCTATCTCAAAAGCTTTTACCATTATGTCAAGGTCATGGTTTCTGACAGCACCCGATGAAAGTTCTACACCGTTGCATACTATGTCATACTGGTAGGCAAGTATCTCTGTAGGCTCTTTTTCAAGAAGTGCCTGCATACCGCCCTGAGGCATAGAAAACGGATTGTGAGTGAAGATAACTTTGCCGTCCTCGTCCAACTCATACATCGGGAAATCTGTGATAAAGCAAAGTTCAAACTTACTTTCATCAATGAGTTTAAGACGGTTTGCCACTTCTGTGCGTATCTGACCTGCGAGTTTCGGGGCAAGTTCTTTTGAATCGGCTATGAAGTAGATCACATCTCCTGCTTTTGAGCCGTTGACGGATATAAGTTTTTCCCTGTCGCCTTCTTTGAGGAATTTGTCGATAGGTCCGTCAAAAGTCATGTCTTCACGAACTTTGACATAGCCCAAGCCTTTCATGCCTATCGACAAGGCGAATTCTTCCATGTTCTTGAACCATTTTTTTGACTGTGCAGCGGCATTCGGTACATTGATACTTCTGACAGTCTTTTTTCTGAAAGGTGTAAAGTCAGTTTCAACGAACATATCGCTTATATCCTTTATCAAAAGGGGATTTCTCAGATCGGGTTTATCTGTGCCGTATGTGAGCATGGCCTCTGCAAAGGGTATTCTTCTGAAAGGCGGTTTTGAGACTTCCTTATCGGAAAATTCCTTGAAAGTCGCATAAAGGACTTCCTCAGCGGCGGCAAAGACATCTTCCTGCTCTGCAAAGGACATTTCAAAGTCAAGCTGATAAAATTCACCGGGTGAACGGTCTGCCCTTGCATCTTCATCACGGAAACACGGTGCTATTTGGAAATACTTGTCAAATCCAGATACCATGAGGAGCTGTTTGAATATCTGCGGAGCCTGCGGAAGAGCATAGAACATACCTTTGTGCTTTCTGCTGGGAATGAGATAGTCTCTTGCACCTTCGGGAGATGAACATGACAGGATAGGGGTCTGTATCTCAAGGAATCCCATTTCTGTCATTTTCTGACGAAGGAATGATATGAGTTTGGCACGCATAACGATATTGTCATGGACTTTCTTATTACGCAGGTCAAGGAATCTGTATTTGAGCCTGACATCTTCTCTGACTTCTTTGGAAGTCTGTATCTCGAAAGGCAGAGTCTGAGCCTTTCCGAGAACGGTGATATTGTCTGCATGGATCTCAACAGTACCTGTTGCAATTTTAGGATTGATGGTGTCCTCGTCACGTTTTGTGACATTTCCGGAAACGGTCACTGTGCATTCTTTCGATATGTTTTCAAGGAACTTCTCGTCATGCACGACTACCTGTACAATGCCGTAATGGTCACGCACATCCAAAAACATTACTCCGCCGTGATCACGGATATTTTCTATCCAGCCTGCCACTCTGACAGATTTTCCTATATCGCTTTCCCTGAGTTCACCGCAGTAATGCGTGCGGTAAGCATTTTCTCTTGTCATATGATTCTTTCCTTTCGATCAATGATATTAACTATCATATTATAGCATTATTTGCTTGATGTTTCAACAGATTTTTGCAAAAAATTGTGACTTAATATATAGTAAAAAATAAATTTAAGAATATTGAAATTTTTGTTTAAATAGTATATAATAGTGTTCAAAAGATATTGAGGAGCGTTTTTTGTCATGGAGAAGATAAAAGAAAAACTGTCGACACCGTTGGTGCAGATGATATTTTTTGCAGTGGTGATACTTTTGGGCTTGGTTTTTATATTTGAAACGGCAAAAAAGGATAAAGAACACAATACGCCTGACATGACCGATCCACGTGCAGAAGCAGTCGTAACATCTGTGTCATCTTATTCTTATGAGGAAAACGGCAGCCTGAAGGAACTGAGTGATGTGACGGTGGACTTTTATATAGAAGGAGTTCTTCACAGCAATGTATCGATATATCAGATACCATTTCGTGTAGACATCGGTGACAAGCTGAATATAAAGTATAACGAGGATCATCCGGATATATGTTCGGTAGTGGACGATCCCGAACCGAGCTACAGTGTGACAGCGTATATTTTTTGGACAGGAGTGATAGTATTCGGTATAGCGGCATTCACGCTGGCAGCAAGGCGTTCCAAGCTCCATGAGATAAGCCGTAATGTAGCGGAGAAAAATGCAACACAGGAGGAAATAGACACTGTCAAGCAGGGTTATTCAGGTGACGGCGAGACGGCAGATGTCAATGCCGCACCGTTTGACAATACGATAGACTACAATCAGGTCTATGATGAAAACAGGGGCGTGATGGATTCGTATTTTGATCCGTTTGCGACCTACGGCGGATATGAGGAAGAAGGTGACAGTTCGGATATTGACGGAAATCATTTTTAAAAAAGGAGTTTTTTCAATGAAAAGGCTGTTAAAAATAATGTCGGTAATGATGATAGCAGTGCTGTGTTTATCGGGCTGTACGGGTGACGGTGACACTGAAAGTACGGTCTCCGAAATATCGGCAGTTACCGGTGAAAGTTCTGCCAAAGAGGTACACAAGCCCGAACAAAACTCAAGATCGGAAAAATCCAAGACCGAAAGTTCAAATGAAAGTTCTGTGCAGAGTTTGCAGGGATCATCTGAGGAGAGTCACGAAAAGTTGCATGAAGTGTCGGAAGATGAAAGCAGTGAAGAGGAAAAATCCGAACAGTCAAGTGAGCCGAGTGAAGAGGTTTCAGCAGAAAGCTCCGAAGAACTTTCAAGCGAGCCTGAAAGGGTGATCGATAAGTCGATAGTATATGGATTTGACAGTAAGTATTTTGTAAACAGACTTGATGAAAGTATGCTGAATATCTTTTTGAATATGTATGATGCCGTACAGCATTTTGAGATGACAACAAGATTTTCCGAAAAAGTGCCGTCGGATGATTTTGATATGCTTATGTTTTTGCTGAATTACGATTGTCCCGAATTGATACAGCTCAACGGGGATTATTCACCGATATACACGGATGAAAGTGAAAGCAATGTATCAGGAGTGTATTTCACTTATAATATGAGTGAAAGTGACTGTAAAAATTATACCGATGAACTTGATCTGTTCTTTGAAAACCTGAAGGCAGATATTGGTGACATGAGTGAACTTGAAAAAGAAAAATATATCTATGACATGATATTTGACGACTGTGTCTATGATGACACCGATGCCTATTCGGGTACTGTATACGGAACTCTGATCGGTCACATAGGCAGATGTGAGGGTATCTGCAAGTCATTCATGTGGTGTATGAGGGAACTTGATATGGAATGTATGTGTGTGTCAGGTGTTCCGAAATGGGAGACAGATGCTGTCTATGCAGGACATTCGTGGAATATCGTAAAGATCGACGGTGAATATTATCAGCTTGATCTGACTATCGACAACATAAGAGATCCTTGGTCTGATACGACTTATCCGAATTACGGATTTTTCAATGTAAATGACGAGTTCAATGACAGGACACATGAAATATATGATTTCTACAAAAAACTCGGTGTACCGGAGTGTACAAGCGAAGCTGTGAATTATCACAAAATGAACGGACTTTTTGTATACAGCGATGGCGATATTGAACAACAAGTCAAAAATATACTTGAAAATAATTTTTCAGAGGGTATAATAAATAATATATCAATTAAATTTGAAAGCATACCTGCACTGAACAATGCCAATGCCCATTTTGCAGGCTGGCTGAAGGAATTTTTTAAGGAAAAAGAAATATCATCTTACGATCACAGTGTTGACTGCGATCAAATATGCCAAACATTGACCGTTTATGCAGAAGAAAACGGCAGCGGATAAGGAGGCAAATCATGAAACAGAAAGTTTCACTGGAAAGAATAGGAATGAGGGGAAGTATCATATTGATAATCATAGGTACGATACTTCTGTGTGTCGGAACGACTGTTCAGATATTGAATGCTCGTCTGCCTGACAAGGCGGTCTACTGCACCGCAACTATTACAGGCTTCAATGAAGCCGAAGCATCCGATATACAGTCCAACACGACTTTGGTCGAATATATCTACAACGGACAGAAGTTTGAAAATATCACTCTCAAACAATATGAGGCTTCATGGAAAAAGGGTGATACTGTCAAGATATATGTCAGTGAGGATGATCCGACTGTCATATGGACACGGACTATGCTTTACAGGGGAGCAATGATAATATTTTTGTCTGTGCCGTTCCTGACGGTAGGAATATATAAGATCGTGCAGTTCAAACGATACAGCAAAATTCGTGATGATGAAAGCGATACAGACAAAGATGAAGAAATCAAATACAAGCGTTCTTCATTTATAATACCCCTTGCAGCAGGTATTCCGTTTACGATACTCGGACTGTTTCTGAGAGCAATAGAAAAAAATTCCGTTCTTGCCCTTGTCATGATAATCATGGGTGGAAGTGCGGTAATAGTGGGTATCATCTCTCTGATAAATTTTATCAACATAAAGATGAAAAAATAAAATTTTTTGCTTGACAAGAGTGTAAAAAAGTTTATAATATTATGTATGAATATCGTTCATGCTGAGATGAGAAAAAAAGCAACACCTTTGTCACAGAGAGAAAGTCATTTGCTGAAAGACTTTTACAAAAAGCTGCTTGGGCTGACTCGGAGCATTTGCGGCAAACCGCAACGTACAGGCTGCGTTAAAGCTACTGAGAGCGGCATTGTTTCAATGCAAATTGGGTGGTAACACGGAAATTTTCGTCCCATAAAGACGAAAGTTTCCGTTTTTCGTTTCAGCAGAAAATTTTAAAGAAAAAAGGAGATCAAAAAATGAAATGGACAGGACTTAACGAATTGAGGGAAAAATATTTGTCCTTCTTTGAATCAAAGGGACATCTCAGATTGCCCAGCTTTCCCCTCATACCCAAAAATGACAACAGCTTACTGCTCATCAACTCAGGTATGGCACCTATGAAAAAATACTTCACAGGTGAAGTTACTCCCCCCAGAAAGCGTGTCACCACTTGTCAGAAATGTATCCGTACTCCCGACATCGAGAGAGTAGGCATTACAGCTCGTCACGGCACTTTCTTTGAAATGCTCGGCAACTTCTCTTTCGGTGACTACTTCAAGCATGAGGCTACTTCATGGGCTTGGGAATTCTGCACGAAAGTTCTTGAACTGCCTGTTGAAATGCTCAACACTTGGGTAGCCCACGTTTTCCGCCACTCTCTCCACCTTCATGTTCCCGTTCTTGAGAAGGGTGCAGGCCTTCTTAAGCCTGATCTTCTGCACATTCTCGCTGATGTTGTACAGAACAGGCTTCTTGAATCCGCTGCTCTTGATAGCCTTTACCATGCGCGTGATGTAAGCCGTCACCTGCTTGTCGGTCAGCGCGTGCTCGTTAGGCTCGTTGTTCACCTCGATGGCAACAACGGCAGGCTCGGCGGCGTATGTGTTTCCGGTGTATCGGTTCTTGTGCTTCATAAACTGTTTCAGATAGTTCTCCATTGCCTTTATGCTCGGCTCATGCAGAAGAATCTCGCCCTTGCCCTTCTTGTTGCTGAATCCCGGCTGGGAGAGGTCGTCGGGCTCGGT
>CADCCP010000058.1 GCA_902800005.1 uncultured Ruminococcus sp. | reverse complement strand
TTTTAATTTTGCACCTACATAAGAAAAAATTACCGGTATATGAACGACGATATTACTAAAAACCCAGAGATTACCAATCGCGGCGTTAATCTGCAAATGCAGCAGGAGCTCTATCAATCTCCAAGTGAGGATGCCCCGATGCAGCAGCAAGCCCAGATGCAGGCAGCCGTAGGCGTACGATGCCCAAGTTGTGGTACCATGAACGACGAAGGTGCGATGTTCTGTGCCTCCTGTGGTGCTCCCTTAGGCAAGACGACTTGTCCAAATTGTGGTGCAGAACTGGATGCTGATGCTGATTTCTGTGAGACTTGCAGACGTTATGTCAAGAAGGATGTTTGTTCCTTCTGTGGCGCACATCTGAATGACAATGACGCCTTCTGTCCAGAGTGTGGCAGCCCGAGAGGTGGCATTGTCTGTCCTGTATGTCATACGCTGAACGAATTTTCTTTCTGCAAACAGTGTGGCACGGCGCTGACAGAGGATGCCCGACAACTGGTGGCCCAAGTCAGTACGATGCCAGAATACCTGGAGATGCAGAAACTGGCATCCGAACTCCAGCAACTGGATTTGATCCTTCCCTATTCATCAGAGCGTGAACAGGTTCAGGAACAACTGAATACGAGACTGCGTGAGCGTGTGCTGACGCTGTTGGCCAATGATCGTGGTATCGCTACACCCGATATTCCTAAGTCGAACAGCAAGCGTATGAGCAAGGAGGAATACGAAGCGAAGAAGAACGACCGTATGCAGGAGATTGCCAGTATCTTGGAACGTATGGCTCAGGCCCCTCAGCCGAAACCGGCGATGGTGCGTAACTATGCGATGGCATGTCGCCCACAGGGCGTCAGGCTGGCGTGGGAGTGCAATTTCAAGCACGCCCTTCATTCCAGTCCCTGCGGTTGTGCAAAGCCTCAGATGGGTGGAAAGTGGATTATCTTAGGTAAGGATACGAAAAAGGAAATTAAAGACGATAAATAAATGAGTACGGAAAGAACTGTCAGACCCGCCGAGGGTGGTAACGCTATGACGATACGCCCTGCTTCCCAGGATATGACGATGCGTCCAGCATCTCAAGATATGACCATGCGTGGTGCCTCTCAGGATATGACCATGCGTGGTGCCTCGAATGCCCATTCAGGGGATGGAACATTCAGAGGTGATGGTGGTATAGCCAATACAGATGACCTGACGGAAAATTCCTTCGTGCTGAAGGGAGTCAGTTATCACAAAGTCCGTTCTCTGAGCAACAATTCTGGTGAGGCTCAGGTCTTCCTTGTGGAGCGTGACGGCGAGAAGTTTGTCCTCAAGATTTATTATCCGAGTTTATCACGAATACTTCTACATTGTTTTTGAGAGCCTCCACTATAACGGAAACAGAGGAAATGCCTTGACTTCCCAATATGTATTCCCATATATAGCCCTCACACAATGATGAAACTATTCCTGAGGACATTACAAAATTTCTTCTGTCTTCTTCACTTCCGATAAGGCTTACAGGTGTACTTCTCAAACAGTCAATATCTGTCATAAATGTGCCGTCTTTAAGATTTCCTGTAACTTGACCTGTCCAGCCGTTAAGCGTGGTTTCAAATTCATATCCGAAAATTCCTATGGCGGTATCGGGGTTTTGATTTACCCTGCAATTTGCGGAATTGAAAAATTCGATAGTGTCATTCATGGAGAAATACAGCTTCCCTGCAAAATCAAGCAAAGCACCCAAATATTCTTCCGAATATGCCCCGTAAGTTTTATCACTTAAAGCATTATAATACATATAGTTATATGATTTTGTTAAATCTCTTGCGGCTATGTCATATGTATTTACAACAAGTGCATACATACTTCCTGCAACAAGTTCATCACGATAACTTTGCTTTTTACCCGAACATTCAGACAAAATGGTAATATTCTGAATTTGTCCGAGAGTGGTTTCAGTGCCGCTTCCGACAACTTTTCCGTCAACGGTTATAACGGGAATGACCGACATTGAAGAACACGACATATTTTTCCAATTTTCATTATTTTGTGTGAATAAAGCCTTATCTTTCTCATTGGCGGGCTTATACTGAATAAGAAGTCGTTTACCGAAAAGTTCATTTGTCTTGAAAGAGGCTATCGTTTTACCGTCCATGCTGACGGATATTTTATCGCACTTACTGTCTGAAACACTGCTGTAATACTCTGATTTGCTTATAATATTGAAATCGGCAACAGACGGGAGTTTTTCTATTTTTGCACCGTCAATTATCTTATAATAGCCGGTTGCCGTCTGATGATTGTTTATGTTGTCATTAAGGACAGCTTTTATCTTGCTGAAATCAAGATTATATTTGTTTTCCACTTCTTCCCAACGTTTCAGAAGTTCGGACGACAATGCCGCAGAATATTTATGTTCCACATTTTCGGTTTCTATCTCGTTGAAAGTGTAGTTTTTAAACCAGCCGTCAAGGGTTATCCATGATTTTTCCGCACTGTCTATACCGCATTCCGAAAGAGGTGCATAGACTTCGACCCATGTATGTTCTATGCGTATTAACTTTTGACCTGACGGGGTGTAATAAGTCTGACTGTCATAACCCGATGCATTTATACAGTCTATTGCTGCCGCAACATTATCCGCTCCCGTGAGTTTCAGCAATTCATTATCGGTGTATTGAACTGTACCGCTTACATATCTTGACGGATATTTCAGATAACGCAGCATTGCTATCATAAGGCTTGATATATCGACATCATTTCCGCCCAACTGTTCATAAACTGCCGCAGCACCTTTTCTTGAACCTGTATAATACTCTGTTCTGATTGTATTCTTTACAAAGTCGTATACATTGACGGCTGTTTGAAGTTCTTTTGCCCTGTCTTTCATATCTTGTGTCATAGCGGTTTCCGCTTCGTTTACAAGATATTTTTGAAGTTCTTTTTCATCTGTCTTTTCGGAAACGCTTATGACAAATTCTTTTGTGCCTGTATTTCCGGACATATCATTTGCAGATGCCGTAAATTGATAGTCACCTGTTTTTGACGGCGTGAATACATATTTTCCGTTTGAGAGGGTGACGGGATTTCCATTCATTTGGAGTGAGATTGAGGCAATACCCTTTTCATCTTCAGCACTTATTGTAATAGTCTGTGAATGACCTGCCGTCATTGAACTCAGATAATCAGCATTTACGATAGGTGCAGTGCTGTCAGAGGAAACATAGCCTGTTGCCGTTATAGCACTTACATTTCCCGATGGGTCTGTTGCACTTATTGTTACGGCTATTTCACCTGTTTTAGTCGGAGTGTAAATATATGCACCGTTTTCATAAGTGAATTTTTGTCCGTCAGTGGTGACTTCTATTTCTGCCGTGCCACTGTCATCAGATGCCGTAACGTATACTTTTATCGGCTTGCCGACTTCGGGATTATCGGGAATAAGTTTTACACTTTCGATAACAGGCGGTGTAATGTCTTTCGGCTTGGATACTTTGAATTTAACGGTTGCATATGAATAATTGCGTGAAGTATCGCTTGCGGTTATGTTTATGGTATAATCACCTGCCGAGAGTATTTCGGGGAGAATTATATTTTTACCGTCATAAACGAGTTCACTGCCGTTCATGGTAACGCTTACTGTCGATACTTCCATGTTGTCCGTTACCGTCATTTTTATAACGGGCTTATTCGGAATGAAATATTCTTCTTCAACGTCCGAAACGGTTATAACAGGCTTAACGGTATCTCTTACGGTGATATTTCTTGTATTCGTTCTTTCATTTCCGTAAATATCTTTTGCTGTCACGGAATATGTATAATTTCCAGCAGGAGCGTTTTCAATAGTTAAAGTCTGTTCATCGGTATTTTTCAAAACGATATTTTCACCGTTCAAAGTGCCTGTAACGGAATCAACGTCTGAAAAATCCGTGATTTTCAGAGTGACAGTAACAGTATCGTTTGTATTGAAAGTAGATACGCCCTCAAATGAAATATTCGGTGCAGTCGTATCGGATACGGTGAAAGCCCTTTCAAGTTCTGTTTTATTGCCCGAACTGTCAGTTGTGACCGCTTTGAAAGTATGTTCGCCTATGCCGACATTATAGGGGTTAAATTGATAATGATCGGTGTAGCTGTATTCGGGAGTAGCATAACCGTTGTTTGCTTTTTCAATCGGCTTGCCGTCAATGAAAAACTCTCTTGTATCAACTTTTGTGTTATCGCCTGAATTGACACTGATAGTTTGTGAACCATTGTAATATTCATACCTGTTTGCAGAATAATATGAAACAGACGGCGGTGTTATATCTTCATCAATGGCTTTAAGCTTGTAAGTTAATGAACGGCTGTTTCCTGCATTGTCGTAAGCAACGGCTGTAATAATAAAATCGCCTGCTTCTTCGGGTGTAAATACAAATTGATTGTTTTCGTCAAGTGTATATTCTTTTCCGTTGACATCAACATCAATTTGAGTTACAGCAACATTGTCATTTGCCGTGACGGTGACAACGGCACTTGTATTGACAAGTATTTCTCTTGACCTCGTTGCCGAAATTGATACACCCGGGGCTTGTGTATCTTCTGTTACGGTGAGTTTCATTGAATTTTCAAAAGTGTTATCACGGTAATCGACTGCAACGCCTTTGAAAATAAATTCGCCTGCCTTGTCGGCAATATATTTATATTCACCGTTTTCATCAAGGGTTATTTCTTCATCATTGACAGTGTATTTTGCAGACTTTACGCCTGTTTCATTGTCATAAGCCTTTGCAGTGAATACTATTTCATTACCTATGCTTGCATTTCTCCTGTTAAGAGAGAAAGGATAAATTCCGGGGAGGGTTGTATCGTCATAGATATATTCGTAAAATATGTTATAAGAAGAATTTCCGGCTTTATCAAATGCGTTTGCTCTGAAACGGTATGAACCCGATTCTGTAAACACAAATGTATGACTGTTATTTTCATCAAGTGAAAACATTTCGTCACCCAGATAAAGTTCAACATGGTCTATTTCTCCGTTGTCTTCTGCTTTTACCGTGACGGTGTACGGGTCTTTTGTGAAATAACCACGAGAATATATTTTTTCGTTTTTCTCAACACTCACTGTCGGGCGAACATCATCATAGAGTATATCGAATGTATAAGTATAAGGTGTTCCGCTCCAGTCATATGCCGTTATTTCCAGCTTGCCCGAACAGTGTGGCAAACGAAATGCCGAATTTAAATCTTCATCTATGTGATAGACAAACACGTCATTCCAACGACCTTTATATCTTTCAATGTCATCGGGAACAACACGGACACTTACCCATGAAATTGCAGACGGGTTATCTGTAACAAGGTGTATATTCTTGTCAACAGTCGTCTTGTTGTTGAAATACTCGAACTCTGCACCCTCAACAGTATATTTTACTGTCTGTGTACTGTCATCAAAAACTATGTCGGACACGTTTTCTTCATCTTTGACACTGATATTAACGGTTTTTTCAGCTATATTTCCGTTATCATCTGCCACTTTCAAAGTTATCTGATAATCGCCTTTTTCACCGAAAATGACTGTCGGTTTCAAAATTTCGGCGGTATCAAGCACATAATTTTCATTTCCTGCAACAGTCCATGAAATCTCCTTAACGCTGTCAGAATTACTCTGTATATCAGCATAGAGGGTTACTGGACGATTTTTATATATCTCAGGCTTGATTATTATATTTGTCGATATAGCTGTATCAACGGGCTTGGTAAGTTTCATAGTTCCCGATATTACTGTAATATCTTCAACAACGGGTGATGAACCGTCAGAAGCTTTATGCAATTCCGTTTTTACACGAATATATCTGCCTTTTAAATTCTCGGGGACGGTGTAATTATTTACTTTCATTTCTTCCGTGTAATTCACACCGTCATTACTTACGGAAATATACATATCCGCTGACGAATCGGACGGATAAACGGAGTGCCAATAAATACCCGTCCATTCACAATTTTCTCTTTCACTGTCATAAACTGCTGACCATGTGCCACTATCTTTGAATGTGTCACATGGGAGGGTTATATCATCAAGATATATCTTTTGACCTTTTCCCTCTTTGTCATTGTAGTAAAGAGCCGTGTTCGAAGTCAAATATTCATAACCGCTTTCTTTGAACATATCTGACTTCATGGGAATATTTATATTCTTTATTTCGTCAGCCTCAAAAGTATCCAAATTCCATGTTATTTCTGCCGAACCGTCTTTATTATCCTTTACGGCTGACGGTGCAGGATAGATATTTTCAAAGTCTATCTTGCTTTTATCCGATACTGTCGTCTTAAACAAAACATTCCTTGCGGCAGAATTGAATATATTATTGCCGAATATCTCCATGAATTTCTTGATAGTTTCACCGTCAGGAGCATTTTTATAAATACCGTTTGTAATTATAGCCGCCTCTTGCATATTCTGTATATCATTACGCATTGCAAGAGAAAATATTTTTATATTTCTTTCGGCGGCATCTCTTGCATACTGTCGCATAGTTTCCATAGAGTATTTGCCCGTTTCGCCGTCTGCAAGGAGAATTATATATTTTTGTCTTTCGGGTGAACTCTGTTCATCAAACAGCTTGTTGGCAATGTCTACACCGTCATCTGCTTCACTTGAACCGCTACCACTGCCAACTCTGTTAATTTCCTGTTCAATGAGTTCTTTATCGTCTGTGAAACCGATATGCACTCTGCCCAGATCTGCAATAGCATATCTGTCACCCTCGTGCATATAGCCGAGTATCGTTTTAGCTGCCTCCTGTGCATTCCTGAGATACTCGCCCCACATACTTCCCGAATTGTCTATGACAAATACAAAGTCTATTCCCTCTGTGGTAACACTGTTTCTCACGCCCGTAAGGTCATAACTTATATCTATACTTTCGGATGAAGATGTGATTTTATCTTTTGAAACAGTGCTGTCTATATTTACACCGCTTACACCGTCAGAATGATAACTCTTTTTTATTTCCGAAACATTCTTTTTTTCTTTTTCAAGCATAATACTGTCATTCTTTACGGCAATATCTGACAAATTTCCCGAATTGAAATCACTGTCACTTGTAAATGTCCTTGACGGGTCGGGATTGACTTTCACGGAAAGAGTATCACTGTCGGAAAGATTGTGAAGTCGTCCTGTCAACGTCACTGTATAAGTGCCTGTTTTCGTAAATTCAGCCGAAGTTGATTGACTGTTTTCATTTTCAAATACAATGCTTTTATCTCCGCTCCATTGGTAGCTTACATTCTCATAGTTGGCACTGCCTTCAAACAAGAGACTTTCACCGACATAAATTTCCCTGTCAGCACCTGCATCAACTTTAAGCTGTTCTCTTACAAGGTCATCATAATTATCAACTTTATTCAAGTAAAGTTCCGTACCGTTAAATTCAACGTCCTCTGCATATATACCGCCGTTTACGGTGAGATTTTTTACGTTGAAAATAACTTTTCCTTTGGGAGCGTATATTATACCGTCTATTGTCAGTTTAGAGCCGTTTATAATAATATTTCCGTCTTTCGAGTATAAAACAAGGTATTCACAATTATTTTTGATACTGTTCAGAGTGATATTATTTTCAGCCGTAATATATCCCATACCGTTGAGAGTAACTTCATCCAGAGTAAAATTTCCGTCTATGAGTAAATTTTCAGAAACTGAAAGCTGTGTTTCCGATATTTCAATATCTTCTTGAAAATGCTTGGAATAGTTGACATTATGTTCTATCGAGTCAGAAAAGTCGGGTATTTGATATGCCGTGCTGTCCGTTTCGGAAAATGAAATATTTTCCGATACAGAGCCGTGTGCATTGGCAGAACCGTTTATTTTCATAGTTTCCGAACCGTAGAAAATAATATCGTCATGTGCATATATACTGCCGTCTACATCAGCCTTTTCCACGTTGAAAACGGCGTTGTCATCTGATACAAGCACGCAGTCTATGCCGTCAGGATAGGTATTTTCATATACAGCCGATACGGACGGAATACCGGTGGAAACTGTAAGAATTGCCGATAATATGACGGCAAGGGTTCTGTTAAATTTCTTTTTAATCATGTTTTCCGCCTCTCTTTCTCTTTGAAGTGAAGAATACGGCTGTTAAAGCTGCCGCAAATGCTATGAATGCACTTGCAAGGATATTTCCGTTATCACCTGTGAAAATACTCTTTCCCTTATGTGACACTTCACTGTATTCTGAAACCTGTGAATTTTCCGTGATTTTGGAAACGTCCGATATTTCGGATTTCTCCGTAATTTTTGAAACCTCCGAAATTTCCGAAACTTCCGAAATTTCCGATGCTTCCGATACTTCCGATATTTCGGAATTTTCGGGGGGGATCTCCGCAGACTTGTTTTTTACACCGTAATAAACGGAATATTCATTCGTATCATCTGAGTGAATGGTATGATTATCCCATACAAGTGCCGTTGCACAGTCATTTATATCTTTGGCGGATCCTGCACGGTAATCCCATTTTTTATCAAAGAGAGATGACCAATCGGCAAATATGATACTGTCGGGTATTGTATTGATTTTTCCGTAAGCCGTAATATTTCCGTCAGAAGATACAACTGACCACTGCTGCGGGATAGTGTCTTTATATTCCTTTTCAAAGTCCAACATGGCACTCTCAACGTAAAGAGTGCATTTGTCATCTTTATCAAGCTGACTGTCAATCATAATCCTAAAACCGAATAATACATCTTCCGTTCCCGTATTTTTAGCGGAATACCCGATAAACAGCATATCTTCATGACCTGTTTTCATGCCGTCCGCAAATTTCAGAGTTTGTGTCACTTCAACATCTCCGAATTTCTGTACGGTGATACAAACATTCCTGTCACTGTCATAGTAGGGTGCTGTAACCGTTTCACCCTCTCCGAAACGATATGACTTTCCATTGACGACAACAGTGGAGTATGAAGAATAAAAATTCTCATACATCAAATTTTTTCCGTCATCAAGACTGTTTTCAAGGTCGCCCTTGTTTGCGGAAAGCTGATAGCGTCCGAAATTGTCGGTATCCTGTCCGATATACAAATTAAGATAGTCATTCTGCATGATATTCCTGTCGGTATTTACGGCGGATACCATGACTGTACCTATTTGAACGGCAGTCAATGTGCCGAGTACAGCCATAAATATTTTTTTCGTATTCAACAAATCATCTTCATTCCTTTCATTTTGTTTTTGAATATTATAGCATTTTAGATACAATTTTTCAATTCTTTTTTTAAAAATTTTGTGCAACTGCACGGAAAACATTTATAGCCGACAGGGAACAACATAAATATCTTCTCCCTTTCAAAATCTTTTTTTTAAAAAGTTATAATTTAAAAAAACATCAAAAGAAAGGGAGAAGATTTTTATGACGAGAACATCATCAGTTGCGGTTCAAACAACCGCTGTAACAAGAAATGTTTTTGTAAGAGGTAATAACAGTTATGCCGGAATAGCCGTGCTTTCGGTGCTGAATATTATCCTTGCTATCTTCAAACCGCTTTCGGATATTACGGAAAATTCTATGATAAGCGGTTTGATAGAGAATATTCCGTCTGATGCAAACAGAACGATATGCCGTTGTACTTTCAACGGTATTGAAGATATGCTCAATGTATGTGAATATACTTTGAAACTCACAGAGGTAAATGAACAGCTTTTATTCCTTTTCGGTATCATGGCTTTGATATTCATTTACAAAAAGATAACAGTACATTTTAGATTGAGAGGTACATAATATGAGAAATATAGATTCATACGATTCCAGATATCCTTTAGAATATTATGAAATAGGAACAATATATTCCTTTTATTGTTCTTCAATCGCAGGAAAATTCAAAAAAGCAGACTCTGAATATATATCAAAATACTCTTCCAAGCTGCTTGAACTGCAAAAAGAAGAAAATACAAATGTTATTCAATCCGT
>CADCCP010000057.1 GCA_902800005.1 uncultured Ruminococcus sp. | reverse complement strand
CGCATAGGCTTCGTATCTTCTCTGATTTTAACATAAAAGTTTACTTTTGTCAATTTCTCAATAACGGTTTTCACCTCTCTTTCTTTTTGAAAATTGTTTCGATATGATGCGAAAATTATAAAAGTCAACATATCCTTATGACTTTTTATAGGATTGCTTTAACTGTTAAAAGCCTCTTTTTTCTTAGTCTTATCTTTTTTATCGTTTTTATCAGACTTTTTTGTATCATCTTTTTTAGGCTGCTTGTTCGGGGTGTCAACGGACGAAATCGCCCATTTCTTGAATCTCATACGAGTTTTGTCACTGCCGGTCTCGATCATAAGAGTCTCATCGTCATCACGGACGGCAATTACTCTTCCGACAATACCGCCTATTGTAGTGACATCGTCACCGATCTCGATATTATTACGGAGTTCTTCTTCCTGTTTCTGTTTTTTTCTCTGCGGGAACAGGAACAGAAAATATGCTGCGATAATGACGACCACCCATATACCCAAAGTGATAGCCATTTGCCAAGTGTTAGCCTGTGCGGAACCGGCACTTGCTGCTGTGTCAAGAATGCCAAAATACATTTTTTTCCTCTCCTTTTTTTAAAAATAACAATGCAATTATAACACGTTTTTATGATGTCTGCAATAGCTATTTAAATTCTTTTGTCAAGGACGGGGATATATTTTTGATAAAATTCCTCAAAAGTGTCATTTTCAAGAGATTCTCTTATTTTCATCATAAGGGTGTTGTAGAAATAGACGTTGTGCATGACACAAAGACGCATAGCAAGCATTTCACCGCTTTTGAAAAGGTGGCGGATATATGCCCTTGTGAAGTTCTGACACACGGGGCAGTCACATTCCGTATCAAGCGGATCTTCGTCAAGGGAATATTTCTCATTGAGCATATTTCTCCTGCCGTGCCAAGTAAAGACGTTTGCATGACGTGCATTTCTTGTCGGCATGACACAATCGAACATATCCACACCACGATGTACGGCTTCAAGGATATTCACGGGAGTTCCCACGCCCATTAAATAACGGGGTTTGTCCTTTGGCATATACTCTTCTACAACGTCAATGATGTGATACATTTCTTCGGCAGTTTCACCTACGGCAAGTCCGCCTATCGCATAGCCGTCAAGGTCAAGTTCGCTTATACGTTTCATGTGGTCAATACGCAGATCATCATAAGTTGAACCCTGATTTATGCCGAAAAGCATTTGGTGCTTGTTGATGGTATCTTCAAGGGAGTTGAGTTCCCGCATTTTCTTCTGACAGCGGCAGAGCCATCTGTAAGTTCTGTCACATGAATTTTTTGTATAGTTGTATTCCGCAGGATTTTCAATGCACTCGTCAAAAGCCATAGCAATCGTTGAACCCAGATCCGATTGTATCTGCATACTTTCCTCAGGTCCCATAAAAATTCTGTGTCCGTCGATGTGTGAGGCAAAGGTCACGCCTTCTTCTTTGATATTGCGGAGCTTGGCAAGTGAAAACACCTGAAATCCTCCGCTGTCTGTTAAAATAGGAGCGTCCCAACGGGTGAACTTATGCAGACCGCCGAGTTTTTTTACATTTTCATTTCCCGGTCTGAGATGCAGATGATAAGTGTTGCAGAGCTGTACCTGACAGCGTAAATTTTTGAGGTCAAGGGCGGAAACGGCACCTTTTATTGCACCGCACGTTGCCACATTCATAAATGCAGGTGTCTGAATAACACCGTGAGGCGTGGTGATCTCGCCACGCCTCGCTTTGCCGATCTGTTTTATAAGTTTATACATTTTCTTCGTCTTTCTTTTCTTCCTTAGCCTGTTCAGCCCTTGCCTTTGCAGCGGCTACCTCTGCTTCAAATTCAGCTCTGCTTTTTTCGGCAGCAGCTTTTCTTTCTTCTTCGGTGGTAAATTTAAGGGGCTGGTCGTTGCCGTCAACGAGTGCGGTCATCACGTTGTCATGGAACACTGCAAGCGTTCCGACAGGCATTTCCATAACTCTGAGAGCTTCCGAGCGGAACTTGAAAAGCTCACATGAAGGCAGCTTGATATAATCATCAGATGAGTGGTTTTCCTCGTTGGGATCGTTGAGAAGACCGAAATACCAACCTGAATCTCCGTTTTTGGCAGCTTCATTCCTGTTCATGTAAACATCAGGGGCATTCATTGCTTCTTTAAGAACAAGGATAGTATCTTTGAAAGTAGCGGATTCGGGCTGGACATTGGCAACTCTTACAGTTTCTACCTGCATATTCTGTGCAAGAAGAGAGAGTGTCACATCGTCCGTCTTGTCTCTCATAGGATTCTTTTTGTAGTCACTTGACTGCACTACATAGAAAACATTGCCGTTGTTGTCTTTTCTCTCGCTCATGAAGAAGAATGACCAACCGAAATTCATTACGAACTTGTCGTTGAAAATATCCGCATCGGTCTCGTTGCATATCTGAGTAAGAGTTTTGAAGATCGCTCCTGCCGCATTTTTCATGGGGTAGCCTGCATACATTCTCACGATACGATCTTTTATTTTTGCTTCAAAAGTTATCATACATAACTTCCTTTCCGAATTCAATTTATATAAAATCATTGTATAATATTTTGGATTTTTTGTCAATCTTTATTTTCGTCAAGAGGATAACATACGAAAATTTACATTTTTGTAAACCTGACAGAATAAAACCTATTGTCTTGATATATTTTTTCTTCAGGTTATATATCTAAAAAAACAGACAAAATTATCCATAAAAATATGTAAGTTTTTAACAAATCAAAATCTTGAAGCAATTTTTGTTCAATCTATACAAAAAATGAATTATTTGAAATCGAAAGTTCTATGAGATAATTGACCAAATCCATTTTTTGCATATTGTATTTTCAAAAAATAAGTGATATAATCTTTCAAGTCCCCGAAATGTATGCTAAATGTTATTTAAGTATTAGTTTACAACATTGTAATATTATTATCAGGTTGAATAAAATGTTTTGTCGGGACATATGATTTACGGCTGCGGATATTACGGATAACGTCTTGATGATAATAATGAGATAATTTTCAGGGGGGCAAAGTGGAAACAGAAATTGTCACGACAGAACAAAAAATCGATGATGTCACAAAGAAAACTAAGAAAAAAAAGAAGCGTTCCGCAAAATATTATCTGATCGAGTTGCTTGTAAAGATAGGCATAGTCGGGTTGGTATTGTGGGGTATGTTGGAATTTGTGGTAATGATAAGTGTGTGCCATGACAACACAGCATATCCCATGATAAAAGACGGAGATTTTTGCCTGACGTACAGATTAGCGGAACTTCGTCAGGGTGACGAGATAACGTATATAAAAGATGACAAAGTGAGATTGGGACGTATCATAGCATTCGGCGGTGATACGGTAGATATAAATAACGGAGTCTCGGTGAACGGCTTGAACATAGCTGAAAATGTCGTTTATTCGACAGACTCACAGGGAAGTGACATAGAATTTCCCTATAAGATTCCCGAAAACTGCGTTTTCGTATTGAACGATTACAGAAGCGACCTTTCCGACAGCCGCACATACGGCGGCATACCTCTCAGTGACGTAAAGGGCGTTGTGGTGTTCATAATGCGGAGGCGTGGTATATAAAAATATCTTAATAACCAGGAGGAAAAGAAATGAAAAAGAGAAATTTTTTGGCAGTCCTTGCATCGTGTGCAGTAGTGGCAGGAATGTTCCCCATGACCGCAAGTGCAGAAAATGTTAAGTACAGCCCGAACATTGACGGTGGTAAGACCGTAAGCTTTGAAAAGTACCTTGTTATGAAGAAAGATGTCAAAGTTCCTACGGCAGAATTTAGCTTTACTGTCGAGGCGGGTGAGCATGTCATAGCGGAAGACGGCAAAATGGAAGTGCTTGCAGGTGTTGGTACACCGAAATTTGTCGGCAGCGGCAAGGCTGAATTTACTTCGGCAGATACAGTAGCAGCTGAAAGTGACGCAGGCGACAAAACTGTAAAGTTCGTTACGACCGGTGAAGGATATGATAATGATGAACAGTTTGTTGCAAAAAGTGTAACGGTCGATTTTTCTGATGTAGTATTCACCGAACCCGGCATTTATCGTTACATTGTCAAGGAAAACAGTTCTGATGTGACAGGTGTTACCAATGACAAGCAGAATACCCGTACACTTGATGTTTATGTTGTTGATGACTCTGACGATACCGGAAGAAAGCTGAAAGTGAACAGCTATGTTATCCATACAGGTCTTGAAGCACCCGAAAGAAATGCTGTCAATACCGAAACAGGAGAGTATAAAGTAACTGCCGATCGTCTTGACAACAAGTCAACAGGATTTACAAATACTTACAGTACACAGAATCTTGAATTTGGCAAGGAAGTAACAGGCAATCAGGGTTCAAAGGATAAATACTTCAAATTTACTCTTACCGTAAAGAATGCTGCCGGTGCAACATTGGACGTTGTACCGCTCGGAATGGAAGCAAAACCTGTTGTCAATACTGCCACAGCCTATGATGCAAATACTATGGGAAATGCAAACAGCATAGATGAAAATGATACTCTTGGCGGTCAGCAGATCGTTATAGATGAAACAGGCACAGTTACAAAAGACTTCTATCTCAATGACGGTCAGTATGTAAAGATCGTAGGACTTCCCGCAAATTCCGTTTATACTGTAACAGAGTTGCCCGAAGATTACGATCCAAAAGACGGTACTGAAAAAGTATGGGATACCGAATCTTCCAAAACATACAACGATCCTAAATCAGGCAAGATCGCAGAAGCCGATATTCATACAGGCTTCACAAATAACAGAAGCGGTGCTATCCCGACAGGTATCATATTATCTGTTGCAGCACCTGTTGCAATAGGCGTTGCGGTTCTCGGCGGCATTGTATTCCTTGTTATCAAAAACAAAAAGAGAGATACTGAGGAAGAAGGATAATTGACCAAGTTCCTTAAAAAAGCAAACATTCTCTTTGAACGGCTGATAATACTTTTTCTTGCGGTGATATTTCTCATCTCGGCATGGTGTGTATATGACAGTTGGTATGTGTTTGAACATACGTCAGATAAAAACCTGCTCAGATACAAGCCCGACAGGACTGATACAGCCGTTCAGGGAGAAAAAGTCATATCCGATGACATGGTGGCATGGCTTGCTGTAGACGGCACTGACATAGATTACCCTGTCATGCAGGGAAGTGACAATACAACTTATCTGAATACCGATCCTTTCGGAGATTACTCTCTCGGCGGAAGCATATTTCTTGACAGCAGAAATTCAGACGATTTTTCTGACAGCTATTCCCTTGTATACGGTCATCACATGGAATTCGGCAGAATGTTCGGTTCGCTGGACGAATTTCTTGATGTCGGGTATCTCGAAGCCCACAGCAAAGGTACTCTTGAAGTGGGACGCAGTACGGAAAAAATATATCACCTTGATATATTTTTGGCTATGCGTGTAAGTGCGAGGGATAAGGAGGTCTTTGAACCGCAGGAAAATAATATTGCGGATTTCATTGAAAAACATTCTCAAATTAAGGTTGACGGGAATAAAAGAATACTTGCTTTGTCAACGTGTACGGAGAGAGATGCTGTTTCAAGGATCGTGGTATTTTGTTATATAATAGATTGAAAGGGGGACTTGTATAATGAAAGGCTTGCGGAAACTGTTCTGTATTCTTTTGATGTGTACGGTCTCTCTTTTTTCTGCAAGCGGCATATATGCCGCAGCTTATGATACAGAGACCGCTGAAATACTCGTCGAATGTACGGCAATGAAGTATTTCAAGGACTATGAATACAAGATCGTGATAGAGCCGCAAAGCGAAAATGCACCCATGCCCGAAGAAAATGAGATAACCGTTTTAAACGGTGAAACGGGTATGTTTCATATAGATACCGATGAACCCGGTACTTTTACCTACAAAGTATTCGAGGAAAAAGGCAGCAATAAAAATATAAATTATGACAGACGGTCATATTATGTTACGCTTTTTGTGACGGACTACGGTGCGGAAAAGCTGATATATTCCGTTACGTTGAACAGGGCTGATGATGATAACAAGTCGGCTCGTATCACGTTCAGGGATACAGAGAGATTTGTATTGGAGTCCTTTGAAGAAAAGTCACCTAAGCCGTCCGAGCCTGAGGAAACATCAACACCCGAAGAAACGTCTGTTCCGCAGACAAGTGAGACCGTTTTCACGGGTGACAGTTCTAATACAGGAATTGCGGCAGCGGCAATGGCTGTTTCATTCATAACGGCAGTTACCGCTGTCATTTCGGTCAGACACCGAAAAAGAGATGATTATTGATAAAAGGCTCTCGCAATGACCTTGCGGGAGCCTTTTTTGCATACTCAAAAAAATCCGGATTTGCTGATTTACGCATTGAAAAAAAGTTTTTGATGGAGTATAATGGAATAGCAGAAAGGCGGTGTTGAAGTGACAGAAAGTGAGTTTCAGGAATTTATGATAACTGTAGGCTATCGGTACAATGAAAAAACAAGGTGTGCTTTCAACAGCTTTGAGGGTTTCAAGACTATCATATCATTCAGCCAAAAAGAAAATAAATATTCTCTCAGAGTAAAGGCAGGTACAGATGACCTGCCCGTGCTGAAACAAAAACTCAAAAATTATGCGGATAAACACAAAAACTATGTCACAAAAGCAAAATATGCCGACAGGTATATAAAAATAAATGTGAAAATGACGATAGATTCAGAGATAGACAGGAGCGAACTGAAACAGCTCGTCCATTTCATGACGGAGATGTTTAAAAGCGGAATGCTCAGACCGCTTTGTGCAGTGTGTTCAAGGGACAGGAAAACAGGCTTGTATGTCGTGGGAACGGAGCTTTTGGCAGTATGTGACAAGTGTCTTGCACGCAAACAGCGGCAGTATGAGATACGCAAAAATAAATTCATTACCAAAAAACAGAATATGCCCCTCGGACTTGCAGGAGCAGTGTTCGGAGCGGCACTGGGGGCATCGATCTATATACTCCTCTATCAGTTCATACCCTATATCGACATGGCGGGCGGCGTTATTATCATAATTCCATCATTCATAGGTTTCGTGGTAACAGGTAAACGTGCGACTGTCAGAAGTGCCGTGATATGTGCAGTGCTGTCGTGGCTGGTGTATCTTGTGGCAGAGTACGCCGCCATCGTTGCAAGCATGGCAATACTTATAGAAAGGGCAGGCGGAGGTATTGCTGTTTCTGAAGCAATGGATGTAATAAATGCAAGTCTTGCCGATATGCAGTATCTTATGCCGGTTATCAACAATATGATAATTGGTTCGGTGCTGATGATGCTTACGGGCGGGATATATTTCCTGAAAAGGAACTTCACAAGACCTTTCAAAATATCAGGAAATATTCTTTGAAAATTACGGTCGCAGTATTGCATCCCGCATCATATCCTGTAATATGACAAAAGCAAAGGATGATGCACAATGAATGCCTGTGAGATAACGGCTGCAGTGACCGCTTTGGCAAATATCATCTCCCAACAGCTCGATGAAAATGAAGCAGCTTTGCTGAGTGCCGTTTTCGTACAGCTCGGCGATACGCTTGCCACTATTGCGGCACAAAAAGCTGTTTGTGATCAGATATCCGACCGGTCCTGCAGTTAATGCAGGATCGGTCATTGATTTATGCTTGACATTATCAGTGATTTGATGTTATAATTACTCTGCAAAAATATTATATAAGGTGGTCTTTACATGGCTAAACAGCAGGATATGCTCCTCACAAGCGAGGGTATACAGAATTATGAAAATGAACTCGAATATCTCAAGACCGTTGTTAGAAAAGAAGTTGCCGAAAAAATAAAAGTTGCACGTTCTTTCGGTGACCTCTCCGAAAACAGTGAGTATGACGAAGCCAAAAATGAACAGGCAAAAGTTGAAGCAAGGATCTCCGAAATAGAAAACATCCTTAAACACGCCAAAATTATAGATGAAAGCGAACTCTCAAATGAACACGTTCACATCGGCTCAAAAATAAAAGTGCATGACTTTGATTTTGACGAGGATACGGAATACCTGATCGTCAGCTCCGGTGAGGCTGATCCCTTCAATGGCAAGCTCTCGGATGAATCTCCCGTAGGCTCTGCATTTATCGGTCACAAAGTAGGCGATGTCATCACTGTTGAAACACCCGACGGAGAACTGAAATTTAAGATACTTGAAATATCAAGATGATTTTTTGAAAGGAAGAAAGATAATGGCAGAAAATAACCAATCACAGCAGAATATAAACGAACTTCTGAAAGTTAGACGTGACAAGCTCGCCGAATTGCAGGCGGCAGGCAAAGATCCTTTCCAGATCATGAAGTATGATGTTACTCATCACAGCAGAGACATCAAAGATAACTTTGATGAACTTGAAGGTAAGTCTGTCTCTATTGCAGGACGTATGATGTCCAAGCGTGTCATGGGCAAGGCATCTTTCTGCAATATACAGGATCTCAAAGGCAATATACAGGCTTATGTCGCAAGGGACAATGTCGGTGAGGAAGAGTACAAGCTCTTCAAAAAAATGGATATAGGCGACATTGTTGGTATAAAAGGCGATGTCTTCAAAACAATGAAAGGTGAAATATCTGTCCATGTTACCGAGATCACCTTGCTTTCCAAGAGCCTTCAGATACTTCCCGAAAAATATCACGGTCTTACTAACACCGATACTCGTTATCGTCAGAGATACATAGACCTTATCATGAACGAGGAAGTAAAAGATACCTTCATAAAGCGTTCCAAGATGATAAGTGCAATAAGACGTTACCTCGACAGTCAGGGCTTTATGGAAGTCGAAACGCCTATGCTCGTATCTAACGCCGGCGGTGCGGCAGCAAGACCTTTTGAAACTCACTTCAATGCTCTTGATGAAGACCTTAAACTCCGTATCTCACTTGAACTCTACCTCAAAAGACTTATTGTGGGCGGTCTTGAAAGAGTTTATGAGATAGGTCGTGTATTCAGAAACGAAGGTCTTGATACAAGACATAATCCCGAATTCACCCTCATGGAGATATATCAGGCTTATACAGACTATAACGGCATGATGGACTTGACCGAAAACCTTTACAGATATGTTGCACAGGAGGTTCTTGGCACTACAAAGATTACCTATAACGGCATCGAAATGGATCTGGGAAAGCCTTTTGAAAGGATCACAATGATAGATGCTGTCAAGAAATATGCAGGCGTTGACTTCAATGAGATCAAAACTCTTGAAGATGCAAGAAAAATTGCAGATGAAAAGGGCGTTGAATATGAAGAACGCCATAAGAAAGGTGATATTCTCAATCTGTTCTTTGAGAACTTCGTTGAAGAACATCTCATTCAGCCTACTTTCTTGATGGATCATCCCGTTGAGATATCTCCCCTTACAAAGAGAAAACCAAGTGATCCCAACTATGTAGAACGCTTTGAGTTTTTCATGAACGGTTGGGAAATGGCAAACGCTTACTCGGAGCTTAACGATCCGATAGATCAGCGTGAACGTTTCAAAGCACAAGAAGAATTACTTGCACAGGGCGATGAAGAGGCAAATCACACAGATGAAGATTTCCTTAATGCTCTTGAAATAGGAATGCCTCCTACAGGTGGTATAGGCTTTGGCATAGACAGAATGTGTATGCTTTTGACAGACTCCGCTGCAATCAGAGATGTGCTTCTTTTCCCGACAATGAAGAGCCTCGACAAATAAAACCCGGTGTTTATGCGGTTTTTCACGGCTAAATCATCAAAAATTTACGCCTGATACGCCCAATTTACGCCCAAAAATTTAAACTGGTGAGAAGTTATAAAAACATTTATCTCCCTTCGAGTTCCTGATAACTCAGAGGGAGATATTTTATATCAATTTTGGGGGCAGGAATAAATCATAATACTGAAATAATGCCACATATTTTGGAATCTTGTTTTATATATACTTTTATTTTTGCTCCACCAAGACTGTGTTCACTTATC
>CADCCP010000056.1 GCA_902800005.1 uncultured Ruminococcus sp. | reverse complement strand
CGTGTTTGAGAGTAGGTGGCTGGGACTTTGTGAAAAGTTGGGTGTTCGGTTTCTTTGGGTGCGGATGCGGAACTTTTTGGGATTTCAGCTTGCATGAATGAGGTTATGTGCTGTTCAGCTTTTGGGGGATGTTTGATAGCAATGTATTGAGGACTGTTTGGAGTTGACAATGCAATCTAATTTTGTGGTGGATTGTCCTGATAGAATATTTGTAGAATTATGCGATAAAATTGTGATAATTGTTGCATAATTTGATACAATATGATAGAATGGGTATATATTAATATATATCGTAGAAACAGGAGGACAAGATGGACAAGATGGACAAGTTGAGAGAGAACAAGCCCACCGCTGATGTGCTTATGACATCTATGAGAGCAATGGGATATTCCTTTGAAAGTGCGGTTGCTGACATTATTGATAACAGCATAAGTGCTCATGCAAGTAAAATATCTGTCAGATTTCCTGTTGATCCTGCTGAGTGCTTTGTTGCAATATGTGATAACGGAGATGGGATGACACCGGAAGAATTGTTTGATGCCATGAAGTATGGAAGTGAAAATAAAAGGGATGGCAGATCGTCTGATGATCTCGGACGATTTGGTCTTGGTCTGAAATCGGCTTCACTTTCACAGTGCAGGAAATTGTCGGTTGTCAGTAAGAAAAATGGTACAGTTTCTGCATTTATCTGGGATCTGGATGTAATTGAAGAAAAACGTGAATGGTATGTCATTGAGTGTCTAGCTAACGAAATAAAAGAAATACGGTTTTCAGATTATCTTGACAATGTTGAAAGTGGCACAGTTGTTTTGTGGGAAAATTTTGATGTATTGGAGAAGTCTTCCGGAAATGTGTATGCTGTACTCAACTCTGGTATGTCATCAACGGCAGATTATCTTTCTCTGATATTTCACCGTTTTCTTAACAGAAAGGATAAGTCTGCTGTGACTATAATGGTCAACAACAGGGTACTTGATGGATTTGATCCGTTTCTGGAATACCATAACAAAACTAATGTCAGAAGAGAAATGAAGATATCTGTTCCGGATTCATCGGGTACAGAACATATAGTGACGGTACAGCCATATATACTTCCGTTTCAGAAAGACCTTTCAGCAGAGGACAAGAGGAAATCCGGAGGAATAGAAAACTATCGTTCAAAGCAGGGATTTTATATATACAGGAACGAAAGGCTGATTGTCTGGGGAACATGGTTTAACCGTCATCGTGATGAGCTGACGAAATATGCACGTATAAGAGTTGATATTCCGAATTCTCTTGATGATATATGGGGCATTGATATAAAAAAGCAAAATGCGACCATTCCTGTCAGCATCAGGAAACGACTTACAAAAGCTGTTGATGATGCGATGGATATTTCTGTCCGTAACCAGACGTACAGGGGGAGAACTTCAAAGGTTGATGATGAGAAGGACTATATCTGGGATCGTGTCAGTCAGAGAGGAAATTTGTATACATATCGTGTAAATCGTCAGTCCGGTATATATGAGATGGTCAGAAATAAGATAAGCGAGGAAGCTCAGCCTTATCTTGATATGCTTATTGAGGAAATTGAAAATAATGTACCATATCAGCAGATATATATTGATAAATCTCAGAATATTATAAATGAGGAAGTTACTGATGAGCGTAGAGCGGATGTCGAATGCAAGGCAGAGATTATGATGAAATTTGCTGTTAGTGCAGGTGCTGTTGACGTTGACGGAATGATAGACAGATTGTTTCTGTCAGAACCGTTCAGTAATTTTCCGGAACTTAAAGAAGTGTTAAGGGAGCGATATCATGGTTGATCAGGGAAAAGTCAATAATATTGTTGGAATGGTACGTAATCTGATTGAACTGACAGGAGTTGCAAACATACTGACGGATGAAAAAATAGAAGACTTGATTTCTCAGGCAGTTATGATTGCAAAAATTGATTGTCCTGCTGAAGAATTTGAAGCCTGCAAACGTGACCTGAAATATAGATATCTTATTCAATCAAAGCCTGGCAGTAAAATCCTCAATGACTACAATCAGGAAACATGGTATACAGATAAAAAGGATTCTCTGGAAATGAAATATTGGATAAGATATAAAGATTATCTGATAGATGAAAAGCATTTCAGTCCGAGTGTAGTCAGTAAGCTTGGAAATGAAACTTTGGATCAGGATCTTATGAACTGTCTTCTTAATCCCGAAATTGCAAGTGATATACCTGTTATACGCAGAGGATTGGTTATCGGTGATGTTCAGTCGGGTAAAACATCTACATATATCGGTTTGATTTGTAAGGCGGCAGATGCCGGATATAAAGTATTTATCCTTCTTACCGGAACTATTGAATCTCTCAGAAAACAGACACAGGAAAGACTTGAAGAAGGCTTTATCGGTATTGATATGTCTGATCAGAAGACAGGAGGAAAACGGGTTGGTGTCGGGCTTGACAACAAACCGATTACTGCTATGGCATTGACATCAAGACATAATGATTTTACCGGTAATTCAAATAAAATAGCTGTTGCTTTGAGTGACAAGAATGCTGTCGTTTTTGTAATAAAAAAACAAAAGGATGTTCTCACTAAACTTACAAAATGGTTGGTCGATCTGAATGCCGATAATCTTACAAAAAAGATTGATCTTCCTATGCTTATGATAGATGATGAGGCAGATAATGCCTCCATAAATACAAGCAAGGATAAAGAGGAGCCTACAATTATCAATAAGCTGATACGCAATCTCGCAAATGTTTTCACAAGAGCTACTTATGTAGGATTTACAGCAACACCTTTTGCAAATGTATTTATTGATCCGGAAACTACCGAAGAAATGGAGAATCAGGATTTGTTTCCGGAAGATTTTATTGTATCACTTCCGACACCGAGTAATTATATAGGTGCAGAGAAGATTTTTGCGGAAGAAGGCGAGTATCATTCTCAGCTTGTTTATATTACGGATGCCGGCATTGAAGAAAAGGATGGTAAGTCATTCTATTTCAAGCATAAAAAAGATTGGGAGGGAGAACTTCCCAGAAGCCTTAAGGATGCAATCGACGCATTGTATCTTGTGAATGCAATCAGGGATCTGAGAGGTGACAGAAAGAAACATCGGTCTATGCTGATAAATATGTCACGTTTTGTCAAGGTTCAGAAATACATCCGTTCTGAAGTGGATGATATTCATTCTGCTGCATACCGGGAAATAAAATTCAATCTTAGTCATGATTACAATGAATCAATGAAGAGTCCTGTTCTGACACACATAAATTCTGTCTGGAATGAGTATTTTTCAGATACAGAGTTTGATTGGGATGACATTGTCGACAGTCTTTGTCAGGCAGTAGAGCCTATTATGATTAAAGTTGTAAATAGTGCGAGGGGTACAGACAAGCTTGTTTATCCGGAAGATGAAGGTGTAAGAGTAATTGCAATAGGCGGACTTGCACTATCAAGAGGACTGACACTTGAGGGACTTGTAATCAGTTATTTCTATCGTAATACTTGTACATATGATGTTCTTATGCAGATGGGCAGATGGTTCGGATACAGGCATGGGTATGAAGACCTGTTCCGTATCTGGACACACAAGTCTTCTGCAGAGTGGTATGCTGAAATCTCAAAAGCGACAGAAGAACTGAAATCGGATATGAGATACATGAATGAGTGTCAGATGAAACCAAAAGATTTTGGTATCAGAGTAATGGATGATTCAAAGGATCTTCAGATCACGGCTTATAATAAGATGCGTAATTCCGAGGAGGAAATCCTCACGCATAGTTATTTCGGTAATATTTTTGAAACGCCATATCTGGTCTATAATCCTGATAAACAGAAGAAAAATTTTTGGACAGTGAAAATATTTGTCGAAAAACTTGTTTCAGAAGGATGGAAATTTGAACGTCGTGAGACAAGTGTCAGTAAGGGAAGATTGATGCTTACAGATATTCCAAAAAGCAGAATAACCGATCTTCTGGATAAATTGTATATTTCGGATTTCAATGCTTATTTCAAACCTGCACAGTTGAAAGACTTTATGGATCATTGTGATGAAGAATGTCTTGATTTTTTTGATGTAGCATTCATTGAGGGAACAAAAAGCGAGAAAAAGGCAGAAATTGCTGGTGAAAGTATCAATGCAATTCTGAGAAGTAATTGCAGGATAACTGAGGATGAAGACAGACTTAATATCGGAAGAAAAGGTAAACTCGGAGGACCAGGAGATGGAATTGTCGGAATTGTTGATGCTTCAGGAAAAACTTCTTCGGAAATAATCGAATCTGCAAAAAGTAGTTTCAGGGATTATTACCTGATGAAGAAAAAGAAGCCGTTCTCTGAAACTTCAACCTATCCGGGAGAAACATGGTTCAGATATGTTTCTGACAGAAAACCTTTGTTTATCATATATCTGGTTGATATCAGGCTTGAGGATAACCAACAGGAAAGATCAGCGGGGTTTGAAAAGATGATGGAGGGAATTCCATCAGTCGGATTTGCTATTGGTTTTCCGGAAAATGAAAATGCACCTGAAAATCAGTATACAGTATATCGGGCTAACAGAGTATATAATTGGTTTGAACGATATGAGAACCGGTATGAAAGTGAGGAAGAGTAATGGAACTGAAAGGCAGGTTTGAACAGTTTACTTCTCCTGGCTATTATTCGAGAGTGGATAGTGCTCATATCCTTGAACTTTACATAGGGCTTGATGATAATGGTAATAAATCAATTGAATTGCGTTCTTGGTTCAGACCGAGAAGTGTGAAAGGCACGTCTGCTATTGAAGTAAGTCAATATGAAAATCAGAAGTACAAAACTATCCGTTTTTCTCTTACGGATGAAGAAATCAGTGGTTTGTTCTATACATTCTGTGATGACCTTATAGAGCAGACGAGGAGTCTGAAAGATGAATCCGAGGGATATAATGCTATTGTTCTCCGCTTTCAGCAGTGGAAAAAATTGTTTGTTTCTTCAAAAAAGGACTTCCTTAGTGAATCTCAGATTATAGGATTGATCGGAGAATTGCTTTTCCTCAAAGAACATCTCAGTAAAAGAACAGGTCTTTCTGAAGCACTGAGGAGTTGGAGTGGTCAGGAACTGACACACAAGGATTTTTCATATAACGATACATGGACAGAAGTAAAGACCATAAAAAGAAGTTCACAGACGGTGAAAATTGCTTCTCTTGAACAGCTTGACAGTAAGGATGAAGGGGAACTTGCGGTATATGCCCTTGAAAAAATGAGTCCGGAGTACAGAGGAATAACACTCAACAAACTGATTATGGATATCCGCAATATGTTTTATGACAATGATGACAAGGATTCTTTTATGGCAAAAGTAGCGTTACAGGGATATGAATATCATAATTACTATGATGACTTTGTATATGAAAAAATTTATTTCAGAAGTTTCCGTGTGGCAGAACATTTTCCAAAGCTTGTTCCGTCTGATATGCCGGAAGGTGTTGTAAAGGCAATGTATGAAATTGATCTGAATAAACTTGGTGATTTTGAAAATCCGGGCTGACAGGAAGGATGTGATCTGGCATAGATTATCAGGAATACAGAAAAGATGTTCTTGATATGCTGAGGGTAGATTCGGCTCATAATGGAACGGATACAGAAGAAGAATTTCTTAATTATGCCCTTGAACTGCTTGAGGATTTCGATGAAATTGATTCTCCGGAAATGACGGGAATGGGAGACAAGAAAGGTAAGGGTGGCAGGATCATGAGAGCTGATGGTTACTGCTTTGATGAGTCCGAACATAGTCTTGTCCTTTTTATCAGTGATTTTCTGGATAAGAAAGAGCCTGACAAACTTACAAGGAGTCGTGTTGATGAACTTTATTGGCGTTTGTATTATTTTATAGATGAAGTTTGTAATGGTAATATGGAAAATTACTTTGACGATTCTGATGATGTATTGAAAATTGCATCACTCATCAGAAAAAGGATGAATGCTGAAATGAATGATCCACAGATGATCCTGAAAATAAAATTCTATATTCTGACGAATAAGGAACTTGATACAAGATTGCTGAGTACGAATCTTCTGGAAACAACTATAAAAAATACAAAAGGCAAAAAGAAAAAGACAAAGACTACCAAAAAAATCAAGAAAGAAGATTTCAACGGAAAACCACTTGAGATTTCATTATGGTATCCGGAAAGATTCTATGAAATGGAAAGCAGTAATACTAATGAACCTATTGTGATTGATATAAAGGAAAATTACGGATTCCGGGGTATTCCCTGTATAAAGGGAGATATAGGGGAAAATCTTGATTATGAAGCCTATATTGCTATTATTCCGGGAAAATTGCTTGCTGATATCTACATAGATCATGGCAGCCGTGTACTTGAAGGAAACGTCAGGGCTTTTCTTGGAACCAGTGGTTCAAAAAGTGTAAACAGTGGTATCAGAAAGACTATAAATAATGATCCTGAAAAATTCTTTACATACAACAATGGTATAGCAACAACTGCTTCCGATGTAGAAACCGAACTTTCAGACGGACATCTGTACATTACAAGGATTGTGGATCTGCAGATAATAAATGGCGGACAGACAACGGCATCCCTTGCAGAGGCTGTGCTGAAAAAGACAAATACAGATCTCACAGGAATATTTGTACCTATGAAACTGACGGTTATTGATGACAGGGAAACGGAAGATGAAAGTGGTATAAGATTATATGATGCGATGGTGAAAGATATTGCAAAGTTTGCAAATAGTCAGAATAAAGTTACTGCAGCAGATTTGTTTTCAAATGATCCGTTCCATATTGTTATGGAAAAGTTGTCAAAAAAATATCTTGCACCTCCTGTCCGTTCTGCTGTACCTACCGGATGGTATTATGAACGTTCAAGAAAGAAATATCAGCAGGAGCAGGTGAAACTTTCCAGGGATGGGCAAAAACGGTTTGTGTCAAAATTTCCTAAAAATCAGATAGTTACTAAAGAACAGCTTGCCATGTATATTACTTCGGTATTTTCTTTAAGACCTGATATAGTATCAAGAGGAAAAAATTGGACTATGAAGGCATTTGGTATGGAAATCAGTGAAACATATAAGAAAAATAAAGAAGCTTTCAATGAGTTTTATTTCAAAAAATGTATAGCTGCCACCATCATATACAGAACCGTTGACTATTATCTGGAATCAAACAAGGATTCATCGAGAAAACCTACAGGTTTCTGGTACAAAGCGGGTGGATACAAGCTGAATATTGTTCCTTATACCGTTGCGAAAATAATATCGTCAATACCAGAAGGGTTTACGCTTGATTGGATGGATATATGGAATAAACAGGCAGTATCTCCGGCTATGATGAGGGAAATAGAAAAACTTACAAAGATTACGAATGATTTTATTTGTGATAGTCACGGGATGATTGTCACGGAATATTGCAAAAAACTCTCGACATGGGAGTCATTTCGTGATAAAATAGAATACAGTTTGTCTTCAGCTTTTCTGAGTGAGCTTGTCGGAGTTTCGGATATCAATGCATTGGAAAAGGAATCACGCAAGGATAAAAAAGAAGACAATGATTTGCAGACAATTATTGGTATGATCAATCAGGGAATCGGATATTGGCAGAATCTCGTAAGGATTGCACAATCAAATAATATAGGTTTGTCCTATCAGGAACTTACTGCCATAAACAATTTCATCACTATAATTCGTTCGGGCAGTCCTCCGATGAATAAATCGGGAAAAATTCCGAAAAATGTAATGAAAACTGTTGATACGGTCATATCAATAAAGCATAAATTGGAAACGGAAGGGTTATTGAAAGGAAATGGATCAGACGTACAATCTGGTTGAATTTTTCAGTGGTATCGGAAGTCAGGCACGAGCACTTGAAAATCTCAACGTAAATATAAAAACGCTCGGTACCTGCGAATGGGATATACACGCTTTCGTAGCGTATGATGCAATACATAATTCTCCTGAACCTGATTCGGAAATCACAGCAATGGAGAAACCAGAAATACTTGAGATACTGAGCAGATATAATCTCAGCAGTGATGGTAAGAAGCCGATGGATTACAGTTCTCTGAAAACGTATTCGGTAGAAGTTCTTAGACTTATTCTGTCAGGAATCAGAAGAAGCAATAATTTTGTGGATATCAGTTCACTGAACGGAAATGAAATGCCGGATGGAATAGATATTCTCACATATTCTTTTCCGTGTCAGGATTTATCAAATGTGGGAGCTTTTCATGGTTACAACAAAGGAATAGACAAAGGTTCAAACAGCAGATCAAGTCTGTTGTGGCAGGTTGGCAGGATACTTCAGGAGATGAGGGATTCACAAAAGCAGCTTCCGAGGTTTTTGCTGATGGAAAATGTGCCTGCCCTTCTGGCAAAAAGACATCGTCCGAATTTTGAAATATGGATCGGTGATCTCGAAAATCTTGGTTATGAAAGTGCCTATTATGAACTCAATGCTTCTGATTTTGGTCTTCCGCAAAATCGTCCAAGATTGTTGATGCTGAGTGTATTCTGTGGGGATGATGAATCGTTGCATCAGAAAATCAGAGAATATTTCTGTAAGATTGATAAAAGTCATATTATTGAATCCTATAGGAAGTCGGAACATTATAAACCGGAAACAATAGGAGATCTGTTAAGAATGGATTACAGTAATAGGAAACTCTTTGAAGAAGCGGTTGAGTGTACTCCGAACGATACTGAGTCCAGAAGAAAAATCTGGGAAGAAAATCCCCAGCTTGTACTTGAAGGAAATAAAATAAATCCATATTACAATGTAATAAGAACAATTACAACGAAACAGGACAGAAATCCTAATTCAGGAAATATATATTTTGAAAGCGGTATAGCGGGCAGAGGAAAATTCCGCTATCTGACACCGAGAGAATGCCTGTTGTTTATGGGGTTCAACGATAAGGACTTCAGGCAGATAAAAAAAGCAAATGTGCAGTATCATAAGAGGAATTACCTGTTCTCAAGGGACAAGATTATCCGTATGGCAGGAAACAGTATACCGGTAAAATTACTTGAAGGAATGTTCTGGCTGTTGCTTGAAACAGACAGATTTATAGAAGGATATAAAGATGGATGTACATGATAAGAAAACAAGAAGTTATAATATGTCATGTATAAGAAGTAAGAATACAAAACCTGAAGAAACTGTCCGGAAATATCTGTTTTCACAGGGATTCAGGTATCGGAAGAATGACAAAAGATTGCCAGGAACTCCTGACATTGTATTGCCGAAGTATAAGACGGTAATATTTGTCAACGGTTGTTTCTGGCATGGACATGAGGACTGTCGTTACTTTGTTGTACCAAAGACTAATACAGAATTCTGGATAAACAAAATCAACAATAATCGTATCAGGGATCAGAAGAAAATTTCAGAGCTGGAAGCAATGGGATGGAAAGTGATTGCTATATGGGAATGTGAATTAAAGACAGGAAAAAGAGAGGATACGTTGTCAAGTTTGGTTAATCGATTATATTTATCACAGAATTGAAAATATAATATAAAAAGAGTTTTAAGGACATGATTATTATGATCTGTGTTTAAAAAGTTAGAATTACTTGATATAGTTTGATTCTGAAAATTTAAAAGAACGCTTATGGGATCGATGCAAACTATTTACAAGGCACTTTGGATGGTTTGCATATTTTATTTTGAACTGTTTTATAGGATAGCTGATAACGTAGACAGAACATTTCAAGAGGTGTGGAGTATGGGTATATTTGTTAATCCGGGAAATGACGGATTCAGACAATCACTCAATTCAGAAATATATGTTGACAAATCAGATTTGATTTCACTTACAAAAGAAATTTATGATGAATATGTTGCAAGTATAAGGATAAAAGGTCTATAATAAGGACAGCAAGGAACATGAGTGTGATTGAAAAATTTAGCTGATTTGCTTCTGTTAAATTGGCTGTAACTTAAAAACAATATTTATGATAAATGTTCGGTGGTGATGTGATGTCTGAGAAGATATATCTTTGGTTGGAAGATCGGGAAGAAAAATCCGGATTTGTATTCTGGAAAACAATGATGCAGCAGCTTTTTCCGGAAGTGGTTGTTCAGAGCAAGAAAAACAACAGTGAACTGATAAAAGCGGTAAAGGCTTTGAATGATGAATCAGTAAGGTATATTATTGTTCTGGATAATTCTTTTGACAATCTGCAGCTTGTTTCGGAGAGAAAACA
>CADCCP010000055.1 GCA_902800005.1 uncultured Ruminococcus sp. | reverse complement strand
CTCTGACTGTCTGTACAGCCCTCTCCCGTGATGACTAAATCAACATCTTTCAGCTTTTCATCAAAGTTGATGAGTTGAAGAACGGTCTCAATGCCCGACTGCATTTTGTCGTTGAGAAATACAAATATAATATAAAAAAATAGGTTTCCTGTTTTTTATAAAATTTTGAAAAATATACTTGTATTTTTTAAAAAATCGTGGTATCATAAATTTACAGACCATAGAGAGTGCGTGAGGGACAAGCCCTTTGACCGCACAGCAACCTGCTTATCAAAGTAAGGTGCTAATGCTTGACCGATGGGGGATATTGATATTTGACACCTGTCGGTAACGATGGGTGTTTTCTTATGCTTTCTCGTGGTAAAAAAATATTATGGGAGGGCATTTATTATGTCAGAAAACAGAACGATAAGGAATTTAGTGGAGCAGTACGGAAAAGTGTATGTGTATCTTTCAAGTACGGAAATTGCAGAGAAATTTATGATCCTTGCCGAACATGAAGGATTTACCTTTGCGGATGGTGTAAAACCTTCACAGAAACATATATCAGATATTTTGTCAGTCAGCCATGACGGAATAATCAGTTATGTTGGATTTGTCGGCAGGATAGCTTTGGGAAGCGGTACAAAAAAGCCGGTCTGCATAGACTTTGAGAAATATCTGGACGGAACGGATAATTATATTGCATAATAAAACTTGGCACAACATATTCTTTTTGTCTTCTGAAATGAACAGTTAAAGATACGTCGATCTAATTGAGAAAAACAGCTTTCAAAACTTGTAAAGCTGTTTTTTTTTATCAAGAGTTTTATGCTTTCAGTTCTTTTTGGTACTTGTAATAACATGAGTTAGATGAAATAATGAAAAACTATATGAAATTTATAATTCTTTTTAGGAATAATGTATATTATCTTTGAAAAAAAAACTAATTTTATGTATTTTATATATTGACATTTTGCATTAGGGTTATGTATAATAAATTCAACTATTGTATTGATAATTTTGCATATTTTATATATATAGCTTTACACTGTAAAGCAATTTGATTGCATTATTACTGCAAATAAGGGGGAATGTTATGACAGTAAAAACATATTTAAAGTCAATATCGCTCATACTGTCATTAGTGATGGTATTTTGCACAATTTCCCCGATGGCTGTATTATCAGCAGAAGATGGCGGTTATCCGCTGTATGACAGCAAGACGGATACTATATATATTTATAATTCGTATCAGCTTGCAGTTATGGAGATGGAAAACGCCGATGAACAGCCCGTTTTGGACGGTGATGCAAATTCCGATACCTTCGGAACGGGAAAACTCATCTTTCCCGATGGAGAAAGTAAACAATATCTTACATACAGCAGTGACCATAATTACGTTATAGCAGATGATTTTGAAAAGAATGTAAAGAGATCTCCGAGTATTGTAAAGAAATCCCCTACACTCAGGGCAAATCCTGCACAGTATGACGGGCGTGACTTTCAAGGGCAGGTTATTAAAACTTTGAACGGTGTTGATTATATCCTCATAGGTAATGAAGACCAACTCCGTGCAATAGGAACAGATGCCCCCGTTTATACGGCGATTTACAGGTCTGACAGGATGTCAATGATTTATGGCGGTGACGCTGATCTGTTGCAGTCGCAGAACAGTACGGCAGATTATAATTTCCATAAATTCATAGATATAACGGGTGTTTTGGAGTATGGTGTTTATCAAAATGATGATAATTTAGGTCATCACAAAGGGGATATTAAAAGAAGTGACGGTTCTTACAATACCAGAAAAACATATTCCGATACGGAAAATTATATTGTATTCCGTGATATAGACCTCGAAAACAGGGCATGGACACCGCTTATGTTTTACGGCACTATGACGGGTGCAAAGGCATTTTCGGGTGAAACTCTCTGGAACAGTACGGATATAAACACAACTAACCGCCCTGTCATATCCAATGTCAATATCCTGCATGATACCGATACAGATAATGACGGTGTAATTGATATTGATATAAGCGATTACTGCGGAGTGGGATTTTTTGCCACTCTCACAACGAGTTTAAAGAATGCTTCCCGACAGGTGAAAATCTCAAATATTGAATTAAGTGATGTAAATGTTGTAAATAATGCAACCGAGTTGGTAGTTGACACTTCTGTTATCAATACGGTTACAGAAACTCTTGGAGTAGTTCTGGGAAGTATCGTGAGAATTTTGGTACGTGTACTGTCGTTGGGAACAGTAACTCCAAATACCGATTATACCCTTTCCGATATGCTTGACGCTAAAACAAAGGATATGTCGAATTTGGCAACGGGTGCATTTGCAGGCAGGGTACTCGGTAATGTTGAAATTGATAATTGTGCCGTTACGGGTGAAGTCAGCGTAATAAGTGCAAGTGACCGTACAGGCGGTTTTGTCGGATACAGTGACGGTGAAATAAAGTATGGTTTTTTGACAAAGGCTCTCGACGAAGTTGCAACATTGTTGGCAGATGTTTTGAATGTCATTCCGTGGTTGGGATTAGGTGACCTTGTTACTATACTTTTGAAAAATGGCTTGCCGATCGGAAAGCTCATGCCTACGGGCTATATCAACCCCGTTATAAAAGATTGTGAAGTGGACGGGCTTGGTAATATAGGTCATCTTGTTGAAGTCACTGATGACGTGACGGGAGAAGTCAGCTTGTCTCCCGTTAAGGATACAAGTATGATAGGCGGTTTTATCGGTCAGCAGATAGGTACTATCATAGAGGGCAGTACAGTAAAAAACGGTGATTATACCATATACGCTGAGGAATACGGCGGAGGTTTTGCAGGTATCGCAAGAGATGAACAAATAAGGTCTACACTTACGGATGTAGGATTAGATTTTCCGAACCTGCTTGATGCTATGCAGCCAAAGAGCTTACTGAAAGACTGCGGTATCATTGATTGTGATGTATCCGTTGAAGGTGAGGACGATTTAGGCGGATTTGTCGGGGCATTGTGCAGCAGTTATGCTGTGAACTGTTCCATAGACAAAGATGTTTCCCAAAGCAATTCCGTTTCGGTAACGGGCTCGGGTGACTGTATAGGCGGATTTTGTGGCAACGCTTCATTAGGCTGGTTTTTCAGCGGAAAAGATGATGATGACGAAAAATCAAGCCTTTTGAGTATAGTCGGCGGTCTGGTCACATCTCTCTTGTCAAATGACGGAAAGAGAACTGCATTGTTGTCATTGATGGGTGCAGAACCCTCTGCTATCATGGGTGTTAAAATGGACTGCGATGAAATAGATGTTTCGGGTGATAATTATGTCGGCGGCATTCTCGGTAAAGGTGGCGGCGTTTATCTGACGGAATCCTCAGGGGAATATTTGGGAAATCTTGCATTCTGGGAACACAATAGAATTGATATGCCCGATGGAAGTGAAGTCAGAAATAATTATATAAACGGCTTGCAGAGTGTTTCGGCAAGAGGAAATTATGCCGGCGGTATTGCAGGCAGTGTCGAAACGGCAAGTGCGGTAGGATTGCTGGGCAGCACTCTCGGACTTGGTTTTGACTCGGAAGGTATATTCCATTCCAATACTTTGGTAAAGCTGAGTGATTTAGGGCTTGGTACAAATAAAACTTTAACAGTTGATGATGTTTTGAAAAACGGTAATTTTATTGGTTTCACGGTAAGTAATGTTACCGTTGACGGAGTTGAGGACGGTTACACCGTCACGGCAGATCAGGATTGTGCAGGCGGCGGCTTCGGTGCAGCAATAGGCGGTACTATCACCGATGTTGTATTGAATAACTTGCAGTCGGTCACAGCCAATAATAAAGCCGCAGGTTTTACAGGGTGTTCAGGTCCCGGCGATTTGGTCGGAAGTGACGGTTTGAGTATAAATCTTCTCGGACTGAACAATCTGTTGACAGTTAAAAATCTGCTTTCGATCGGAGAAAGCGTTGAAGTTGAGATGACAAACTGCACCGTAAACGGCATTTCAAGCGGCTTTGAAGTAGAGGCTGTCGGAAGTGGCGGCACTAAACCATATACAGCGGCAGGCTTTATTGCAAAAAGCAACAGCACAAAAGTTACAAGTTCTCATGTACATAATTTGAAATCGGTGACAGCAAGCAATTTAAACGGCTATGCAGGCGGATTTTTGGGTACATCTGAGTGCGGCGGTCTTGCAGAGATAACGGAACTTGACGATACGACACACAATCTTAAAGGCATAGAAATAGGAAATTTAGTTGATTTGGTTAGTTATCTCGTACCAAAATATGAAAATTGTACGGTATCGTATATAGATAACGGCTTTGTACAGGCAGACCTTGCAGGCGGATTTGTGGCAGATTTGGAAAGCGGCACGGTTGACAATTCATCAAGAACAGATGATTATTATGCAGTATATAACATAGATGAAGTCAGGGGCAGAACATACGGCGGCGGTTTCGGCGGCAAGCTTATTTCGGGTGCTTTGGCAGATGCAGGCGGCGGTATATCCGTTTTGGGCGGACTGAATACAGGTGCTTTGGATATAAAAGGTCTGGTGGGAGTTATGAAAGCATACGTCCCCATCGTGAAGTATGCGGGAGTGTATTCACAGAATGGCTTTACGGTCGTTGCAGATGATGTACGGCACGATGACTTGACTTCGGGTAGTGCAGGCGGTTTTGCAGGCTATACGAGCGGTGCACAAATTTCATATTCTGATGTGTACAGGCTGAAACATACGGATGTAGTACCGCCAAGTGACTTAGAGGCAGTAAACGCTTCCACATATTACAACGGCAAAAGTGAATATGCCGTTGACGGCGGCAGGTATGCAGGCGGATATGTCGGCAATATGGATATAGGCAGTGCGGCAAGTGTCGGTGAGGGCTTGAAAGTACTCGGAAATAATATAAAGCTTACAAATGTGCTGGATGCTCTTTCGGTAGTCGTGACGACTATCGAACATTCGGATGTACATGGCAGTCCGGGCGGATTTGCGATAATAGCAGACGGCACCGACAGCGGAAATATAGTTGGAATGTCAGGCGGATTTGCAGGGAATATTTCGGGCGGTCACATACAGGATTCGCATTCATGGAATTTCTCGTATATTATCGGTGAAGAAGCCGCAGGCGGTTATGTCGGCAATATGCAGCCCGGTAATGTTGCCAATATCCTTAATGACGGCAGTATTTTAGGCGGTCTTGTCAATGTAGACAGTGCATTAGCTTCACTTGTAGAGGACTTTATCCCCACTATCAGAAACAGCATGACAACGTGTATACCATGCGGCGGAGCTGTAAGGGCAAATGCACCGTCAGACGCTGTTCATCAAAGGGGTTGTGCAGGCGGTTACTGTGGGCATAGTGAAGGCGGTCAGATATGGGGTAATGATAGCCATACATGGAAAGAAGAAAATGACGGCACAGATCCTATAACCGACAAGCATACTATCGGCAATTATATCGGTGAACAGCATGAATGCCGTGCAGACAGGATACGCTCTGTTTACGGATATGAGTATGCAGGCGGTTTTACCGGTTATATGGAAAGTGCCGATACCGCAAGTACGGGCAGTATAGGACTTTTGCAGGGTGTACTTCCGAATGGTATTTTGCAGATAAATGTAAATAACGTGCTGGATGCACTCGAATGTGTATATCCCACAGAAACCAATACGGCAGTTTACGGACCTTTAAGAAATCTTGATGTATCTACATGGAATGCGTGGGTGAAATATGTCGGTAAATACGGCGGTTACGGCATGAAGCTTGGTGTTTCAGAGGGCATTATAGATACTGAGAATTTAACTGAGACTCAACAGCAGGAAAAATTAAATCGACTTATAGAAAAATACAAATACGGTTATCATGTTGTGGCAGGACGTTCACAGCATGACCAGATGATCATAACAGAGGGCGGAAGTGCAGGCGGATATGTCGGCATGATGTCAACGGGTGTAATCACGAACGGACAAGCCTATGATGCAAAACTTGTAAGAGCTATGAGAAGTTCGGGCGGTTTTGCGGGAAAGATAGTGACAGGCGGTGCGGCAAGTCTTGGTACAGTCAATATTGCAGGCTTGCAAATGAATTTGGGGCAGCTTCTCAAAGCAGCACAGGTATTCGTGCCGACTGTAAAGAGTTCATCTGTAAGCGGGTATCAGTCGGGCTTGACGGTCACGGCAACAGGTGATGATTTCATTCATAATTGCGGTTATGCAGGCGGATATGTCGGCAGCGGCTACGGTGCACAGATATGGGGAGATGAAAATGCTGACGGCTTGCAGCCGACGGGCTGTAATGTTAAAAATCTGCGTTGGGTATACGGCAGGAATGCAGTCGGCGGTTATGCAGGACTTTTAACGGCTGCGTCTGTTGCAGATGTAAACACTAATATATCGGACGGATTGCTGCAAAAGGTGCTTAACACTGTCATAACTTCACCAAATAATGTAGCTTCCGTGTTGCAGGCGACAGTATCTACTGTAAGAAATGCGGAAGTATCGGCTGACAATACGGAATGGGGTTTCAGTATAGACGGATATTCACAAACTCCACCGATATATGCAGGCGGTTTTGCAGGCTTGCTTGAAGCGTCTGTCATAGGCGACAAAGATGGAAATACAAACATTAAAGTAAAAAACTTGCGAAATGTCACAGGCGGCTTGTATGCAGGCGGATTTTTCGGTCTGGCAGATGTCGGCGGTGTTGCACAGGTGTCAAGTTCGGGTGAAAATCAGGTAAGTATCCTCAGCTTGATACGGGCGGGACAAGTTGATGTACTGGACGTTTTCAGAACATATATCTATCATGCAGATGTAGAGGGCGTTAATGACGGTATCACCGTCAAGGCGACAAGTTCAGCCAGTGAGGGCTTGTTGAGTGAAACGAGATATGCAGGCTGTGCAGGCGGTTTTGGCGGCGGCATGATGAACGGTACTGTTAAAAATGCGACTGTAAGCCTTGTAAATACCGTAGAGGGCTTGAATTATACAGGCGGTTTCATAGGACACATGGGTAAAAACGGTGTTGCAGATGTGGACAGTGCCAATATATCAAAGCTGTTGGGATTGACGGCAGGAGTGCTTGATGTATTCGGTGCTCATGCTGAGGACTGCTCTGTTGAGGGAATAAATGACGGCATGGTCATCATATCCAAAGACGGTGCTGAAAGTATAAGCGGCGGTTTTGTAGGATATGCAGATGTGTCGAGAGTCAAAAACAGTCACGTCACAAAATTAAAACAGGTGTACAGTGATAAAATAGCAGGCGGATTTGTCGGTAAGACGAAAATGCACTATGTTGTTGAACTTGAAGCAGATTCACCGCTTGTAAATGTTATTTTGAAAGTAGTGAATTTTCTTGTAAAAGCATTGTATTTACCAAACTTGGAAAATGCAGGATTGCTTGATCTGGAAATTCCGGGACTTGCTGAGTTGAAATTGCTTACAGACGGAGATGTGGCATATATAAATCTTCTCGGCTTGAAGATAGGAGTATCTCTTGTAAAGGCGGTCGAGTCCGGTCAGACCGATACGGCAATTATCACACTTGGCGACAGTTCTATAAGACTTCCATGCACGGATCAGGGAATTGACACTCAGGGACAAGACCATGAAATAGTAGTCAATCTCTTGAAAGGCAATGCAACGAAAATTGAAAACTGCTATGTTACAGGTATAAACATAGGTTATGATGTATATGGCGGCGGTGCTTCCAACTATGCCGACGGAACAGATACAAACGGCTATGCAGGCGGATTTGTAGGTTACAACGATGAAGGCAGAATGATAAATAATGAGATGATATACTGTGACGTTGTGAGAGGATATTCAGGAAAAGTCGGTCACTTTGACGGCTTGGCTACTTTGAATACGGTTTATAACCATGATGTTTCTGAGCTTGAACGTGGAAACAGGTATCATGTTTACAGGGTGGCAGATAGTTCTTATCAATATGCCCTTACAGCCGCCCATCAGCAGATAGGCTCTGTTCAACAGCAGGATACAGCAACGGGTGTTACTTACAACAGGTATGATGTAATACACCGTGCCGTTCCGATAGCGGAATATACGAACTGGGAAAATGCCGTCATGTCAAAGACTTTATCAGGCGGAAGTGACGATATACCGATAGAGGTGTATGAAAGCAGTGCAAAGGCGGTATTGATGAAAGGCGTACCGACAATGCCAAACGATGATACACTTACACCGGAAGCGGAAGAAATGCAAGACCCTTGCGAACGCACGATTGATTTCACCATACAGAAAGTATGGGACGATTTCGGAAATCATGATAATATCCGTCCCGAAAGTATTTCAATAAAGATATGGCAGCACAGCCATAATGCAGACGGCACAGAGGTTCTTGACGGCAACAACGAGCCTTTGAAAGTGCTTTACGATACTATTACGATGTCGGCGGCAGATAATGGAAAAGCCGGTTCGGACATATGGAAAACAGTCATTACAGGACTTCTGGCGGCGGAAGTTTTGGCAAACAATGAAATCGTTTACTATTCCTACACGGTTGAGGAATTTTCAATAGCGGGTTATTCCACGAGAATCGAATATGACGAGTCGGGGTATTCGGCAGTCATCACAAATGTTCACAGACCGGAATTGCCTATGACGGGCAAACATGGGGATTGGATATTTGTGATAGTAGGAATAGGAATGATAATGTCAGGCATTGTGTTTTTCAAAAAAAGAAAGGGGGGTGTAGTTCTCGGAAAAAAATAAAGCAGCCCCTTTGAAAAAAATTTATTTATGAAAGGAAAAAAATCTTATGAAGACAACAAAAAGAATTTTGGCAGTACTTATGGCAGTAATGCTTGTATTTGCACTTTCCGTCACGGTATCAGCGACAAATACAAATACACTGACAGTTACAGGCGATAAGCTTGGAGGCAAAAAAGTAACGATCGTTCCTATGTTCATACAGGACACTACCACAAATACCTATACGCTTGCAAGCGGATGGGCAGGATTTTTTACGGATAAAGTGACCGTTACGGGTGCAGATGATCCGACACTTTCCGAAAAGGCATATGATTATATGCTTAATTTGGGAACAGATAGTGCAGGTAAGACTTCTGTTGAAAAAATGAATGAATTTGCAAAATTGGCAAAAACGCATTATAAAGATCATACGAGCGATTTTAGTACTACTGCTGTTACCGAAACAGCGGATAATACCAATACTGCCACTTTTACCAATTTGGAAGCAGGTTCATATCTTGTTATGCCGGCAGGCGGTTCCATCAGTGCAACACGTGATACAGATGCGATAATAACAAATGTTGTTGAAGGTAGTACAGCGAATACAGTTGCCATAAAGACAGAATACCCGACAGTTACAAAGGAAGTTGAAACAGAAAATGGCACTTATGCAGATGATACTGCGGCCGGTGTTGGTGATACGGTAAAATTTAAACTGACATCAGCCGTTCCGGACATGAGCGATTATGACAGATACGTATTTAATTTTGTCGATACCATGAGTGCAGGTCTTACTTATTTACCCGATTCCGTAGAAGTTACGATAGGTACAAAAACTAATGCCGAATTGTCACCAAGTTATACGGTTAGTTGTCCTGCCCAAGTTCTTACGGTAGCGTTTGCTGATTTGAAATCTGTAGCAGGTATCAATGCAGGTGATGTTATAACAGTTACATATAGTGCAAAAATCAATGAGAATGCTATTACAGGTACAAGCACCAACAGTGCGTTGGTTCAGTACAGCAACGATCCCACAACCGATACTTTGGGTGAATCTAACCCCAGTACAACAACAGTTTACACTTATGATATAGTTATCCGCAAGTATACAAATGATGGTGGAACAGAAAGAACACTGTCAGGTGCAGTATTCCAGATTTCAAAGTCAGCTACGGGCACACCGGCTATACCGTTGGTTGCAGTAGCAGGAGAAAATGATACTTATAGTGTTGCAACAGAAGAAGAAATAGCAAATTCAAACGTTACAAAAGTAACTCAGGTTACAACTCCTGCCAATGGTCTTGTTACAATTAAGGGACTTGATGCGGCTACATATTATGTAAAAGAGGTAACCCCTCCTACTGGATACAATGGTATAGATGCACCTCTCACAGTGGTCATCGAAAAAGATGATACAGCACCTACTCATGTTAATTATACGGTAGCAGGAGCAGATCAGGGTACAGACAGCACTGTAAATGTTCTGAACAATCTTGGTACAGTACTTCCCACGACAGGTAGTGTAGGTACTATCATCTTCACAGTTATCGGTGTAGGTGTTATCATTGCAGGTGTTATGTTCACATCACGCAAAAAAAAGGAAAATGAGTAATAATGGGGGATAAACTGCGGAAACTTATCCGACTTTTGATAATATTGGTTGGAGCAGGTA
>CADCCP010000054.1 GCA_902800005.1 uncultured Ruminococcus sp. | reverse complement strand
TTTTATTCATTTCTTCACGAATGATATTTTCTATTTTCTTAACTATTCTCAATCCCGGCGGTAAAAGTGAATATATACCTTCACCAACTCTTTTCATGTAACCGCCACGGATCATAAATATATGACTGTCTATTTTACATTCAGCGGGTGTTTCTTTAAAACGCTGACCTAACATTGCCGAAATCTTCATAATATAAACTTCCTTTCCAAAAATTACGGGGTGCAGGGGACGTTTGTCCCCTGCCGGATTCCAAAGGCGGAGCCTTTGGTGGGGTTTGGGGCAAAGCCCCAACAACATTCACGCTTTAAATAAAGTTCCGACAGGCTTGCCCTCTACAAGTTCATAGAGTAATTCAGGCTTGCTGCTGTTGGCAATTATCATGTCAACGCCCGCATTGTTGGCAATGACAGCGGCATTGATCTTTGTCAACATACCGCCTGTACCGACCGCACTGCCTGCACCGCCTGCCATTTTATATATATCTTCCGTCACTCCGCTGACGACAGGTATGAATTTCGCATCCGGATGTGAACGGGGATTTTTGTCATACAATCCGTCTATGTCTGACCATATCACCAATACATCAGCCTTGATGAATGCCGCCACGCTTGCGGAAAGCGTGTCATTGTCACCGAACATATCGCCCGAATTTTTATTGTCGGAAGCGATAACGTCATTTTCATTGACTATCGGCAGCACTCCGTAACTGAACATTTCCTCAAATGAACGAGTGATACTTTCAGCCTTTTCCTTGTCGGTCATGATGGATTTTGTCAATAATACCTGTGCAACTTTACAGTGGTATCTGCCAAAGAAATTTTCATACATTGCCATAAGTCCGCTTTGTCCTGAAGCAGCCAATGCACGCCTTTTTGCAGATTGTTCGGGTTTTCTGGGCAATCCCAGCTTTCCCATGCCGACACCCGATGCACCCGATGACACAAGTACGATCTCATGCCCCATGTTTTTTATATCACATATAACATTTGTCATGTTCTCGATATGCCTGTAATTAAGCTGTCCGGAGCTGTATGTAAGAGAAGATGTGCCTATTTTTATAACTATTCTTTTCATATCAGTATATTCTCATCTTTGTACGGTTGATAACTGTGACGGACGAATGAGTTTCAAGAGCCTGCAGAAGTTCCTTACTGCTGAAATCCGTCACACCCTTACCGATCTCAGTGCCGTTCTCGTCAGCGATAGCAACCGTTGTTTTCTTTTCAAAATTGCCGTTGACTGCCAATATTCCCACTGACAATAGACTGCTTGTATTTCTCAGAGCCTGAGCTGCACGCCTGTCAACAACGATAGTACCTGCAATATGGCGGTTTTCGATGGGGATAGATATATCGCTTGAAAAACGCAATATTTTGCTTGTATTGATAAAGGTAGTGAAATACGGCAGTTCTCCCCTGACACATATATCATCTGTCTTTTCACTTGAAAACATATTGCTGACAGTGTACGGGAAATTGTATGAAGTCAGCAGCATGGGGATAGGTCTGCTGTGGCAGTTGACGGCCTTGGCAGCATTGAGTTTTTGTGCAAGGTCTTTTTTTCTCGACTCGGAGAAGGGAGCAGTACGGCTTGTGTCATAGCAGTAAAAAGGCAGAGCCTTGCCGTTTTCAAGGGGATCAACTGTATAAAGCATACCCTTTCTTGAAACGGACACCATGACATCGGCATTGATGGCACAAGCTATTTTTGCAGCAAAGCTGTCCTCATCAGACATTGAATTTTCGGGCAGTTCTTCCATGATAATAGGTATCGTTCTGGGATATGCCTTAAAAAGTCCCTTTATCGTATCGGATGTTTTTTGGGTGACAACTTTGAAGCCTTTTGTCTGAGTGACATTTCTGCTTGAATGGATAATATCCTTGATAGCATTGACTTTTGTATTATCGTCAATGGGCTTGAAAGCGATATTCTCTATGGACTTCAAAACTCTTTTCAGTTCACCCGCAACGTCTGCACCGTTGGACGAAATAGAGAAGCCTATGGTTTTGAGATTATAATTCAGAAAGCCGTCATAAAAGAGATTTACAATATCGCTGTGTACAACGGAAACGAGTGCGGAATACACTCTTGAATCGGCTGTAAGAGTTTCCATCATGCTTTCATGGTCTTTGGAGTTTTTAAGATCGGAAAAATCCTTTCTGCCCCGTTTCATTCCCTGTAAAGCAAAATATTGTTGTCTGGTATTCCTGATAGAATCCGAAACAACAATCACTACACGTTTTTTGGAATCCGAATTGATGAGTTCGGCTATGTCTGCAATAAAGTTTCTCAGGTTTCTGATATTAAAAAGTCCCGTGTCATACATAAGGCTGCTCAGACCTACATTTACGACTATAATTTTCGATTCGGGCAGCCTTTTTATAGTGTATAAAAAAGCCTCTTTGGACTTGGCAAATTCCTTGTCCAGATGTTCAAAAAAATTCAGAAAGATCACCTGCATTTCTGACTTTTCCGAGCAACAGCATCAAGTGCTGTACTCGAAAGCAAGATTTGATTTTTAAACCGATGAAGTTATTTTAACATTTTATTTAAAACGTGTCAACACATTTTTTAATGAAAAATAAATAGTGAATAACGAACAATACAGAAATGCCCCAAGCACTTCACTAATTATTCATTATTCACTATTCATTAAGCCCTCAAATGAAAAAAAGAGGGCATTTCCGATCGGAGTGAAGGGACTTGAACCCCCGACATCCTGCTCCCAAAGCAGGCGCGCTACCAACTGCGCTACACCCCGACATAAAAAGAATCGGGATGACAGGATTTGAACCTGCGACCTTTGCGTCCCGAACGCAACGCTCTACCAAACTGAGCCACATCCCGATAAACGTATAATTTCTTTCGACCTTACGTCAACATATTATATTACAACCGATCAAAATTGTCAAGCATTTTTTTAAATTTTTTCTGCAAGCAAACAATGTGCAATGACTGCCGTTATCATTGCACATCGTATACCGCAAATTTTTAATTAAAAAGCGGTGTTGAGAAATATCTCTCGGCGGTATCCGGAAGTATCGTTACAACAGTCTTACCCTTGCCAAGTTTTTCCGCCAATTTTATAGCCGCTGCCACATTCGTACCGCTGGATATGCCGCACATGATGCCTTCAAGCTCTGCAAGCTGTTTAGCCGTATTGATAGCATCTTCGTCCGTCACGATATGGATATGGTCATATATATTCCTGTTGAGAATTGTAGGGATTATCCCGTCACCTATGCCCATTTGCAGATGTGTACCGACAGTTCCGCCTGCTAAAATAGCGGCGTGTTCAGGCTCTACTGCCCATATCTCCATGTCGGGATACTGTTTTTTCAGTGTTTCGCCTATACCCGTAATAGTTCCGCCCGTACCTATGCCCGAACAAAATCCGTCTATCTTGCAGGCTGTCTGTTCAAGTATCTCCAATGCTGTAAAATACTTATGTGCATAGGTGTTGTTTTCGTTCTCAAACTGCTGAGGCACGAATACATTCGGATCATTTTTCGCCATGTCAAGTGCCGTGTCAAGACATTTCTGTATACACTTACCAATATCCCCATCATCGTGTATCAAAATGACTTTTGCACCGTAATGTTCAACCAACTTTCTTCTTTCCTCGCTCACGGAATCGGGCATTATTATGATCGTCTTGTAACCTCTGACTGCTCCCACAAGTGCAAGTCCTATTCCCTGATTACCGCTTGTAGGCTCTACTATGACAGTATCAGGCTTTATCTTGCCTTCCTTTTCGGCGTTGACTATCATATTATAAGCTGTTCTCGTCTTAATAGAACCGCCTACATTCAAGCCCTCAAATTTGACAAGTATATCTGCACTGTTAGGCTTTACCATTTTATTCAGCCTTATCATAGGTGTGTGTCCCATAGCTTCCAGAATATTATTATATATCATCTCAATATCCCCTTATCAATCAAACTCCGCCTATTATATCACACCTTGCCGTATAAAGTCAAATATAAGATAAATTCAACACCGAAATCAATTATAAACAGGAGTGATATAACTCCGAAAGGCTGTAACTTTCCTCTTTCAGTTCTTCCAAAGTTTTCTGTTTTCCGCCTGTCGGAAACTCTTTATCTCCAAAATATGACCATCTGTACGCTTCCTCTGTAAATCCGAAATTTTTTAAGCTGATATATTCCCGATAAAATTCACATACTTTTGCAGGAATATATTTTCTTTTGCCAATCGATTTCCCATCAAGATATGATACAAAAAATTTGTATGCGATCCCCTCTTTGTTTCTCTCAAAGCCAAGCAAAAAATATTTTTTTAGTGCATTGTCATACTCTATTGTTTCCAACACGGTTTTTTTATCATCATCAAGCAAATGCTCTACTAATGAAAAATCAGAAGTCTGATAAACAGAAAGCCTTGATGTCAGATCATCGGGGTATCTTTCGATATTATAGATCAGCCTGCTGTCAGGCGAAAAACAAAAATTATCATCTTGTGCACCATCTACTTTTGAATACCTGAACTTTTTTATCAACTTCCTTTCATTCAGAGAATATACAGCCATTCTTCCCTCCGTTGTTTTCACGGCAAGAATGTTTCCGTCGGGTGAAATAACAGGCAAGTATGCATAAGGTAGGTCTTTGAATTTTGAAAGAACATTTCCCTCGCTGTCAAAAAGCCATACAGTCTGCCCCGTACAGCCGACTGCATATTCATCATTTTTGATATAACTCCAGAACTTTTTCATACAAATTCTCCTATCCCTGTTTTTTCCCATTATATCAAAAATTCTGTACAAAAAATTGTACTTATATCAAAATTGAAACATTATTTTTCCTGAGAAAGTAATCAAGCTGTATGATATATGCCAAAATCTGCGGTGCTTTCATAAGCTGCCCGTACCACGGTGATGAAATTTTGTCGGGATAGTCAATTATCGTCTGTACGCCCTCTTTATCAAGAATTTCACTTAACGGCGAATTTTTATCTTCCAATATTTTTTTCACCCTGTCTGCACACAATTTGAAATAAATCGGGTTATGCGTTTTCGGGTATGGGCTTTTCTTTCTGTCAATAATGCTGTCGGGCAGGTATCCCCTGAAAGCCTCTCTGACAATGCCTTTTTCCCTGCCGTTAAGGGCTTTTATGTTCCACGGCAAGTTATAGGCATACTCCGCTATCCTGTAATCACAAAACGGCACTCTCACTTCAAGTCCGTTATACATACTTGTCCTGTCTTTCCTGTCAAGCAGATTTTGCATGAACCAGTAAAAATTCAAATTAAACATCTCTCTCATACGCCTGTCAAGTTTTGTATCCGTTGAAAGAGTATCTGTATTTTTGCAGGTATCGAGATATTTTTCTTTTACATACTCCTCACCTTTAGGCAAAAAGCCCTTTTTAATGACAGACCGCCTTATGTCCAGCGACCTCGCCCAAGGAAAACATTCTTCAAATAAAATGTCTTTATTGTGATACCACGGATAACCCCCGAACAGTTCATCTGCACATTCACCCGACAATCCCACAGTAAAATCTTCCTTTATTTTTTTGCAGAAAAGCAGTAATGAACTGTCAACGTCTGCCATTGCAGGAATATCCCTTGCATCAACAGCTTTTTCAAGGGCATAAAACAAATCTTTATTGTCTATCACGACATTATGGTGATTTGACGAAATGGCATTTACCATTATGTCAATAAATTCGCTGTCGGGAGTAGGCTGGAAAAGGCTTTTCTGAAAATATTTAGCATTATCGGTGTAGTCAACGGAATAAGTGTCTATATCGGGCAAGCCATGTTTTTTATTGTAATTTGAGGCAATATATGAAATTATACTTGAATCAAGTCCGCCTGACAAAAAACAACACAGCGGTACATCTGAAACAAGCTGCCTTTCAACAGCGTCCGTTAAAAGTTCCCTTACTTCCGTCATGCTTTTATTCACATCTGAAGTATGTTCCCTTGCTTTAAGCGTGAAATATCTCTTTCGCATAAGCCTTTCACCGTCATAAACGGCACATTCTCCGGGCAAAATTTCTTTTATGCCTTTGAAAATGCCTTGACCGAGAGTTCTGCCCGGAAGCATGAAAAATAACTCCATCAAGCCCTGTTCATCAACAACAGGCTTGACAAGAGGATTTGCGAGCAAGGTCTTTATCTCCGAGCCAAATAGAAATCCGTCATTGCATTCGTAAAAAAACAGCGGTTTAACACCTATTCTGTCACGGGCAAGAAATAAAGTTCTTTTATCCGTGTCATAGACCGCAAAGGCAAATATGCCGTTGAGTTTATCAACGCACTTTTCGCCCCATTCCATGTATGAAGATAAAACAACTTCCGTATCGCTTTTTGTATCGAATTTATAGCCGAGTGAAATAAGTTCATTTCTGATCTCGGAAGTGTTGTAAAGTTCACCGTTGTAGGCTATCGTGCAGACTTTACCGTCATGCTTTTTAGTCATGGGCTGCTTGCCGTTCTCTACATCTATAACTGCAAGCCGTCTGTGTATCAGACATACAGGTGAATTTACATAAACTCCGCTGTCATCAGGTCCACGCCTTGCAAGCGTTTTTGACATGGCATCTATGATACTTTCTTTTTCAGTAAAATCAACTTTCTTATCAAACCAGCCTGCTATTCCGCACATATATATCACTCTCCTGAATATTATTATATTCACGCTCCACTGCCTTTGATACAAATGAAAAATGTCCTACAATGATTTCCAAAAGACAAGGTTCAAAATGCCTTGTCTTTTATTTTTTTGTAATATTCAAGACAGGCTGAGAATATATTTTCCACAGATAAAAATTTTGGGAGTGGATCAAATGGAGTATCAGCTTGAAAAAGATAATTGTTTTGTATGCGAAAACGTGTTTGAAGGCAGCTCCGAGCAGGCTGTTGACTTAGATTTCAGCTTGCCGGACTATTGCCCCGATATTGAAAGGATATTGAAATGCAGGATATGTCCCTCTGTCATGTCAAAGAATATATCTGCCGACAGGCTTGACGTAGACGGCGTGGCGGTCATCAGACTGTACTACCTTGACAGCAAAAAACAAGCTGTCAGACTTTGCGAGCATACAACTCCCTTTTCATGCAGTTTCAGTATCAAGTCACCTGCACAGGACTTGACGGCTGTAGTCAAGGTGAAAACGGAATATCTCAACTGTCGTGCATTGACACCCAGAAGACTTGATATTCACGGTGCATTTTCCGTATGCGTGTCCGTTTTTGCACGTTCACAGCAGGAATACTGCACCTCCATGACCGCCCCCGACATTCAGCAGAAAAAACATTCCGAACTCATAAGCTGCCTTTCGGGTATCGGTCAGCAGCAGTTCTCCATAAGTGAAGTCCTTGATATAGGTCAAGGCAAGGGCTTGCCTGAAAGTATCCTACGTTCCGAGTTTTCGATAGATATTGAAAGTGCAAAGGCACTTTCCGATAAAGTCATGCTTAAAGGTGAAGCTGTCCTGCATTTGCTGTATGTGACGGATATTGAAACAGGTTCACAGGATACAATGTCTTTCAATATCCCATACACGCAAGTCATAGATGTTCAAGGCATATCGGATATTTCACAGAACGACATAAAACTTGAGGTCATGAATTATGATGTAGCACTCAAATCCGAATATGATGAAAGCAGTACACTTGTCACTCTTGATGCAAAGATATGTGCAACGGTCTTTGCCTACAATGACAAGACTGTTGATGTGATAGACGATGCCTATTCAACAGATTACGACCTTGAACTGACAGAGAAAAACTGCCGTTTTTCACATATCTCTCCCATGCCCGACAGCGATATTTCCGTAAAGCAGGAAGTAAAAACCGGTGACAACGGCATTACTAAAATGATCGATACATGGTGTGACAGTATCAATTCAATATGCACCAATGACGGCAACTCCCTTTCCGCAAAAGGCAAAATAAACTGCTGTATGCTTGCCCTTGATAAAGACGGCGTGCCTTTTTATGCGGAAAGACCGCTGGAATTCACTTTCAAGCCCGATATATCGGATATATCCGATATTTCCGCCGACATGGATATTTCCTGTAAAAATCTCTCTTTCCGCATTACAGGCGATAACACTGTCGAACTCAAAGCCGACTTGAAAATAAAGGGGCTTGTCACGGAAAGCAAAACAAACCGCTGTATCGTTTCGGCAAGTGCAGACGAAGAAAAACCGAGAGTTAAAGACAAAAATGCCGCTCTTACTCTTTATTATGCAGATAAAGGTGAAACTCTCTGGAATATAGCCGAAAAATACTGCACATCTGTTGAAGCCGTACAGCTTGAAAATGACCTTACAGATGATGTCATACAGGCTCACAGCATGATATTGATTCCAATGTAAACGTGAAAGGGGAATTTCTATGGAAGAAAGAAATATTTATAAAGATATATCGCAGCGTACCAACGGGGATATTTATTTGGGCATAGTAGGACCTGTCAGAACGGGCAAATCTACTTTTATCAAGCGTTTCATGGACACGCTTGTTATCCCGAATATTCCCACGGATGAACAGCGTGAAAGAGCAAACGATGAATTGCCGCAGTCATCGGCAGGTCGTACCATCATGACCACAGAACCTAAATTTATCCCTGAAAATGCCGTTGAAGTGCAGCTTGACGGCAATGCAATATTTCATGTAAGAATGATAGATTGTGTCGGTTATATCGTACCGAGTGCATTGGGCTACATAGAAGATGAAGCCCCACGCATGGTAAAAACTCCTTGGTTTGAAGAAGCGATACCTTTTGACATGGCTGCCGAGATAGGTACAAAAAAAGTTATCACCGACCATTCCACCATAGGTCTTGTCATTACGACTGACGGCTCTATCAGCGACATTGACCGCTCAGAATATGAGCTTGCAGAAGAGAGAGTTATCAATGAGTTGAAAGACATAAATAAACCCTTTGTTGTTCTGCTGAACTCTGTCAGTCCCGAATTGCAGTCAGTAAGACAGCTTGCACAGAAGTTAAGTGAAAAATACGGCGTACCTGTTGAGCCTGTAAGCTGTATGGAACTTGATGAAGACGAGATAAAAAGAATTTTGGCAAGAGTGCTTTTTGAATTTCCCGTGAAAGAGATAAAAGTTGATATGCCCAAATGGGTGAACTCGCTTGAAAAAAGTCACTGGCTGAGAAGTGAAGTATTCAGTGCGATAAAGTCAGAGGCGGAAAATGCCGTGAAAATTCGTGAAGTCAGCGACATTGCCGAAAAAATATCCGACTGCAAATATATCAGACTTGCAGAAACAAGTGCCGTTGACTTGGGTACAGGTCATGCACGAATGAAAATAGAACTTGAACCGTCCTTGTTTTATAAAGTGCTCGGTGAAAAAACAGGCTTTGAAGTGGCAGATGAAAACGGTTTGCTGAATGCTATGGCAGAACTCTCCCAAATCAAAAAGCGTTTTGAAAAGGTTCAGGAAGCCTATGATGATGTCTGCGAAACAGGCTACGGCATTGTCATGCCGTCTATGGAAGAACTCACGCTTGAAGAACCCGAAATCATCAAGCAAGGCGGGCGTTACGGAATACGCCTTCGTGCAAATGCCCCGTCTGTCCACATGATGAAAACTACCATCAAAACAGAGATAACTCCCATTGTAGGCTCGGAACAGCAGTCCGAAGAACTTGTTTCATATCTTCTCAGGGAGTTTGAGGAAGATCCCTCTAAAATATGGGAATCGAATATATTCGGCAAATCCCTGCATGATCTCGTAAATGAAGGTCTGCATAACAAACTTTACCGTATGCCTGCCGATGCAAGAAACAAACTCAAAGAAACTATTGAGAGAGTTATCAATGACGGCTGTAACGGGCTTATCTGCATTATTCTTTAAAATTAAAAAAACGGCTGTCAAAGTGACAGCCGTTATATTTATTTTCGTTTTTTCTTCGGGAAAGTGTAGATAAGTGTTTTTGAGTCTTTGTAAGGCATGAATATCATCAATCCCATGAAGAACAGCAAACCGAATGAAATGATAACTCCGATTATGTGATAAACGGCATTTTCTCCCTGCAAAGCACCCGTGAATACCGAGCCGAACTGGTATATCGCAAGAGATACCGCATATGCAAATCCGCATTGATATGCAAATGTCAGCAGTGTCCACTTCATATTGTTCATTTCTTTTCTGACAGCACCTATTGCTGAAATGCTCGGCATACAGAGAAGATTGAATACCATGAAACAGAATGCTCCCAACGGTGCAAGGGCTTTAAAATCGCTTTCGGTCATTATCAAGGCAATATTCTCTTTACCGAAAATTCCCATGAATACAGCGGCGGAAGCCTTCGGAACACCAAATCCCAGCGGTGCGAACACAACCGAAAAACTTTCAAATATCTGATAAAGAATGCTTTCGGAGAACTGCATATCTGCATTGAAGCCGAAAGTACCGTCTGTAATGCCGAATTTAGAGCCTGCCCAAAGTGCCATTGATGAAAGGAATATGATAAGACCGGCTTTTTTAAAGAAACCTCCACACCTTTCACGAGCCGTCATGAACACATCTTTCCATCTCGGCTTGCGGTAATCGGGCAGTTCCAATGCAAAAGGCACAGGATTGCCTGATGCCGCTGCCATCATGGATATAAAAGGCAGTTTTGCTACATCGGGCATGAATGACGAAGTGATGACAGACATTTTTTTATCCCTGTCACTTTTTATAAGGTCACATGACAAAGTACCCATGATATTGTCACCTGCCCCCATAATGAACGGTATCACGGCAACACCTGACATACCTGCTTTTTTGAATATCACATCAAATATGACAGCGATCCTTTTCAAATATCCGCTGCTTTCGACATATCCCAAAAGTATGTACATTATTATGACGGTCGGCAAAAATCCCAACACAACACTGATACTTTTTAAACCGCCGTCTACCACAAGTGACGGAAGCCATGCAGGGCTTCCCATATCGGAAAACCAACTTCTGAAAAATTGTGCTATTCCCGGTACGGTCATATCTTCCATGCCCAAAAAGTTCCAGCTATCACTCATGATAACAGTATCAATAAAATTTTTCAGGAATATCCCTGCCGTGAAAGTCACCGCATATATCAGAAACATGATAAAGAGAAATACAGGTATCGCCGCCCATCTGTTCAAGGCGATCTTATCCGCCTTTTCTGTAAATGACGTTTTTTTCTTTTCCTCATTTTTCTTGTAACACGTTCTAACGACAGACGAGATATATTCATATCTCTCTTTATTCAAAATGCTTACGGCATCAAGTCCGAGTTTTTCTTCTGCCCGTTTGACTTCTTTGTCTATGAGGTCTTTGGTACGCTCGGTTATATCAGCCTTTTTAGTGATCTTCTTGTCCCTCTCAAACAGCTTCAAAGCATAAAACTTTTTTCTGTTTGGGTTGACTGTTTTCAGGGCAAGCAGGCTTATTTCCGTCAAAGCCCTTTCGACTTCCACGCTGAAATGGTGCTGCGGCAAAACACGCCTTGTACTCTGTGCAGCCTCTATGAGCATATCAGTCGTATCGGCAATGCCCTTACGTTTTACAGCACATACCTCTGTTACATAACATCCGAGCTTCCTTGAAAGCTCTTTTATATTGATCTGATCGCCGTTTTTCTCCACTATATCTTTCATATTCACGGCTACCACAACAGGCATTCCCAATTCAAGAAGCTGTGTAGTCAAATACAGACTCTTTTCCAGATTCGTTCCATCTACCACATTCAGTATCACATCAGGCTCTTCATCTATGAGATATTCCCTTGCAATGACCTCTTCCATTGTGTTCGGTGACAGTGAATATATATCGGGCAATTCCACTATCCTTGCACTTTTATGTCTTTTAAGTCTGCCGATCTTTCTGTCGAGGGTGACATCATGCCACTTCTTCAAAGACTGATTTGAACCTGTCAAGGCATTGAAAAGTGTTGATTTTCCGCTGCCGCCGTTTCCGACAAGTGCGATTTTTATCCCCATGCTTAATTACTCCACTTCAATTTTTTTCATATCCGATCTTCTCAGAAAAATATCATATCCCTTTAAGCTGATCTCAACGGGATCACCCAACGGCGATGTTCCTTTGACAAGCACCTCTGTACCTTTATTTATACCCATATCCATCATTCTGTATCTGACCGCACCGTCCGTATGCAGTTCCTTGATAACGGCAGTTTCACCCGCTTTTACATCTTTAAGAGTTTTCATATATGTATTCTCCAAAAATATTTTTATAATTTTTAATTTATCACAGCCTAATTTTTTTGTCAATATGCAAAACAAAAATTCACCCCATGCCTTGATTTTTTGATGCCCATGTGTTAATATTAAATAAAATATCCTATAAGGAGAGAATTTTTTTATGAACAAAGAAAAAAATGTTGAAAAAACCATTGAAGATTATCTTGAAGCAATGCTTATGATACAGGAAAAACAGGGATATATACGTTCCATAGATGTTGCCTATCTCTTGGGAGTGACGAAACCGAGTGTCACATATACGACAAAACGTCTGAAAGAGCGTGGATATATCACAATGGATGAGAACAATTATATCATTCTCACTGAAACAGGCATGGCTATCGCTTCCCATACATATGACCGTCACAGGATACTTACAAAAGTTCTGATCGATCTTGGTGTTGACAGAGATACTGCCGAACAAGATGCCTGTCTTATCGAACACGACATCAGCCGTGAAACATTTGATGCTATCTGTCGTCATATCAGAGACACAGAAGCTCTGCTCAAAAATAATGGAATGACATGATGAAAACAACGAAAAAAAGACATATCGGTATCGTATTCAAAAGTGTTTTCGGGATCATTCTGCTCTTGACGGTGTTTTCACTCATAGTGAGTACGATCGGCTATAACGGCTTCACGGAAGCACTGCTTAAACAGTATTCGGACGATGCCTTCCATACGGCAGACATCGCTGTCACCTGCCTTGACACCGACAAAATGGATGCATATGCCCAAAGCGGCGGCGAAACCAAAGAATATCTTGAAGCATGGAACAAAATGCAAAGCCTCTGCAACTCTTCCGGCGTAACATTCATATATGTCATTCGCCCCGATCTGACAGATTACGGTCATATAACATTCCTGTTTTCGACTATCAATGAAAACAGCGGATATACCCGTTATAAATTCGGATATGTCCGTGAAACGACCAATGACGAATATCGTGAAAAATACAGAAAACTGTATGAAGGAAAATCGGAGCGTGAACTTGAAGTGCGGGATAAAGGCTATATTGAGACCGCTCCCCACATCACTGCCATGATCCCACTGAAAGACGATTTCGGCAAAACAACTGCTATTCTCTGCGTTCAGCGTCAGATGGAGAATTTGGTCAGTGTCCGCAACACCTATATAAACAAAGTCCTTGCAGTTCTCATAACTGTGGCTGTCCTTGTCGTGATCGTACAGTCATTCTATCTGCATACAGTGCTTCTGAAGCCTGTCAAAAAGGTCATGAAAGAAGCAGACCGCTTTGCAAAGAAAAACAGCTTGCCCGAACTGAGGCTTGCAGACTCTGTCAAAAATAAAGATGAAATAGGTGTACTTGCCGCCTCTATCGATAACATGGAAGAAAAAATCATAAAATATGTCGATGATCTGACAAAGATCACTGCTGAAAAGGAACGCATCAGCACAGAACTGTCACTAGCCGAAAAAATACAGTCAAGTATGCTGCCAAATAAATTCCCTGCATTCCCGGAGCGTTCGGAATTCGACATATTTGCATCAATGACTCCTGCCAAAGAGGTCGGCGGAGATTTCTATGACTTTTTCCTTGCAGATAACGATCATTTATGCCTTGTTGCAGCAGACGTTTCCGGTAAGGGTGTCCCTGCAGCACTGTTTATGATGGCTACAAAGATAATTATTTCCAATTATGCTAAAATGGGAAAAACTCCTTCCGACATCCTTACTGCTGCAAATAGTGCCATTTGTGCCAATAACCATGAAGATATGTTCGTGACTGTATGGCTCGGCATACTTGAGATCTCAACAGGAAAACTGACAGCCGCTAATGCAGGTCATGAATTTCCCGTACTCATGCAGCCGAATGAAAAATTTACACTGTTCAAAGATAAACATGGTCTTGTTCTCGGAGGAATGGACGGTCTGAAATATAAACAATATGACATACAGCTTGCTCCCGGTTCAAAACTGTTCCTATACACGGACGGTGTGCCGGAAGCTACCAATATCGATAACCAACTGTTCGGTACTGACAGAATGATAACTGCACTTAATCAAGATACTTCTGCTTCACCCGAACAATTACTTAAAAACGTCAAAAATGCTGTTGACAGCTTTGTAAAAGATGCGGAACAGTTTGACGATCTGACAATGCTGTGTCTGGAATATAAGGGGGTATAAATAATGGAGCAACAACTTCAAATTGAAGCGGCAGTCGAAAATCTGCCGCAGGTCTTATCCTTTATCGAACACCCTTTGGAAATAATGCACTGCTCTCAAAAAACAAAAATGCAGATCAATATGTCTGTTGAGGAGATATTTGTAAATATTGCCAATTACGCCTACTCCTCCCATAAAGGAAATGTCTCTGTCGATGTCGAGTTTAGCAGTGATCCTCCCAAAATAACTATCACTTTCACGGACAACGGTGTCCCATATGATCCTCTTTCAAAGGACGATCCTGATATTACCCTTTCCGCAAATGAAAGAAACATAGGCGGACTCGGAATTTTCCTTGTCAAGAAAATGATGGATCAGGTCTGCTATGAACACCTTAACGGTCAGAATATTCTGAAAATCACCAAAAAACTCTCTGCTTCTTGATTAGAATTGCCAAGCGGCTTATCCTGTCGCTTGGCAATTCAAAATCTTTTATATAAAAATTTAAAATATTTTTTTAAAACTCTCTTGACATATCGATATTACTGTGTTATACTTATTAAGCACTCTCAAAGAGAACTGAATATCGCGGAGTGGAGCAGTTAGGTAGCTCGCCGGGCTCATAACCCGAAGGTCGTAGGTTCAAATCCTGCCTCCGCAACCAAAATATTTTTTAAAGGTAAAAAGCTTCGGCTTTTTGCCTTTAAGTAATACCATAGCAAAGTAAAACTATGATATTACTTAAAGGCAATCCCCTTGGTTGGAAGGGGAAAACCTTGTAAGTGTTTTGAAAATCAAAAATTGTATTGCTAACGGTTTTATAGTTGTGCGTTTCACAACTTGTATGGATGTTTGGCAGCCTCGCTACCGTCAGTGTATATTTCCGCTTGTGATGCAGAACTGTCACTATCAAACTGACACCGTTCTTATCCTCGCAGAAATGCAAGGCTCTTGCTTTCAGTACGGTAACTCATAAATAGCCACGCTGTCCTCCTACTAATCCATACGGACTATATTTGGTTTTCAAGGTGCTTCAACATTGCAATGAACCACTGCAACATTGATCAGGTCAAAAAGTATCCGCTTTCTCATCTATGAAAACGGTGACCTGCCCCCCGAAAGTTAGACCAAAAAATCTAATAAACGGAGGGAAATATTACTTTGAAAAAATACGATTATGAATTCAAGAAAAAAGTAGTAGGAGAATATCTTGAAGGAGAGCATGGATACAGATATTTGGCTAAAAAATACCAAATGCCAACAGACAGCCTCATAGAAAAATGGGTAAAAGCGTATAAAGTATTGGGTGATGACGGATTAAAACCGCATAAAAGCAAAAGATATACTTTTCAATTCAAACTTGATATGGTAGAATCATATTTAGCAAGCGGAATGTCAATACAGGAATTTGCACTGTCAGTAGGTATGAGTGATCCGGGTACAATATCAAGTTGGATAAACAGTTATCAGACAGGCGGTTCCAATGCACTGCGTCCGAAATCGGAAAGAAGGAAACCTAAAATGCCTAAAACAAAAAAATCATGTCCAGAAAAACTTTCAGATAAATCCAATGAAGAATATTTGAAAGAACTTGAAGAAGAAAATCTCAGATTGAGAATAGAGAATGCCTATTTAAAAGAAATGAGGAGACTGCGTTTGGAGGACGAGGCCAGGAACGGCAGGCAAGAATCATCCACAGTCTCCGAGGATC
>CADCCP010000053.1 GCA_902800005.1 uncultured Ruminococcus sp. | reverse complement strand
GCGGGGGACTTCTTGCACATTAGGTTAAAAGAGATCGGTATAAATTTCGTTCAGATAGTGAAGTAGAAGTAAAAGATTACCATATGTACATAAAAACAATCTCCCGACAGAGTTCAGAAACTTTGTCGGGAAATTTTGTCAGAAAAGTTGCAGATTGTACCGTGGTCGCACCTGCCGCAAGGAGCTTTTTCACATCATTGGCATTTGTCACTCCACCGCCTGCACATACCTTCAATCCGTGCTTTGCGACAGTATAGGTGTATCCGAGTGTCAAAGGAAGTTGCCAGTGTCCGAAGCATGAAGTCATGTCGGCTTCAAGACGTTCACTCAGTCGATACTGTCCGTCACTTTCCTCAAAATAAGGGGAGCGGACGGAATCCAAAAGTGAAACATATTCTAATAGTCTTTCGGAAGATTGATGTTTAATTTCGGCATGATCGGAATAGGAATTTCTGCAATAAGTTCATGCAGGAGTGCTGTCAGCTTGTAACCGAAATTTTCTGTGCCTATGAGATTTCCCATGTAGAAGAAGTCAAGCTGTACGGCATCTGCACCGCTTTGAGCAAGCATTTGACATGACGGGAGCCATTCTGACGTTTCAAGGCTGTTTGCCGTAAAGCTCGGTATCAAGAGAATATCTGTCTTTTCACGGAGTTCAGTGAGCATGGAAAGACACTCTTCAAGTGTGAGTATTTCTTTCTCAAACGGTGATGATGCATACAAAAAGCCGTCCTTGCCGACAGCAAACTGACGTTTGCCTGAAACATCTCCACGCTGATAATTGGCACATGATTTCAGAATTGCTCCCTGAACACCATTTTCTGCAAGTCTGAGAACATTCTCAACGCTTTCCGTTGCAATGCAGGATGAGGCTATTATCGGATTTTCAAGCTTTCTTCCAAGAAACTTTATCATGATTTTTCCCGCCCTTTCTTATCTTGTTATGGTAAAAGTAGCTTACAAACGGCACTTTATAATCTGCGGACATGGTCTTTATATTTTCTTCCATCTCCCTCCAATAAGATATATCACCTTTCAGATAAATATCTTTATACCTTTTCAGATACTGCGGATATTTTTCGGAGATATAATTCAAAATATCCTGTTTTGCACTTCCTTTGAGATTGAGATTTTCAAAGCATATCATATCCGCATAAGGCGATACCATGTCGCATATTGCCCTTATGTTAGTTATATACGGAAATATAGGAGATATGAAAAGATAGGTCTTTATGCCTTCTCTGTGCAAGGTTTCAAGGGCTTTCAGCCGTCTTTGAACAGATGCAGCACCGCTTTCCATGTCCTTTCTGAAAACGTCATCAAGCGTATTCAGGGATATTCCTACTGACAGATCGGGTATACTTTTCAGCAGGTCAATATCTTTCAGCATAAGATCGGACTTGCTGAGAATCTCAATATGTGCCTTTGAGTTGGCAAGAAGTTGGAGCACTTCACGGCTTTTGTGGTATTTTGCTTCAAAAGGATTATACGGATCGGTCACGGATGAAAGCAAAATTGTTTTTCCGCTGAGATTTGAGGGGAGTTTTTTGGATTCATACTCTTTTATATCGATAAAGGTACCCCATTCCTCCTCATGCTTGGTGAAGCGTTTCATGAATGACGCATAGCAGTAACGGCAGTGATGAGGGCAGCCTGAATATGGGTTGGCAACGAAGTCCGATGCAGGCAGATTTGACTTAACAAGAATTGATTTAGCCGTTGTTTGAGATACTTTCATAATGTTTCTCCTTTCGTATGGTAAGCGTCATGCTTATGACGGCGAAAAACGCACTTACAGAGCCGTATATCAGCATCATGGACGGGGAATTATCCCAAAAACACGCTGCAACGATGACGGCTGCAAGAAGTCCCAAGGTATGCCCGATATTTTCCGCAACTGTCATAGATGACTTGTCAAAAGTGCCTCTTGACTTGGCTCTTGCGGAAATGGTGTAGACCGTACCACCGCCGAAGCCTGTCAGAAGCCACAGGATAATAAACTCTGTACCGACTGTTACTCTGCTCATAATCAGCAGCAAAAGACATATTACAGAATGTCCTATGTAAAATACAAGGGTAACTTTGTTTGTCAGGCGTGAGAGGAAAGGTTCAACGGACATATAAGTTATCCATGTGCCGCAGAAAAGCAGAATTGCAAGGATACAGCCGACAGCCTGCGGATTACGGTTGAATACATAGTCCAGAAATGGTAATGGTGATGTCCCCTTGCCAAGACCTATACTTACGGCAGCAAGTGTGATATGTGCGTAGAAAAAGTAGTGGAGTTGATGGAATATCATAACGGAAGAATAACCGCCCTGATTTTCCATGCAGGTGAAATGAGGTTTCTGCCCGTAATACGGCAGGGCAAAAAACGCAATAACCGTTGCACCGAAAAACAATATTTCGGGTATCCATATAGCGAGAACGGAAAGCAGAAAACCGCCTACACGGGCAACACGCTTCAAAAGCCTGTTGCCTTCCTGTTTCATGTCGCTTCTGACGGACTGTATGACAGCCGAGAGCATAAACAGTCTGAGACAAGTTCCCGACCATTCCATGAAATGAAATATGTCAGGCATAGTGGTGTGCTTTAAGAAAAATAAAATCGTGGTTATTAACAGGCTTGCTATACACATTGAGGAAATTATGATCTTTTTCACTGCAAAGGGTTTGGGAAAAAGATTTCCCAAATGGTAGGCAAGCGGATAACAGAGTATATGCCATAGGGGGAGGGAATGGCATATACCGTTAAGTATCCAACCGCATTCAAGAATGCCTGTCAGCAGACTAAGCAGATAAAACATTGTCAATTCTCCTTTCGAGTTCGGAGTTTCCAAGTTCACAGCAGTGCTCGCAGTCAGACCAGTATCTTGCTTTCTCTCCGTTGAGGATTTCAAGCAGGGACTGTTCTTTGACGTTTCCGAGAAGGAATTTCGGCTCAACAGCTCCGGTATTGGTGTCGAGTGCCCAGAAACAGGCGACTACATCACCATTCGGAAGGATACCGATAGAATGTCGTACACAACGGCAGACATTGGTATATTTGCTGTGACCGGGCATGAGGTAGTGAAAATCCACTTTGGGCTTGTGTTCTACACGGGATTGTGCGGAAATTTCCTGCACCATGCGGACATAAGCCTCACATTCCTTATCGGTAAGGGCAGCTTCAGGAAAATCTGCTCCCCTTCCCGACGGGAAGAAACGCAAAATACTCCAATTATCGACATGATTTGCACTTGCCCAAGCAAATACTGCCAAAGCATCGGCATATCCCATGTTGTAACGGCTGGCAACGGTTTGCAAACCGACCTCACAGCCGGCGTCTTTCAGCAGGGGAACGGCTCTTGCAGCAGCAATGCTGTAGCCCTCACAACGCAACTGATACTGCCGGTAAGGGACGACATCCATAGTCATTTCCACATCGTGCACGGTCTTGCCGAGAAATTCCGCAAGTTCACGGTCGATGCCGTAGCCTGAACAGCTCACGCCCACTTTATCCCTACCGAGTACCTCAGAAAATGCCGAAAGCAGTTTCTTGTGGTCGGGAATGTTCATGAACAGTTCACCGCCCGAAAGATCGATACGGACATCATAGCCGTTTCGGGAAAGTTCCGAGACCTGATCTGCAACAGAGAGTTTCTGTTCGAGAGTCAGTTCACGGTTAAGACAGGCTCTGTCCGAAGTCGCACCCATACAGCATATGGCACAGTTCCAGGGACACAGAGCGGTAACATCATAAATAATGGACAGCTTCTTCATAGTGATTCCTCCTTGTCATGTTTGGTCGGGTGTGTTGACTTTCTCTTACAGGATTATTATAATATATACAACGCTCGACATAAAGAGACACAAGATAAATTTTTTGTCAGTATATTAATGACGAAATAAGGAGGAAAAAATATTGGATAATAATAAAAAAACAAGTATATATGAGAAAATAAAAGAATGTGAGCAATCACGTTACAGTGTCAGTAGATTCTGTTTTTGTCAGCTTCAGCGTGACAATATTAGATTTAATAAAAAATTTTCCTACGATTTATCCAATTCAAACGCATTCATTTGCAGGATACTTTGCAATTATATCCTATACGCCAACAGCCATTTTAAAGAGCAGATCAATCAGGAGATTGTTGAGGCTATGAAACAGAAAAAACGGAAAGGTCTTTGTGAACCTCCCCGTCTGGCACTCATAGATGAATTGAGAAAAAGACTGACTTATTTCGATTTTGTGAAGGCTAAAAAAAATAATGGTAATAATGGTCTGAAATTCAATATGAACAAAATGCTGTCATATCTTCTTGAAAGATATTCACATCATACACTTGCCGAGCGTGAACAAATTTATTTTTACGGAGAATACAATACTATCATTTCAAATCTGTATGACAAGGAAGATCCCAAAATACTTGCTGTTGAACACTCAAATGGGAAAAAATATGAAGTCAAGCCGTATAAATGCGAAATAGACGATAATTCTTTCTCATACTACCTGTTGGGGTACTCCCGTGAACTTGGCAGTGATGCCGAGTTCAAACACACAACATTTAGTCTCAGTCGTATCGTTTCGTGCAGAGATACAGGTAAAAAATTCTCGCTGAGCCAAAAAGAAACGGCTGAAATAGAAGAATTGTATACTTCATTCGGAGCGGCATATATCATGCCCGGCTTTAATAAAGAAGAACACAAAATAGAAAAGTCCGTTGTTATGCTGACGAAAAAAGGATATGAAGAACTGTTTCTGGATAAAATATCATATCAGCGTCCGCTCCCCTGCTGTGAACCTGAAATAATCGAGAAAAACGAAAAAGAAATTTATTATAAACTCACATTTGAATGTTCATATTTTCAGATAAATAACTATTTTTTCACATTCGGAGATGATGCACTGATCATAGAGCCGGAGTGTATAAACAAAAAATTTTCGGAAAGATTTGAAAAAGCACTTGAAAATACAAAAGAAAATGTACAAACCATATTGAAAAAAACAATAAAATCTGATAATATTGTCATATAAGTTTATATTTTGGGGTGGTATTGTGATATATTGTCCTTCGTGCGGAGCAGAACTGAGATTTGATATAGAGTCTCAGCAAATGATATGCGAACATTGTCGTAACGGGTTTCATGTTGAAGATCTTCAAGACAATACTTCGGGCGATGCGAAAACTCAGGAGTATTATGAAAGCTATGCCTATGTATGTCCGTCATGTGGAGCGGAAGTTGACACTACAGACAAAAATGATGCTGTAGGCTTCTGTCCGTACTGTAAAGGCTCGTCTATGATATTCGATAAGCTGAGAAAAGAATGGTGTCCAAAAGGTGTAATACCTTTCAAGATAACCAAAGAGCAGTGCAAGGAGCTTTACTGCAAGGAAGTAAAAAAACATATATTTGTCTCTAAACATTATCGTGATCCCGCTTTGATAGAGGATTTTAAGGGAATATATATGCCATATATCGATTTCGTCGGATATACTCGTGGTGATGTTGCGATAAGTGCAAAGAGTGAAGAGGAATATATAGGAGATTACAACTATCAAACAACATATTACGATCTTCACGGAGATGCTGATTATACGATAACAGAAACTTTGTCACATGATGCCTCAGTTGCCTTCGACGACCATATAAGCATGAAACTCGAACCTTATGACAAGAGCGAAATAAAAAAATTCCATCCTGCCTATCTTAGCGGATTTTATGCGGAAGTCGGAGATGCTGACACAGATGAATATAAGGCTGTCGTTGAAAGCGAGATGGAACAGGCAATATACAGCGAAATACAGAATTCACAGTTCCTTGAACAGTCGGCAAGAGAGCAAGGTCTTCATATAGAAAGGTTTCATAATGAAAATAAGATACCGTTTAAAGTGAAGCAGTCGGACAAGAATCTTTTCCCTGTATGGTTCATGAGTTACCGTCGAGGTGAAAAGATAACTTATGCGACAGTGAACGGTCAGACGGGAAAGGTCTCTGCCGATCTGCCACTCAGTCCTTTTAAAATACTTATTGCGGCACTGATATTTTCCGTTACCATATTTACAGGATTTATGATATTGATGAACTATCTCCCGACAATGCCTGCAACAACAACTTTAGGTGTTTGTACAATGCTCGGATTATCGGGAATGTATTTAATGCAGCACAGCTATATCAGAACTATCGGTTCTGCATTTGACAAAAAGGAATTTAACAAAAAACTCTCGTCTGATTTCATAGTTCAAAGCTTGATTGCAATTGCCGGTCTGATACTTATGACAACTGACGGCACATACGCACAAACACGTGCTTATGTGGGAAGATTTCTTGCTATGGTATCTCTGCTGATACTTATCGTCAAATTCTTTTGCCCACAGATAATGCACAGTATACAGATATACACAATGAAACTTTCCAATGCAACCATGCAGGCAAACGGCATACTTGTCGAAGCTAAAAAATTCAATATAGTGAATTCTATAATGAGGGCAGCTATGCTGTTCACTTCATTCATATTCTTTACTGCAATAATAAGTGAAAGAATGAATATAGATATTTTAAGGCAGCTCCCCTTTGCGATAAGCAGCCCACAGAGCAATACATTTTATTATATCCTTGCATTCATAGCGGCTGCACAGCTTTTCGCATTAGCTTTTATACACATCGTTTTCCAAGCAAATATCTCAAAAAGAAGACTTCCGCAATTCAACAAGAGGGGTGCAGCTTATGACACGATATAAATTTTTCAGTATTATATTGAGTTTAGTCTGCATTCTTACTGTGATAATGTCATTTACAATTGTTGTCGGTGCTGTGTCGGAAGTAAAATATATCAACAGCGAAAACAATTACAAAGTTATTTTGATAGATGAAGCAGACCTGCTTACACCTGACGAGGAAGCAAAACTTGTTGAAGATATGAAGCCTGTCACCGATTACGGAAATATAGCTTTCTGGACTACGACTGATGATGCATATAATGAGATAGAGCAGGCTCGTGTCAAGCGTAATGAATTATTTGATTTTGAAAGCGGTTGTATATTTGTCATTAATATGAATATACGCAAACTCACCATACAGTCATACGGAAAGATCAATGAATTTGTTGATGACTCAAAGGCACGTTCCATAACCGATAATGTCAGCACTTATGCTACTTCAAAAAAATATTACGATTGTGCAAAAGAGGCTTTTTCACAGATAAATACCGTTTGCAAAAATAGTTATATCAGTGAGCCTCTGAAAGTAAGCGGTTATGTTGTAGTATCTGCAATGCTCGGATTAGTCATCGCTGTTAGTATAGCTTTTTCCCAAAAACAAAATTCTCTGATATTTTCATGCAATCTCGGTAAACTCAAACCCTATCATGTAACAGGCGGTTTCACAGGTCCTGTAACTGCTCAATATGTCCGTCAAGAAACCGTACACCGTCCGCCGAGTTCTTCTTCAAGCGGTTCAAGTTGCTCAAGTTGCTCAAGCTGCTCAAGCTGCTCAAGCGGTTCAAGCTGCGGTGGCGGCGGCTGCGGAAGCGGAGGAAGTTCATCTTTCTGATATTATGGAAAATTTTGATTACAAGGATTTTACTTTACAGTGGCATATAACACATCGCTGCAATCTACGCTGCAATCACTGCTATCAGGAGGATTACAGTGCTTTTCAGAGTATGGAAGATATAGAAAATGTCCTTGACCAATACTGCACTCTGCTTAAAGCATATAACTGCTTGGGCAGGCTCAATATAACGGGCGGTGAACCTCTCACTCACCCTCATTTATTTGAAATACTCCGTCTTGCACATTCTAAAGGTATAAAAACAGGCGTTCTGACCAATGGTACTCTCATAGGTGAGTGGGATGCACGAAAATTAAAGGCTTGTCATGTTGACTATGTGCAGATAAGTCTTGACGGAATGGAAAAAGTCCATGACTCCATCAGAGGAAGAGGCAGCTTTCAAAAAGCCGTGAATGGCATATATGCTCTCAAATCTCAGGGCATATTTACAAGCATATCATTTACGGCACAAAACGGCAATTTATCCGAATTAAAAAAATTAGCAATATTCTGTTATTTTCTCGGAATTGATAAACTGTGGTTCGACAGAGTGATAATACCTGCTGATGAAGATAAAAACAAACTCACGGTCTCTTCCGAAGATTTCCAAAAACTTTGCAGAACTGCCGCTCGTTTCAATAAAAGAAATATGGTATTCTGCGGACGATCGCTACAGTTCATTCCTTGTAAAAACAAACTAATATATCACTGTTCGGCAGGAGAAAATCTGCTTATAGTCCTTGCAAACGGTGATGTTATGCCATGCAGGCGACTCCCTTTCATTATAGGGAACATAAAGCAAACTGACCTTCTCACTCTACATCAAAATTCCCCTGTCATGAATGAGCTGAGAAGTACAGGCATACCTGAAAGCTGTAAGGACTGTAAATATTCTGAATTGTGCAGAGGAGGCTCAAAATGCGTTGCATACGCTAAAATGAAGCGTTTCGATATTCCCGATCCCGACTGTAAATTCCGAAAAATATCAAAAGCACCCAAATAATAAATTTCGGGTGCTTTTTTGTTTTGATCCATGTGCGTTGGTTGTATGCCTGTTATGAGAACTTTATGAAGTAGGAGGGGATGTTATATTTCAAGAGTTTCTTCTAAACCGTCCTGAATGTTTTTATCATATCCATTACTTGTGATTATAACATCTTATACTGGGTGAAACATTGTCATTAAACAGATAACTTATATTTAGAATTATAACATCTGAATCTTATTAATGTCAACAAAAAATCTTTTTTAACCTAAATAGGCAAGAAGTCCCCCGCCTCTAAGAGTAGCGTAGGCGGGGGAGTATGTCACTGGAATTTTGCGTTTTTATCTTTGTATGTCAATTTATTACGAAAGAGGCTTTGCAGTTGCTGTAACGGAAACTATATCATCGGGATCAACAGCTATATTTTTGCCGTCTTTCTGATAGGGTAAATAGAGAGAGCCTGCTGATGAAGTTATATTATTTGAAGCTATAAGTCTTGTATCGGATTCGGCATTCAGCTTTGTACCGTCTTTCATGGTGATGTCAAGTTCTATCTTAAAGCCCATTGCATCCATTTTTTCTATATATTCATGCTGTGCTTTTGATATTTCTATTTCATCCATTCCGTCAAAGTCGGGAGCTTCGGGGAAATCTATTGCTCCAACGGTTGCATCCATGTTTATACCGAAAGATTTTGCCTGCATACCGTTAATTGTCATATCAACATCATTCATGGAAAGTTTTGTGCCGTTGAGGTCGTTCAATGCTCTTGAAGATGTCTTGTAGTTGAGGGTGACACTGAGTTCAAATTCACACGGAATGGTTTTTTCTGTCACGATATAATATTTTCCGTCCTCATAAGCACCGCTCTTTGAATGAGAGAAGATAGCCTGATCCTTGCCGAGTTTGTCCTTGTATTTTTCCATGAGAGAATCATAACTGTCAAGATAGGTGCCTATTTCTTCATCAAGGTGCATGATGAGAAGTTCTTCTTCTGTGACAGTCATCCTCTCACCTTTGATGTGTTTATTTTCATCCTGATAAAAAGCTGTTGCTTTGATGGTATTTTCGTCATAAAGTTCATAGCATACACTGCCGCCCCTGCTGTAATCTTGTCCGAAAAGTACCGCTATGGGTGGAATAGTAACATCAATGTTGTTTCCGCCAAAAATAAGATATTCACCCTGTGCATTATCCACAAATTTACTTCCGTCCTTGTTTTGTATGGTCATAACAGCTCCGACAAAATTATCATCGCCTGCGATACCGTTCAGTTCCACGTTGATATTGTCGCTTTTTGAAGAAATGTTGCTTCCGCTGAAAAGTCCGTATTTAGGCTGTCCTGCGAACCAGTTGCCGAAAGCCTGATTGAAGCCGCCCATTGCGGCACCTGCCGAAACAGTACCTATGGCTACGGCAGCAGCAACGGCTGCGGCAAGTCCGATGATACCTTTTTTTGTAAAACGTCTGAATTTCTTGGCTTTTGTTGCTTCCATAACTGTTTTCACTACCCTTTCTGTATTAACACCTGTATTTTCTATAATGCTTTCCTCGTTGATATTGGAGAAATCCGACTCCATCGAATCAAAAACAAACTTCTTTTTCATCTTGTAAAACCTCTTTCCGTCAGAATTTTTTTCAATTTTTCCTTAGCACGCTTGATGCGTGATTTTACCGTTTCATTGTTCATCTGCATTTTTTCGGATATGACCGTTGATGACTGGTAATAGTAATAATGCCTGATGATGATCTCTCTGTCAGGCTCGCCTATATCATCGAGAGCCTTTCTGAGAGTTTCTGATATGAACTTGTCTTCTATCTCCTGAGATACGTTCAGACCGTCCTCAAAGTCCATTCCCTCGATACTGACTACATCTTGATGTCGCTGATTGCTTTTTATCTTATTTTTCGCCTTGTTTTTGGCTATACAGCAGATAAAGCCTTTCAGTTTGTCTTTCTGTATTTTCTGTCTGTTGTACCAGAGGGTTATAAAAGTATCGGATGTAGTTTCCTCGATGTCCTCAACACTGAAATTTCCGCCTGCCACATTGGAAATTATAGTTGAAACAAGCGGAGTATAATTTTTTGTGACTTCTTCAAGGGCTTTTTCATCGCCATTCATCAGCCTTTCGGCAAGTTTTTCATTGTCCACTCTGTTTTTTCCTCCTGCTCTTTTGTGCTTTCACTTATAATAACAACTCCTGTCAAGTTATAGGGGCATAAATTTAAAAATTTTTTTCCAAGAAAATGCAAAAACAGCCTGCCCTTCGACAGACTGCTTTTGTATTACATTTAGTTTACGAGAATGACTGCTGCATTGCCGGGTTCTGCAAATTCCCATGTACTTGCCAACATATAGCCGTTGCAGCCACTGTTCCACATACGATATTCTTTCTCGGAAGGATTCTTTTCATCAATGTTGATTCCCTTGTACAAACCGTGGAGATGTACCGAACCTATCATAGCTTTTGCAAAACTCATCAATCCTAAGTCGCTGTATGCCATTGAAGTTGCGAGATTTGTATTTTTGGGAACATAATCAGTGCATATACCATTTGCTTCGAGAAGTTCACGGACAGTCATACCTTTTTCTTTCGCATATTCTCCGAGATCTTTTACAGTGCCGAATGAGAGGCAGTTGGGGTAGTCCGTAAGGAATTCATTGAAAATACCCGTTCCTTCATCTTTTCTGTTGCGGATTATATTATGATTCATAGTGTACATAGAACTATATTCTTTATTACACTTGCCCTTGTTTACGATGATTTTTCTGTTCATTGTAATGATATTATTGTATTTACCACTTACTGTGTTGCTGCCGTCGATGACGACTTTGTTGAGTTCATTTATCTTTTCGAGTATTTCATCTGTATTTTTGCTGATGTGGCTGAGGTAATACGGGTCGATACCGTCTGTATTTTCAAATGTGTTTACCATGAGCTGGGCTGTAAGGCATTCGAGAAGTATGGTATAGCCTGCCATGTAGTTTTTCATTATGCCGTCAAGTATCGGTTTTGCCTTGTCGATAGCCTCTCCGCTGAACATTGAACGCT
>CADCCP010000052.1 GCA_902800005.1 uncultured Ruminococcus sp. | reverse complement strand
TCATATTCTGTTGCATTGGCAGGTTTCAATGTAACGGTTGTATTTTCATTATATGCTTGTGCAGTAGTCCATTTTGTCTGTACTTTCTGTTTATAAACGACCTGATATTGATAGGAACCTGAGCCGCCCTCTGCATCAGCAGTAACTTGTATGGTGTTGCCCAATTCAATAGATGTTGCTGAAAGTTTGGAATTATTAACAAGCTGTGCAGATATTGGATCAGTATAGTTATCCTTATAAGAATGGCCGCATATGGAACAGGTGTGGAGAGTATAGCCCTGTGCAGAAGCAGTCGGTGCAACCGTATTTGAAGTATATTTATGACCAGTCGCTTTTATGGTTTCGGTTTTGGTATTGCCGCATTTGCTGCACTTATATACTTTTTCACCAGCTGCCGTACAGGTAGCCGCCTTCTGGCTTACCAACGTGTAATCATGGTTATGTTTTACTTTTATCAAACCGTTCTGAGTATCGAAATGCACGTTGGTTTCTATGCCGCTGCTATCGAGTACGACGCTGTAAACATTATCTTCATCATACGTTATTTTGACAGGATACTCACCATCGGCTGCAGATTCTTTGACCTTAAAATTGATATCGGCGATTTTTCCGTTTACACTGACATCTTTGATATCATTCGACCATGACATGACGAACGGATCGGCATCCAATGTCTGTGAAGGTATGATACCCTCAAAAACTCCCTGAGCGTCAAAGCTGACAAGTTCCAAGGTATCATGGTCATAATCAAATTCTACTTTCCATGCCGTGATACCGGGATTGCCGGAACATTCAAATGTCAGAGTGACTTCTTCTCCTGCAGCAGCTTCAGCCTCATTCAAAGAGAATTTCGGAACATTGGCGGCATAAACTGCTATTGAAGACAATGCGGAAACTGTAAAGACAGTAACAGCCGCTGCTAAGATTTTGTTTAAAGTTTTCATAAAAAAACATCTCCTTTTCCAATATCAATAAACGGCTACACTCCAGCCGTTGATATACTGGTGAAGTCTTGTGAGGTCTTTCATGTTGACTTTGCCGTCTCCGTTTACATCAACAGCCGACTCCACAACCGCAACATTCCAGCCGTTGATATACTGATGAAGTCTTGTGACATCTTTCATATTTACCTTGCCGTCATTATTGATATCTCCTGCAATGTGTTGTTTGACCTCTACACTGCCATTGATTACAGCAAAATGAATATTTTCTTCCTTAAGATTATAGATATCATCAGGCTGATAGCTGACTGTTACAGGATAACTGCCATCAGCAGCCTTTTCATTTACGGCAAATGTAAGCCTTATGATCTCTCCATTAAGCGTAACGTCCTGAAAACCGCTTTCCCATGATACGGTAAACGGCATTGCCGTCATGCTTTCGCTGTACATGGCATCAAAACCTATTGTTTCTGCATTTTGAAGTGTCAATACATCTTTATCATACGATATATCGATTTTGAATCCTACAATACCGGGATTATTTTTCATTGAAATATCAACAGTAACGGTCTGTCCCTGAATCGCCGATTTTTGTCCGACAACAATGCTCGGTGCATTTGGATCGGGAGGTCCAAGCGGATCGGTAATATCTGATTGATAGCTGTCCCCGCATACAGAACAAGTATGTAAGGTATAGCCGTTTTCTGTTTCGGTAGGAGAAATCACTTTTTCAGTATATTTATGCCCGGTTGCAGCGATATCAGCTGTTTCTGTATGACTACAGTTCTGACATTTTCTTGTTTTAGAGCCTTTTTCCGTACAAGTCGCATTTTTGGTAACTGTCCATGCACCGAAGTTATGACCTGTTGCATTGGTATAAGTATCTTTATAGTTATTTCCGCACTTGCTGCAGGTGTGGAGTGTATAGCCCTGAGCAGTGCAGGTAGGTGCAACAACTTTTGTTGTATAGCTGTGACCTGTTGCGGCAATTTCAGTTGTTTCCGTATGACCGCAGGTCTGGCACTTTCTGGTTTGAGAGCCTTTTTCCGTACAAGTCGCATTTTTGGTAACTGTCCATGCACCGTAATTGTGACTTGTTACATTGGTATAAGTGTCTTTATAGTTGTGTCCACATTTGCTGCAGGTGTGGTTTGTATATCCCTGAGCAGTACAGGTAGGTGCAACTACTTGTGTCGTATAACTGTGACCTATTGCGGCAATCGTCTGTGTTTCGGAAACATATCCGCATACTTTACACTTTTTCACTTTGGTTCCTGTTTCCGTACAGGTGGCATTTTTAGTAATTGTCCAGTCACCTATATTATGTGATACGCTGACACCAAATGAAGCAGATTTTGAAACGCCGTTGAATTCATAAAATACGGTAACATTCTTATTGCCGACAGATGATGTGATGTTATTGGTATCGACATAGTAATCGCTTGTACCGAGATTAGCCGTTGTATTGTTATTGAAAGATGCCCTTACCTGAAGTCCCGAAAGGTTGATGTTTTCGTTTTCATAGTAAGACGTTTTTGAGGGATTGGATATAATGCTGATGCCTGTCAGACTTTTTTTGTTTACCACAACTGTAAATGCCGTACTTTTGCCGCTGTATGAAGCGGTAATGGTTTTCGTTCCCGGTGAACTGCTGTAACCGCTCAATGAACATGAACCCGTTACATTTGCAGTGGAACCGTCTGTATATCTGGCATTGATAGCCAATCCCGATGAATTGAAGCTCTCACCCTCAAGATAGGTTGTTTTTGACGGATTGGCGGCAACATATATTTCTTTAAGGTCTTTTATTACATTGTGATTATATATCCATGCGAGCTTCCAACCGCCTGAATCCAGAGGATAACAAATTTGCAGCTTGTCGCCCGACTTTCCAACAACAGTGATGGTATCTCCGACACTTACATAACCGTAATTTACCGACATATCCCGTTTACGGAAAGTGTCCGTCTGCTGTGAAACTTTTGCCTGATAGAAAGTATTCAGTTTGGAATCGGACGGAATAAACTGGTCAAGATATACATAGCCGCTTTTATCGCCTTTGCTTGTGGGATATGTCACATATATCCAGCCGTCACTTACATTGACTGTATTCAATGTGCATTTGTCATCAACAAATATTTTTCCGTAAACTTCTCCGCCGAGTGTAGATAAATACTGATATACCATTGTCATATCAGTAGACGAGGCATTGTATGCATACAGCGGTGTTTTAAAATCACTTGGTCCGGAATCAACAGGAGGATCTACCCAGCCAAGTTTATTTCCGCCTGTACCGGGATATATAAGTTGAATACGATTGCCCGATTTTCCGACAACCGTACATTTATCCGTTGTAAAAACACTGCCGAATTTTACCGCAAGGTCGGAACGGGTGTATGATGTCAGATTCTGCGAAGGACTGTAAGTGTATTTCTGTACAGCGTTGGGAATAAAATCCGATGTTTTTGCAAATTCGGTTTTGTCTCCGCTTCCCGTAGGATAAGTAACTTTACAATAACCGTTTGTATATACTTCATTGATTACACACAAATCGCCCGGAGAAATATATCTTTTGTCCAAGCTGTATGCAGACAAACCTCTGTCATAAACTGTTGTTTTGCCTGAACCGTTGGCGGGATATGACTGAAATGGTGTCGGATAGCTTGTATCAACTATTAAATCGGGGGTAGGGTTATTAAACAAAACCTTTTCCCAGTAAGGATACGGATTTTCATTTTCGAGAGTATAGTCATTCACGCTTGTTGCGGCATATTGATTTTGACCGTTCCTTACTTCTACATGGGTGTGAGGAGAACTGCCGGCTCCCCTGTCACCTTCATATGCGATAACATCGCCTCTGTTTACATAGTCACCGCTTTTTACACGCATATTTGCTGTGTGCAGATAAATAACGGACTTATTATTACTTTCATCGTATATGGAAAGTGTACTTAACTGTGATGATGATGTGGTATTATATGCACGGAGGACTTTACCGCTTATCAAAGCATGAACTTCCGAACCGCTGCCTTTCGCAAAGTCGATTCCTTCATGTCTTCCGTTTGTATTAACATATCCATCAAAATCACAGGTCATTCTACCACCGCTGTTGCCGTATAAAATGGATATCATTTTACTCTGTATCTCCGATTTTGATGCTGCATCTGTGCGGACATCTGCTATATCTGTAAACACAAATACGCTTGATACCATTAAAATTGACAACAGTGCAGATGCTATTCTGTCAAAATATGAAATTTTGTGTTTGGATATTTTCAGCATGATTTTTACCACCTTTCTTATTATTTTGAAATCCAGCCCATTTTCCAGCCGCCTGCATCAAGTGTGTATATAATTTGCAGGGCATTGTCTGTTTGGGCTACAACATATATTTCGTCTGTCGGATATGCCTTTCCGAATGATTCGGATAAATCCTTGCGTTTATAAACTGTTGTATTGCTGCTGATATTCAGTTTGTACATTGATACCTGTTCAGAGGGAGAAATGAATTTGTCAAGCATACAGAATGCTGCTTTGTATCCGTTGGTGATGGGATACTGTGCATTTACCCAGCCGTTTTCATATATACGCAGAATGATAACTTCATCGGTCTGACCAGCAATGTAGCTTTCAGTGGAATATGGCTTGTTAAAATACTGATATGTTTTTTCGTGACCTGTCGAAAGGGCATAACAGGTTATGGTATTGAATTTTTGATAGTTTGCATCTACGTGGCTTACTTCATATTCTCCTGTAATCAACCTGTTGACAGAATTGAGCAGCTTATTTCCGTCAACAGAATTGGAGTTCGTAAATTCCACGAGCAAACTGTAGGAACCTTGCTGATATGCCCAGTTGGAAAAATATCCCGAAGCATTGTTGGTCATAAAGCTGACTTTATGTGCAAGTCCCATTTCTTCTTCAAAAATCTGTGCAAGTTCATAATTTCCTATCGTACAGTTTTCCCAGCCGTGAAAATCGATAACTGCCGAAGGTTTCACACTTGTGTATAAATCTCTCAATGCACGGGATTCAGCCGCAGAAAACGGATATTGTGTATAATTTCGTGCTGATGAATAGGAACGGTAATTAGCATCAAAATCTCTGTTGAGGTCTACACCGTTTGCATTACATCTGCCGAAACCGTTATTCGTTGTTCCGTCATACAAACCGTCGGGATTTGCACACGGAATGATGATAAGACGTGTTTTGCAGTTTTCCGGATAATTGTTATTATAATATGCGATAAGATTTTCAGCGGCATTGACCAAGACCTGTGCATCAGCCGAATATTCATCTTCATATCCGTGTATGGCGAAATTCAGCAAAACAGTTGAAGTATATCCGTCAGGCTTGAAATCATAACATACAAGTTCCCTGCCGAGTTCAGACGTTCCGTACACCTGTTTTTGAGCGGTAACTTTTGTTAAAACAGGCGTATTTCCTACATATACACTGACATTCCAGCCATTGATATATTGATGAAGTCTTGTAAGGTCTTTCATATTTACTTTGCCGTCACCATTGACATCAATCGTTTCTGTCTGCACTTCAACATTCCAGTTATTGATATACTGATGAAGTCTTGTAAGGTCTTTCATATTTACTTTGCCGTCACCATTGATATCGCCCGCTATCACAGATGGTTTTGGAGGAAGCGTATCGGTATAATCACTTTTATAGCTGTCACCACATACAGAACAGATATGTAATGTGTAACCCTGCTCTGTTTCTGTAGGAGCAATTACCGTTGAATTGTAGCTGTGTCCAAGTGCACCGGTATAATTATCTTTATAAGTATCATTACACCTTGTACAGATATGAGTGGTAAATCCCTGTTCCAAACAAGTCGGAGATTTCACTGTACTTGTATAGTTGTGACCAAGTGCACCAGTATAATTATCTTTGTAAATATGATTACATCTTGTGCAGACATGGGTAGTAAATCCCTGTTCCAGACAAGTCGGAGATTTCACTGTACTTGTATAGTTGTGACCAAGTGCATTTGTATAGTTATCTTTATAACTGTATGCACAGTTCTTGCAAGTATGGAGGGTATAGCCTTGCTCTGTACAGGTCGGAGAATGTACTTCCGAAACATATTCATGTTCTTTTGCAGTAACAGTTCTTGTTTCCGTATAACCACAGCCTTTGCACTGACGTGTCTGAATGCCGCCCACTCCGCACATTGCCTGCTGTGTAGTAGTCCATTCGCCAAAGTTATGACTTACAGTAATATTGAAATAAGCAGATTTTGTGATACTTCCATAAGTATAATTTACTTTTACACTTTTACTTCCAAGCGAACTTGTAACCCCCGAACATTCAACAGTATAGTCGCAATTTTCGTCAGATGTACCGTTATTGAAAGCAGCTTTTACTTTCAAGCCATTTGTATCGATTGCTTCACCGACATCATATACTGTCTTTGATGGATTTGAAATGATGCTGATTCCCGAAAGAGATTTCTGATTGACAGTAACATTGAATACAGCGGATTTTCCGTTATAGGAAACAGTAATTGTCTTAATGCCCGGAGAACTGCTGTAACCGCTCAATGAACAGGAGCTTGTCACATTGGCAGTGGAATTATCCGAATATTTTGCATTTACTGCCAAGCCGGAAGAATTGAAATTTTCTCCCTCAAGATAGGTCGTTTTTGACGGATTTGATACGATATAGATTTCTTTCAGGTCTTTCACTATATTGGTATCATATATCCATCCGAGCTTATATCCACCCGTATCGAGAGGATACAAAACCTGAAACTTGTTTCCGGATTTGCCGACAATGGTCATCTCATCAGAAACACTTACATATCCGTATTTGACTGACATATCTCTTTTACGGAAAGTATCTGTCTGCTGAGAAACCTTTGCTTTATAGAATACGGAAAGTCTTGAATCCGATGGTATGAACTGATCGATGTATACATAGCCTGTTTTGGTCGAATTTCCTGCCGGATACGTTACATTGATCCAGCCACCGCTTAAATTAACGCTGTTCAGTGTACATTTGTCATCAACAAATATTTTTCCGTAAACTTCTCCGCCGAGTGTGGAAAGTTCTTTATATACCATTGTCATGTCAGAAGAGGAAGCGTTGTACGAATACAGCGGTGTCGGAAAATCGCTTGAAAGGGGTTTTTCTATCCAGCCAAGCTTATATCCCGATTGAACAGGATAAATCAGTTCCAGCTTATTGCCGATTGCCCCCACCACGATACAGTCATCTGTTGTATAGATTTCTCCGAAGGTTGTCGTGAAATTGGAATTGGTATATGTATTCAATGTTGTCGGCGGTGTATAGTGATATTTGCCGATCATATTGGTGATAAAGGCGGATATTCTAGCATATTCCGTATTATCACCGTTTTTGGTAGGATATGTTACACGGCAGTAGCCGTTTGTATAGACCTCACTAATCACACACAAATCATTTGGTGCGATATTTCTTTTTGATTTATCATATACAACAAGACTGCTGCTATATAACTCTGTTGTATCCGAACTGTTGGCGGGATATGCCTTGAATGGTGTAGGATAACTTGTATCTTTCTGAAAATCAACTGCAGGGGCAACATTGTATTTTGGCCAATACTTATCTCTTGCATAGTTGCCTCTCGTGACGGAAACACCCGTATCATATCCTGCCGGTGCCTCAAAGGTATAACACCACTTATATCCGGCTTCGTATGCACCCTTTGCACTATTGTCTACTTGTTGCAGAAAAGCATAAACTCCACGCCTCACGTCTGTTTCAAGTTCATGTTTTAAAAAATACAATTGCCCTTCCAATGATTTATAGTTATATCCGTTTGAGTTGCACCAGGTAACGAGATTGGTTCGCCGACCACTTCCGGAAGTTCTTGAATCATTTGTCCATTGACATATACCATAGCCTCCGCCAGATTCCCATGTATAACCGCCTTCAATTACGTCATTTCTGAAGTTGCTCTCTTTTTCTATATTTGCAAGTACACCACAGGCTGCTGCCGTGTTCAGTCCCATATTATTGATAAGAAAATCATATATAGTCTGTTCGTTTGAGGCAGCCTGAACTTTTGTTGCGACGGGAGAAAAAGAGAAAATACCCACAAGAATTGCAATAAAGTTTATCAAGGACATTATTTTTTTCTTCATATTTACCTCCCAATATACGCAAAAACAAAATTTTACCAGAAACATCGTCATTTATATTATTTATGACATTGGAATCACCTCGTTAAACTCAATATATTTTTATCACTTAGATATGTTTTATTATATCTTAAATACAAAAATATGTCAACACCCTTTATGAAAAATGTTATTTTTTCAGAATATAATATATTAATGAAAATAATCTTATTATCACAATTCATTATAAACTATTAAAAAGTATCAACAATCGTCAATAATATTTTTTTTGACGATTATTGACTTATAAAACGAATATGTGTATAATATGAATTATAATCTTTTTGTAAAACAGGTGATTTTATGAGCAAAACTAAAAAATATACAAGTAAAGAAATATCGAATATATCCAAAAATTTCGTCTACATAACTCGAAGATTATCTTTGTCTAAAAGTCAATTGGCAGAACTTCAAATCATTTCTCCGAATACATATAACAAACTGTATTGGTATGACGAATCAAGTGATTGGTGTCCTCAAGAGAAAGTTTTGAAAAGTATTATTTCTTATTTCAATCAGCATTTTTCTCCCAGAATAGATATATATACCCTTATCAATAAATCTCTCGATGATATAAATTTTGTTCAAAAAGAAGAGGCTTGTCTGCAATGGTATAAAGGCACTTATTTTTGTTATTATCTTAGTAATAGTGGAAAATATTGTCATTACGGGATATTGAAAATACAAAATTTCTGTGATACAAATTATGAATGTGAAGCAATCTTGGGCTTTTTTGAACAGGAATTTGATGAGTTGAAATCTCAGTTTAATCTTTTGGAAGAGTCAAATAAATCTATTAAGGAAATTTATGATGAATACAGCAAAAATTCGGAATACACACCATTTGGTTACTATTCCGGAGAAGTGACACTTTTAAAAGATTCATTAGTTTTTTATCTGATCAATGAAAACCATTCTTTTTCAAGAATAATCACTTTGAAACGTTTTGACAGAGTGTCAACTTGTAAAAGATATCAAGGCGGTATAGGCAGTATAATGACAACATCATCTGCTGATAAATCCGTTGTATTTCAAAATATTGGATTGTCATTAGTGGATATCGAAAATCGCTTGGAAAAAATGAAAGAACTTCTTAAAATTGATGTTGACCATGTTTCTGGAGTTATAAGCAATAAAAACGAAGATAAAAACAAGCGTTGGTTCAACTTAGTTGTAGGAAGAGATTGATTTAATGAAAGATATTTTTAGCAATATATCGAAAAAACTGTTTTACAGCAGAAAAATAAAATCAAACAATTATACGATGTAAGAGTTCAAATCTATGATTTTCAGATATTATATGAGTTATTGGAATAACAGGCATATCTGTTCTTCAAACGACGGACTTCCCCTATACTCAAACGCAGACAATATGATCTTGGCTGCCAATTGTCCGCTCAACTGTAAAAATAATTTAACTTCTTTGTGTCAAGTAATATTGACAATTTCAAATCGATTGCAAAGAAACGCTTTGAGATTAGCATCAGACAAAAAATGAACTGAAAATGACCGTCAGGCAGTCCGTAAAAAAGACTGTCTGACGGCTTGCTGTTATCCGGCAATATTGATTATTTCTTCAATTCTTTCTTGTATTTGTAATAGGTATTCCTTGAAATGTTGCCGATAAGTTTAAGTACATCTGTATCATTCAATGTTCCGCCGAAATCTTTGCTGTGCTGTAAAATAATTTGTTTGGCTGAAACGCTCTTTTTGGAAACGATTTCTGCACCAACGGGTCTGCCGACTTGTTTTCCTCTGAGTTTGGCAGTCTTAATCCCTTCGGAAGTTCTTTTATGCAAATCATCAACTTCTTTCTGAGCCTGCTCAAATGAGAGATAAATCTGTTTTTTGGCAAGTATCATCAGTACATTGTTGATAGCCTTGATAAATTCGTCGGCTATTTCATTGCCCGTCATTTCAATCTGTTGTGATATTGCACTCCTGTATGTTTCCGTATCGATCTGATGTTCTTTCAAAAACACAAGGTTAATTCCCTCATTGTAAAGCTTTTCATATTCTTCTATGCCTTCTTCGGCATTACGGCTCATTCTGGAAACACTGTCGAAAATAATGGTGTCATTCGGTTTAAGCCTTTTCAGAAGTTTGCACCATTCCGGTCGTTCCTGAGTCGTTCCCGTATAAGCCTCTGCAATTATTTTTGCAGTCGGAGCATATTCCGATATATTTCTGATTTGTCTTTCAATATTCTGGGTAGGTCGGCTGATTCTCGCATAACCATAAATCATAAAAACACCTCTTTTTATGTAAGTCTAAACGATGGTTTAGACTTGTACCGTTTTTGACCATCAAAACAGCACTAAAAACGATTAAAACGGTACACCTTTAAAACCGTTACTTTTTGGCGATTAAATTTGTACAACCATAATTTTTATACAGATATGAGGAGAAGTGAAAATACTTTAAACTTCCCCTCGTATATTTTTGTTCATTACAGAGTTTTGAAAATTCTTACATTATAATAAGGCAACTCTGTTTTTGTCAACTGCCTTATTCAATTTCGGCAGCAAACAATTTGATAATATTCTTTTCGATGCTGATAATGGCTTCCTGAAAAACTTCACCGATAATTTTTATCTGTTCCCCCGTCAAAGAAACGGAATGGTCTTTTTCAAAGTCGTATCCTACCAGCAGAACATTTCCGCAAATCATTTCAACAGTTTCGCCTTCGCTGTTCACAACAATAGCCGAAGGAGTAAGATTGTTTATTTTACCCTCGTCATTGCAATACAGCACAATTCCATTCTCATAAAGTCTGCGGAGATAATCCCAACATTCAAGTGTGCCGTCAACTGCTTTCTGCATATCCTGAAGTCCGTCAACATTTATTTCCGTCAATCCGTACTCAATGTAGGTATTGCCGTGTGCAACGGGCTTTTCGGAAATCTTTTGTATCAAAATCGCTTTCATTTTAAATCCTCCCATTTTTTAATCTGTAATAACATTCATTTTTTCAAGTGAAACGGTGCTGTATTCGGAAAGATAATTGCCATCAAGATAAATTTCAAGAGAATTTTCATCTTCGCTGATACAGTA
>CADCCP010000051.1 GCA_902800005.1 uncultured Ruminococcus sp. | reverse complement strand
TATCAAAATAGAACGAGCCTGCAAATCTGCAAGCTCTGCCTGATAATAATATTCATTTGTGGCTGTATTCTTGCGAATGATACAGCCCTGAAACATATAGTCAACACCATTGTACTGAACAACGGTGTTGAGGTTTGCCTTAACTTCTTTTGTATCCATTTGTTCCTCCAAATAAAATACAGCTTCAACGAATTTCGCCAAAGCTGTACATTTACTCTATTTTTTTAACTTTTCTTTTCTCATACTTCTTAATCAATCATTCCGGGATTATATTCTGCTATATAAAAAACGCAGGTACACAAAACAGAAACCGCATTTTCATTTTTCAAAAGAGAAAGCTGCTTATCTAAAACATCTATACCGTCAGGTATATCTTCATCTTTTTGCGTCAACATCCTTGCTTTTTCAATATTTTGCTTAATAACAATATTACATTCCTCTTTACTCACAGCAAACTTATTATAATCGCCGTTTCGACATAATCCATGTACAAGCTGCTTATATTGTCTTTTACGCAAAATTTCTAATGGCACAATATAATTTTTATAATCGTCATCAGGAATATTTTTCATATGATAAAATGATTCCACCATCGGATAATTCAGATACAGCTTTCCCATATTGGTTGATTCGGTAAAATAATTTGCCATTTTTCTTATTTTATCAGGCGAAAAATCGGGAGCTTGCGGATCAAGATCAAATATCAGAAGAATATCTGTATAGCGTTCATTCAGCAATGCAATCTTTCGCTCATCTTTTTCTCTTTCCTTCAAAATTTGCTGCAAATCTATATCTTCATATTCTTCCTCATTTTCCGGCAACTGATTGTACAGAGTATAAATATTAGTGTCATAGGAAACAATTTGATGATTGTCGGATATACCATATATTTCCAACAGCCTTTTCATCAGATTGAAATCCGTTTTGGCACCCTCCACTATCACAAGTATTTTTCTTTCAGACATCAAATTCACCACTCATATACAATTTTTCAAGATTATGTCCCTCACGAAGTTCCCTGTTTGTTGCATCTGCAAATGATACAAGCCTGTTATCAGAAAGAATAAAATAACAATCGGGACGCATAATCTTATTTGTCAAAAGGTTTGTATTATGAGAAGTTATCATCACTTGGGTATTTGTCATTTTCTCAAGTATTTTGACGATATATTCTGAAAGTTCATAGTGATAGTAGGCATCAAATTCATCTATATATACCAAAGAAACATCAGACGCTGTTTTATACCAGTAATAAAAAGTGTACAATGCACGGGTTCCGCTTGAAGCTGTCTTAAAAAACGGCAACGGAACAGATGTATTGAAATACAGGCGTTTTACACCATCTGTATCCTTGATAATAACCAAATTTTCCTGTATTCCCGTAATATGCAGAAATTCTTCAAACTCTTTCAGATTTTTATTATCCAAAATGAAATCATAATAATCCTTGCTGCTGGTCTTGTAACCTATATACCTGTTTTCATCAAGATTCCTGAACCAAAGCATATTTGAAACAAATCTTATCATCTCACGCAAAGGATGAGTTTTCGGCAATACCGTATTATTGACAACATATTTCAAGATACATTCTGTATCCTGAAATGCCCAGTTCAGCGTCGGTGCAATTCTGTCAATGCCCTGTGTATCGCCCTTTTTCGTCTGATAGTCATACTCATACAAAATTTCACCATTCAAAACCAACTTTTCATAGATAAGGTTTTTTACAGCATCTTTTCTGTAAGTATAATCTATCGCACTCTCTCCAAACTGAAAAATATAGCTGAACTCTGCAAAATCATTTTTTCCGTCGGAGCACAAATAGTAATCATACAATTCGGCAGAAACATTTTTGTTCGTCAAATGCGAAACAATATCAAAAATTGCAAGCCCGAAATTTGTTTTTCCCACAGAGTTTTTACCGTAAATAATCGCTTTACTGATCAGCCCGTCCGTTACACACTGAGGATTGAATTTATATTCACGGATATTTGACAGATCCAATTCAATTTTTTCGCCAAAGTTCTTGAAACCCTTGACACTGAATTTTTTAAGCATAATCATCACCCTATATAATTATACTCTTAACGTCTATTTTCTGTCAACAGATACCGTAATTTTTTTACGGTATTATCTTTTTGCACTTTTTACAATGCGGATAATACTACCGTTTACGGTCTTTTTGCTGTTGTCTATGGAATTTACTACAAAGGCTATTGATGTTGTATAATAAAACTTGACACAACGAAGTCGAATCAATAAAATATAAAAAACAAGAAAGGTTGTGTCAAAAATGGGAGAACAGAGAAGATACAGTAAGGAGTACAAAATAGAGGCAATCAAGCTGTCGAATAAAATAGGAACCAAGAAAGCGGCAGAAGAATTAGGGATACCGGATGGAACGCTGTCCGGTTGGAGAAAAAAGGCAAAGCAGGGAAAAATATATCTTGGTGCAGGAAACAGTACGCCGGAAAGTGCAATGAACATGGCAGAAGAATTGGAAATGCTCAGGAAGAAAAATAAAGAACTTGAGAAGATGAACAAGCGTCTGCAGGAAGAAAATGAAATATTGGCGGAGGCAACAGCTTTTTTCGCAGCGAGCCGTCGGAAGTCGGGAAAAATGAACGGATGAAGTTCATAGACATAAAGACAGAAGGCGGCTGTATCAAGGGAAAAATATCGATGTATTGCAGAGTGCTGTGTGTGAGTCGGCAGGGATTTCATAATTATCTTGAAACAAAAAAGAAAGTGTGGAAATATGAAAAACTTGTTTGTATGATGAAAGAGATCATAGCTGAAGATGAGTACAATGATACATATGGCAGGCAGAGAATGTATATGGCATTGAAATTAAAAGCCGGCGATGGAGTGAAAATACCGAGTGAGGGAACCGTCAGAAAGGTAATGAAACAGGTTGGACTGCTGCATCAGCCGAAAAGGAAACCAAACGGTATTACCAAAGCTGACAAGGAAGCAATGAAATCGGATGATCTGATAAAGCGTGATTTCAAAGCAGAAAGACCGCTTGAAAAATGCATTACGGATATCACGGAAGTTCCCGCCAAAGACGGAAAACTCTATATTTCAGCGATATTTGATTGTTTTGATGCGGCTGTTTTAGGTCTTTCAATGGCTGATAATATGAGAGCGGAATTATGTGTTCAAACCCTTAAAAATGCGTTCACAAGCTATTCCGGACTTTGCGGAGCCGTCATACACTCTGACCGTGGAAGTCAGTATACAAGCGAAAAATACCGTACCGCCATAAGTAAATATCACATTCAGCAGAGTATGAACAGTGCCGGCGGAAGATGTCATGATAATGCACGATGTGAAAGTATGTGGGCAAGGATGAAGGAAGAACTGTTTTACAGCAGGAAAAGAGAATCAAACAATTATACGATATCCGAACTCAAGTCTATGATTTTCAGATATTATATGAGTTATTGGAATAACAGGCGTATCTGTTCTGCAAACGGCGGACTTCCTCCTATGCTCAAACGCAGACAATATTATTTCAACTGTAAATTGTCTGCTTAACTCCAAAAATAATTTGACTTTTTTGTGTCAAGTAATATTGACAATTTCACACCTCAGAAAACGGTCATCCACAATAGAATCAATCCGCCAATGTATTTTTAACGTGATTTCGATGGAATTTTAACTTTTTCAATAGTCGTCTTTCAGTCAATTCGCGACAGAGAGGTTAAATTTTTTTATCGAACTCAAATGATACAACAGAAAGCCCTGACCGATTATTTTTGAATCGGACAGGGCTTTTTTGATAAAACTCTGTAATATTATTTTTTCAGAAGTGTTTTAAATATCGTCTGCAAAACAGTTGTTTTTTTATTGACGGTAACTTTGCAGACAGACGCTTTGCCGTTTTCGGCAACAGCCGTAATATAAGCAGTACCTGCCTTTTTTGCAACGACAACACCGCTTGAATCAACAGCCGCAACATTTTTATTGCTTGACAGCCATTTCACTTTCTGAGATGTGCCATACGGTGCAACAGCAGCATTCAATTGATAAGTTGTACCTGCGGTCATTGTTATATTCTTTTCACTGAGAGTCACTTTTTCAGCTTCGGGAACGGCTGTTTCCGTCATTTTTGAAATGATAATATCTGAAAGTTCCGTTTTCATGATGTCAGCAATTTCCTTGTGACGCTGTGCATCGGGGTGAGGATCGAGATTATGCTCATTGCTTATATCATAAACATCTACAAAGATACAGCCTTTTCTGTCTGCAATCTCATCCAGTTCCTGATTCAGAACTTTCATAGCCTTGCCGACAGCCTTTCCTGCTACCATATATTGCAAAGGATAGGATATTTCATCGGATATAATCGCTACAAGTTTATCGGCAGCAGCCTTATTGTACTTTGTCACTTTGTTGGAAAGTTTCTGAAGTTTAGCCGTATATTTTGAAAGGAGAGCTGTTTTTGCTTCCAATTCTTCATCGGCAATTTCTTCTTCATCATCAACATCGATTTCCATGCCTGTCAGTTCTTCGGCAGCCCTTGCAAATACAGTTCTGACAACGTATGACATATCACGGACTTGTTCGTCATATACAAGTGAATTGCCGTAAGCGTCAAACATACCGAGCAAAGCAATATCCGCTGTGCTGTTTACTGTTCTGACTGCATCAACGACTTTCTCAACATTTGCTGCGGAAGCATCAATGTATTTGTTAAAGTCAAGTTCACTCAGATATGCCGCTGCTTCCGAAAGCATTTCATAAGTAATGGAGTCCTTTGCCTTATTTATCGCATCGACACCGTATTGTATAGCCCTGTTTGAATCAAAGCCCGCAAGTATCATCAAAAGTGTCGAACTCAAAGTTGACAGTATCTTGTTGTCCTGCGAACTCATATCACCAAACAATTCCAGTATGATATCATTTCCGCCAAGCTGAATGCTGACAAGCTCGGCTTCGGAAAGATATTCATTGAATATCTTGTGATACTGCCATAACGGAGCACTTCCGCCTTTTCCCAAAAAGCCTTCCAGAATACCTACGGCAGTCTGACCGACAAAGCCGTCTCTCATAATCGTTTCGGCAACGTCATTGGCACGGTAGCCTACTGCGGAAAGATTGGTTGAAGTAGTCGTATAGCCGTTCGCCTGTCCCATTTCTTCAAGGTATTTGCCGAAAACGGTCGCATAAGCCTCTTTGATGGGATCGGCAAGCAATTCGGGGGTAACGCATACAGCCCTGTCTGTAAGGATAGTACCATCGCTGTTTTCCAAGCCGAAGCCTGCTGCGATACTGTCACCTAGTGCAACGTAATCATATTTTTTATCTGTTTCCTTTGCGAATGCGGAAAGGCTTACAGAACTTGCAATAAGTGTTGCAGAAAGAGCAACAGACAATATTTTTCTGAATTTCATAATTTCACTCCCTCTTTATGATTATTTTTTAAGAAGCTTTTTGAAAAGTGTTTGCAAAACGCTTGATTTTTTTTCTACGGTAACGACACATACAGCCGTTTTGCCGTTTTCGGCAACAGCATATATCAATGCTTTTCCTTCTTTCAAAGCCGTAACTGTACCCTTGGAATCTACCGTGGCAACTTTGTTGTTGCTGGTTTTCCATTTTACGATCTGTGAAGCATTGAACGGGGCAACCTCTGCATTAAGCTGAACCGTATTGCCTGCTGCAACTGTCACATTTCTTTGGCTGAGAGTCACTTTTTCGGCAGCAGGAACGGCATTTTCGGACATTCTTTCATTTATCATGCCTGAAAGTTTGGTTTTCATGATATCTGCTATTTCCTTATGACCGCTTGCAGTCGGGTGAGGATCAAGGTTGCATTCATTGCTGATGTCATATACATCTACATAAGTTGAACCTGTTTCGTCTGCAAGAACTTTCAATTTCTCATTGAGCAGCGTCATCTGAGGCTCAACATTATTGCCTGCTGTCATATAGAGCAAGGGATATGAAATTTCATTTGCCACTGCCGAAACAAGTTTAGTAAACTTTGCTTTTGCAGAGCCTGTGAAATTCTTTATCTTTGCACTGAACTTTGACAATGCAGATACATTATCATTGAAATTTTCCGTTTCATCGGAGAAATCGTCGTCAATAATTACGATTTCATCTGTATTGATTGCCTGACCGCATACGATTTCGGCAGCCTGTGCAAATATGTCTTTAACTATATTTGCCATGTCACGAACCTGACCTTCATATACGAGTGAATTGCCATAGGGATTGAACATACCTACCAAAACGATATCGGCAGTGTCATTTACCTGCTTTACAGCGTCAACAACTCCTGAAACCTGTTCGGCAGCTATATTTACATAGTATTCACCGTTAGAACCTACATTTTTGAAATATTCGGCAGCTTCCGTAATTTTTTCGTATGTCAGACCGTCTTTGTTCTGCATCATATACTGAAGTCCGCCGCCGAGTGCAGTTGCTGTATCGCAGCCGAACAATGTCAGCATCAGGGAAAGGGACATTGACATCAAAACGGGATTGTCCATTTTCAATATCGGATAAAGGATATTCATAACGATATCGTTGCCGCCAAGCTGAATGCTGACAAGTTCCGCTTCGGGAAGATATTTTGAATAAATTTCATGGTATTTTTCAAGGGGAGCACTGCCGCCCTCACCAACAAATTTTTCCAATATCCATTCTGCAACTTCACCCTTATAGCCCTCGTTCAAAATAGTCTGTTCAACGTCAACAGCACGATAAGCTGTTGATGAAAGGTTAGTTGCAGTAGTGGTATAGCCGTAATTTTCACCGATTTCCGCAAGGTATCTGCCGAAAACGGCTGCATAGGCATTCTGTACGGGATTTGCAATCAAATCTTCATTGAGAATCAATGCGGGATCGACAGCAAGAGAACTTGCCGAACCGTCACCGCTCAGTCCGAAACCTGCCGCAATACTGTCACCGAGTGCTACATAGTCATACTTTTTTTCTCCGCCTTTTGCGAATACAGAAAGGCTTGTCGTGCTTGTAATCAATGCAGCCGAAAGCACAACCGATAAGATTCTTTTGAATTTCAATTTAAAGACCTCCTCAGGTATTGTCAACTTCACGTTTTCTTACGATTTGTCTTGTCATCGTACCGTCTTCGGAATAGTTGACAAAATACAGATTTTCTTTATCGCAGGGCATATAATAGCCTTCATAATCGTGTGCAAGGAGAATATAATCCCTCTTGCTTGTTACTTCACCGAGTTCAAATTCTGTATAGAATTTAATTGCACTGAGTTTGTATTTACGGCACAAAAATTCTATCAATTCGGATTTCGGTATAGTGCAGCCACGTTCAAGGATTATTTGTCCCACTACATCATGTCCGCCTTTATCGTTCTTGAATGCACTTATTTCCCATTCAAGAATAGGATCATTTTCATCAAGTGAATATTCTATCATAAAGAGATAAACTCTCTCGCCCTTTTCATTGACATAGGAATCGGATGCACGACCAAGGATATTATAGGAACCATCGGCGTGTCTTACAGCGATATCGCCTGTTACGCCCCATTTAGTGCCTTCTTCATCAACGAACCATCTTGCAGCGGTAGCTTCGGGATTGTTCAGGTAACGGTCTGCTGCGGCAGGACTTGTTGCCTGAAGATTCGCAAGTACTTCATTTTCCGTAACGATATTGCCGTTATCGTCAACGAGTCTTACATGAACATGAGGTTCAAGCGGCAAGCCTGTTTCATTGGTTTTTGTCTGTTCATTCATGAAGTAAGTAACGAGAGTAACACCACCCTCTTCACTTGCACCGCCGCCGAGAGAAAATCTGACTTTGCAGCCGTTTTCTTTCAGCCACTTGTCTATTTTATAAACGGCACTCTTTGTAACGGGTTCACCGCCCGAAGCAGGACGCATTACATTTGCAAGTGCGGTAGGACCGATAACGCCTTTTTTAACGGCTGAAAGGAAGAAACTTGCCGTTGCAACGACGTTGTTGCACCTTGTCATAGACAAATCTCTTGCAAACGTCTTTTTGTTGTAGATAGGTCGGGGAACAAGAGTCTGACCTCTTGCAAGGGGCATCAATGCACAAACTCTTTCACCTGTCATGTGAGTCATCGGAATGGACTGGAAAGAACGCTCACCGACATAGTTTTGCGTGTCAAGACCTGCGTGCATTTCGATATAGGCATTTACGGAATATTCTTTGTAAACAACACATTTTGGATTGCCTGTTGTACCGCTTGTATAGTAATAACTGATATCACGGTCAAGGTCTGTCGGACCGTAAGGCAGCGGAATATCCGTTCTCAATTCAGCGGCTTTTTTGAGTTCATCCAATTTAATGAACTCAACGCCCTTTATCTTGTCAAGATTCATAAGGCATTCCATTATCTGATTGATGTCAAAAACTTCCTGCATTTTCTTAGGCATTTCGGAAGTATCAAGAAACATACCCTTTTTTTCTTCGGGCAGATAGTCGTCAAGGCTCATCACAATTACTTTTTCAACACTGCTGTTTTCAAGGTGATCGACAAAATACGGCAGAAATGCATCCATTGTCACGATAATCTTTGAATTTTTATCGGACGTATACAAGTCGAAGTCACTCTTTAAAAAGAGGAAATTGACATTGTTGCTGATGGCATTGACAAAGTTGCAGGCAAACAACAGCATTAAGTTTTCTATGCACACGGGCATACAGAGAGTTACAACATCACCCTCTTTGACTCCGGCAAGCAACAAGGCTCTTGCATAGGCATCTCTCATTGCAGGCAGTTCACGATATTTTATCGTTGTACCGAAATAGTCGAAAGCATCGCCGTCAAGATTGTCCTGATTGAAAGTCATGATATTGTCAAAGATATTCATGTTATAAATTTCCAGTCCGTTTATAACACGATCAACCTTTGCCCATTCCGGAAATTTCCTCTTGATATCGGCAGTATTGATGTTTGTTAATTTACTCATAAAACTTTTTCCTTTTCCTTTCGTTTATACTCAAACAATGACTGAACACATTGTCCGGTCATTGTCTTTTTAAGAATTAAGCTTCCACTTTTACATTAAAATATTTTTTCGAGATTGTTCCGTCATTAACGTTTTTAGCCTTGACACAGATAATATAATCGGCAGCATTTGCAGGCTTGATTGTAACTTCCGTATTTTCGTCATAGTCTTGTTTGGTTACCCATTTCTTATCGGTAGTCTTTTTGTAGTAAACAGCATAAACCGCTTCATCTTCGGCAACTCCGGCAGCAGAGCAGCTTACGGTAACGGTTTTGCCTTTTTTGATGGTCTCGGCAGAAATCGTAGTTGTATTATCAAAAGCATTCAATACCAACAGATCCGGATACACCTTGGCAACATTGCCTGCACTGTCTTTCACTTTTACGCAAATTTCGTAATTTCCGGTGAATTCGGGGGTTAATGTAATGGATGCATTATCTTTGAAGCCCTGTCTGCAAGTCCATTTTGTATCGCCCTCTTTTTTGGTATAGAAAGCGTATGTGTAATCACCTGAACCGCCTACACCTTCTGCTACAAAAGAAACAGATGTTCCAAGTACCATTGCACCGGTTTCATAAGCATTTTCGTCCTCATAGACAATACTAACGTCGATATAGAAATTTTCTTCCTCTGCGTCAAGAAGTACATAATTGATACCGTTTTCTTCTGCATACTGCTGAGCATAGCTATCAGAGTAGCAGTAGATGGTGAAATCCTCGGCAGTGCCTGTAAAAGCATTTTCTCCGATAGATGTAACTTCGGCAGGAATTTCAAGTTTTGTCAGATTGGTGCAGTCTGCAAACGCACCTTCATCAATGGATGTAACAGGGATACCTTCCTCTGTATAAGCAGGAACAATGATTTCTGTTTCCTCGCCTGCATAGTCTGTCAAAGTAGCTGTCACGCTGTCTGTCAGACAGTTGCTGTATACAAGATACTGGAATTCGCCCTCGTCAAGAGGAGTAATCTTTGTTGTTTTGTCAATGATATACGCCTGGATATCTGATATAATCTTTCGAGCATATGCTTCGTATTTGAGTATCTTTGTGTTAATTTCTTCCTTGACAGCGTCAATTTTCTGAACGAGCCTCTCTCTGAATGCCGTAACTTCTTCCGATACCTGAGCCTGTCCTTCTTCTGTCAGAGCGTCAGCTTCTGCAAGGAGTGCACCTGCCTGTTCTTCGGCATCTGCCCAAATCTGATCGAGCTGAGCCAATGCATCGTTAAGGAGCTGGTCAACTTTCTGATCTATCTGTTCCTTAATGCCGGCAATGAGTTCTTCATCATCACCAATGGCAGCTATGAGTTCATCTGTTTCTGTTCTGATCTGAGCAACCTGTTCAGCAACAGAAACTTTTATCTGAGCGTCCTGAATTTCTGCTTCTTCCATGATCTTCTCAGCCATTTTGGTTTTGAGCTGAGCTTTTACAAGCTTTGCAACTGCTGTCTGGTCGATAGCGTCTTTTGCCTGCTGTACAGCGGTTTCTGCCTGTTCTTTAACAGCATCAATCTGCTGCTGAATAGCGTCCACTTTTGCCTTTAAAGCCTCGGCAGCCTTTGTCTTTTTGTCCTGGAGTTCAGCCTTGATTGCTTCCAGTTCTGCATTTGCCTCTTCAAGAAGTGCATCGGATTCCGCCTGGGCAGCTGCCATGTTTTCAGCACTCTGAGCTTCTACTTCTGCAGAGAGCTTCTCTACTTTTTCCTGTACGACAGCCATGATCTGAGCTTCAAATTCCTCGTCATTATCAGCGGATGCAATCAGTTTTTCAGCGTCTTCCCCGATCTGAACGAGCTGATTTGCAAAATTTGTCTTGAGTTCAGCGTCCTGAGCATAAGCATTTACCATGATCTCATCTGCTGCTTTTACTTTCTTGATAACCTTAACGAGCCTAGCTGCGGTTGTCTGTGACAACTTTGCATAAGCGTTCTGTGCAGCTTCCGAAAGCATCTCTTTAAGGGCAGCCAACCTGTCGGACAAATCATTGTTTTCATCTGCGGGAGCGATGACGATGGTTGTCTCCGTCGGCTCGGTGTCTTCAACAGCTGCTGCACAAACACCTGTGCCTGCTACCATAGAAAGAGCCAAGGCTGCGGTCAGTACTCTTGTCATGAACTTCTTTGAACTTTTCATTGTAAAAAGCCTCCTAATATAAAATTTTTAAATCCCGACTTGCATACAGCACCTATTTTTCTCTAAACAAACCCAAAAGTACAGTAAATATGCATATTTTAGAAATTTGAAAATGACATTTTGGGATTTTCAAAATCCCAATC
>CADCCP010000050.1 GCA_902800005.1 uncultured Ruminococcus sp. | reverse complement strand
TCGGTGAAAGAGGTTTGTAATTGTCGTTGCCGTCAGCCTTTACCCAAAGGAAATATTCCCCTTTGTCCGTCACTTTCAGATTGCTGTTACTGATGTCTGAATACCATACATACGGCTGAACAGAACGGCTGCTGCTGATACCGTAATATACAGTCTGACCGCCCGAAGCATATGCACCCGATTTTATGACAGTTTGTGCTTTTCCGTCATCATAAGGTATAAGTGTTCTGACAGACGGTTCTGTCGTTATGTAGGTATCGGAACGCAAATCTGTTGTGAAATACCAGGTATTGTCGCTTTTGGAAGACAGCTTGGAACTTGTATAAAAGTGATAACTTTTGCCGACATCAACATTTTCATTGCCGTATTCATAGTCGTTATACCTGATATACAAGGTACTGCCCGTGTCGTTTTCAAACCACACACCATCGTCAAAAATATCACCGTCACGACAAATCGAGAATTTTCTCGGTGCACCTGACCATTCATAATGTGTGGCATTCACCGTGAGAGCGTTATCGCCGACAGGTGTGTAGGGCAAAGTGCCTGTAAGCAGAGTCATTACAAGCAGTGATGCAAAAATGCGTTTTGCACCGTTTGTGAATAAATGATCTTAGCAAAACCTGACAGGTGTATTTTTTACCCTATAATAAAAAGTCAAGCAATTCTGCATGAGATGACATTCAGTAGGGTTGCAATTCTTTTTTTATGCTTTATACTGAATATATCATAAAAATCGGGAGTGAAAAAAATGAAACTGCAAATTGCCGTAATCGATGATGTTCAAAGGGACATTGACACAGTAAGGACATGACAAAACGATATTTTACCGAAAGCAATATATTTGAACCTGTTATCACTGAGTATCTTAACGCTGATGATTTTTTGAAAGACTACACAAAGGGAACTTTTAAAATAGTGTTCATTGATATTTGCATGGAGGGCATGAACGGCATCGAACTTTCACAGCGGATACGCCGAAATGACAAGGATATTATTATCATCTTTATATCCACAACAACGGAATTTGTCTTTAAAACTTTCAAGGCACTCCCTCACGGATATTTGTGCAAGCCGTATTCCTTTGAGGAATTTTCCGAAACAATGGACAGGGCTGTTGAAAAATTTTCCTATCAGCCGCACGAACTGACAGTTAAAGTTCCCCGAAATGAAGAAAAAATATATGCAGAAAATATCCTTTGGGTAATAACAGACCTTCACGATGTCAATATCAAAATGATAACGGGACAGACGATACGCAGTATATCATCATATACCGAAATTGCCAAAAAACTGCTTTAGTTTGAGAATTTCGTTGAGTGCAACAGGGGAATTATCATCAATGTGAATTATGCCGTTTCATTAAGAGGCAATGATGTTTTAATGCAGGACGGAAAAGTCTATCCGGTCAGACGACAGGACAGAAAAAAAAATGTCTGAAATTATGATAAAACAGATCTCAAACAAAGGAGGCTTCTTTTCATGAATTTGGAACTGTTTTTCTGCTATATGATAGAACTTGCTATGATAATTCCGGCAGCGTTGCTTTCAGTTATACCTGTCATACCTTTTCGGAAAGTCAAAATAAAATATCTTGTATTTTTATTTATAACGGTGCTTGGTGTATCTGTCGTAGGCAGTGCGGCAGTTGCAGCTCTCTATCACATACCGTCAAATATCATACTGCTGCTGTTCTCACCAATACTTTTTCTTGCATACAATTACTGCTATGACCTTTCGTGGCAGAAAAAATTATTTTGCTTTCTGAATGCGTCCATGATATGCGGTTTCTGCACGATGTATTCAACTTTTGTTACCGCCCCTCTTGAGATCGGCAGCGACAACAATGTTTTCACGATCATATCGGGACTTATCTGTCTTGGGATAACGCTTATCATAGGCGGTGCGTTCTTTTGGACGCTCTACAAAAAACTTTCCGAACTGCTTGATAATAAAAGTCTTGATAAGCTTTGGAGCAAACTGCTTTTTCTTCCGCTCGTAATGACCGTTATCATGATATGGATGACACCGTTGAACCCTCAAAATACAATGGTCGGAAGAATTCGCACTGTCAGTATGGTAGTTTTATTGCTGATACATCTTACACTGTGGTTTATTTTGCATATCATGTGGTGGATAGCAAAACGTATGTCCGAAAATGCACAGCTTCAGCAAAGTCATGCTATTCTCGAAATGGAAGAAAAACAATATCACACCCTCCGCAGCTATATGGAAGAAACGACAACTTTAAGACATGATTTCCGTCAGCACCTTTTGACGATAGAAGAACTTGCAAAACAGGGTAATACCGAAAAACTGCTTGAATATATCGTAAACATTTTGAGAATCCCACGCTTGATGCCGTTGCCGCACATTATATTGAAATAGCACAGTCACAGAATACAAGACTGCTTTGGAATATTGATCTTCCCGAAAAATTCCCATTCGGTGAATCCGATATATGTGCCATGCTTGGAAATCTGCTTGAAAATGCCCTGAAAGCCGTCAAAGAAGTACCGAAATTTCGCCGTGAAGTCAAGGCAGCCGTCCTGCTCAATAACGATACCACCATGATATTCCATATCACTAACCCGTACAAAGGCAATGTTTCCCTTGATGAAAACGATCTGCCTATAACCGAAGGTGACAGCATGGAATAGGACTCCGTTCCGTATTCAACACCGTCAATCGCTATAACGGCTATATGACTATCAACACATACAACGGCATTTTTGAAGTCAATATCATGCTCAATGCCGATTAGTTCCTTTATTTTATTGCTTCGCTGTTATATAACATAAATTTTATATTTTTTCAATAAAAATAATAAATGTATTGACTTTTTTATATGGACAATATATAATAATGATAATGCTGAAATAGAATAATAAAACTGTTTAAAAAAGTCCTCGGACAAATCTTCACTAAAGGTGCAAAAAGGCAACAGCCTTGGCAATAGACCAGCACTATCATTCCGGCAAATTTTTTTAAGAAAGGAAATGTTACCGGCACGGTATACAGTATGTACCGTGTGTACCCGTCAGCTATGGGGAATTTACGCCTTTGGAGTGTCTAGCCGGCACGAGTAGAATACAGTATCGAAAGCGGACACGGTGAAAAAGGAATGAAACATAAAAGCCTTCGACAGCTTTTTGTTTTCGGTAACGAAATTTTTATGAGTGAAAAATACGCATTAACGGCAGCCCAGAATATGCACTATCGCTGGATAAGAGAGTACAAGACACAGCAGGTATCCGGGTTGAGCATCGTTGCAGCATTTCAGTTCGATGTAAATGTCAATACGCTGAAAAAGTGCATAGAACTCGAAAAACAGAGATATTCATGTCTTAGACTTCGCTTCACAGAGCCCGATGAAAACGGGGAAATTCAGCAGTACATCGCAGACTACGAACCGGAAGATATAGAAGAGATAGACCTTACAGGAATGTCCCTTCAGGAAGCTGATGACATCATGCAGAAATGGGCATACCAAACCTTTGACGGAGATAATATCCCTATGTGTGAATTTCGTATAGTCAGACTTCCGGAGCGTTACACGGGATTTTTTGTACACATGGATCACCGTCTGAATGACTCCGTCGGTGTTGCGGTCATGGCAACGGATATTATGAATCTGTACCAGCATTTTACAATGGGTAAACCCTATCCTGCTCCTCTTGCGGATTTTGAAAAAGTGCTTGTTTCCGATCTTGAGAGGGCTTCCAATGCCAAACGTCTTGCAAGGGCAAAGCGTTTTTGGGATTCACAGCTTGATGAATACGGCGAACCGCTTTATTCTGATATACAAGGTCCGTCCGTTCTCGAAAAAGCAAGGAAAAAGCATAATGATCCCAATCTGAGAGCTGCCGACATCGAAAGAAAAGAACTCTTTGTAGCTGTAAAGGACTATCAGCTTGAGGTTGACAGTATGCAGAAAGCTATAAATTTCTGTCTGTATAATCAAATATCACCGACAAATCTCATTCTTCTCGTCATCCGTACATATCTTTCAAAAATGAATGACCGTCAGGAAGACATTACGATAGAAAATTTTGTTTCCAGACGTTCCACTCAGGATGAGATGACTTCAGGCGGAAGCCGTGTATTGTGTTTCCCTTGCAGAACGGTCATTTCGGGTGATACAACTTTTATTGATGCAGCAAGAAAAATACAGAACCATCAGAACAATATATATATGTTCAGCGGTTATGATCCCGAATTTATAAGAGAAGAAATGAAAAAACGCTACAATACGCCCGATGATACAACTTATGTCAGCGTTTATCTGACCTATCAGCCGCCTATGAATACAAGTGACCTCGATCCCAATTCACAGAAATTGCGTACCCATATCAAATGGTTCGCAAACGGTGCGGCAACAAAGAAAATGTATTTGACTGTTTCACATCTGCCCGACAGAAAACTCAATTTCTCATATCACTATCAGACGGCAGAATTGACGGAAAAAGATGCAGAATTGATGTATTATTACATGATGCGTATACTTTTCAGAGGTATCGAAGACCCCGGAAGAACTATTGATGAAATCATAGACATGGTTTAAATCTTGAAAGGAGTTTTTAACATGGAAGAAAAATTTAAAGAGATCGTAGCACGTTATTGTCAGGTAAAAGCAGAGGACATCACTAATGACATGAGTTTCCGTGATGATCTGGGACTCAGCTCCCTTGACCTCATGACATTCCTCGGTGATCTGGAAGATGAATTTGATGTGGAATTTGATTTCGGTGAAGATGAACAGAAATTGTCCCGTGTACAGACAGTCGGCGGTGCTCTTGAAATGCTTCAGGAATACATGGAGTGATACGGAGGTTTCTATGAAAAGAACTATCTATACCATGTGGAAAAGGTGTGAGGAAAAATATTCTTCTTTACCTGCCGTCCGTTGGCTCGTCAAGAAAAATGTTCAGGAAATAAGCTATGCGGAACTTGCCGCAAATGTGACGGGCATAAGAAAAGGCTTTGCCGCTGAGGGATTTTCACATAAGCATATTTCTCTTATCGGAACAAGCTCTGTTGAATGGATAACCGCCTATATGGGTGTTGTTACAAGCAATAATACAGCCGTTCCGCTTGACTGTGCATTGCCTGCCGATGACCTCATCGACCTGATAAACCGTTCCGATACGGAAGGTGTATTTCTTGACAAAGTATTTGTTTCACTTGCGGAAAAGATAAATGCCAACTGCCCTAAAGTCAAAAAAATATGGATGCTTTCCGGTGACGCTGCGGACGGTACGGAAACCGTTGCCGACCTTATCACCGCCGGAAAGGATACCGCCGAACCGGAACAGCCCGAAGAAAATGACATCTCTATGATAGTATTCACTTCCGGTACAACAGGCAAAAGTAAAGGCGTTATGCTTACTCAAAGCAATCTTTACTGCAATATAGAGGCGGTTTTGTATGACCTTGATCCCGGTCTTGTATTTATGAGTGTCCTGCCCGTACATCATGCTTTCTGTCTGTCAATGGACTGGCTTAACGGTTTCTGGATGGGTGCCGTTATATGTATAAACGATTCCCTTTTCCATATAATAAGAAACATGGGTATTTATAAGCCCTATGTAATGCTGATGGTGCCTTTGATGGTGGAAACGATCTATAAAAGGCTGAAAGCCTTTGAGGGACAAGTTCCGCCTGAAGCTCTTGCCGAAAAGATATTCGGCGGAAACCTCAAATATATCTTCACAGGCGGTGCACATCTCGATCCGTACTATATCGGCGAATTTGCCAAATACGGCATAGAAGTTTATGAAGGCTACGGAATGTCCGAATGTTCACCCGTTATCAGTACAAACAAGATAGGTGAAGGCAAACCCGGCTCCATCGGTCAGCCTCTCTCAAACGTGGAGATAAAATTTGAAAACGGTGAAATACTTGTTCGTGGTACGAGCGTCATGAAAGGCTATTACAAGATGGATAAAGAAACCGAAGAAACTCTAAAAGACGGCTGGCTTCATACAGGAGATAAAGGCTATCTTGATGAGGACGGCTATTTGTTCATAAACGGCAGAGTTAAAAATCTTATAATCCTCTCCAACGGCGAAAATATCTCTCCCGAAGAAATAGAAACAAAACTTGCTTTGAATGACGTTATCGGTGAGATAGTCGTAACGGGTGAAGATAATATGCTTACTGCCCGTATCTATCCCGATCCCGAAACTACCGCAGCTATGACTCAACAGGAAATACAGGATAGCCTGCAAAATATCCTGAATGATTATAACAAAGATCAGCCGACATACAAACAGCTTTCAAGGCTGGTCATCAGGGAAAATCCTTTCCTGAAAAATTCCTCTAAAAAAATAATCCGACATGAAGTATTGAGAGATGAACCTGTTTCATGAAAGAAACTACTATTTGCGAAACAACTTACAGACACATTTCCGGCTCGGATTCCCTGCCCCTTGCGGTTCTGAGGATAGAGCCGGCAGCACCTGAAAATATCAAGGGTATAGTGCAGTTGGTTCACGGGAAAAATGAGCATAAGGGCAGATATGCCGCTTTTATGAGATACCTTGCACAAAACGGCTATATAGCGATCATTAATGACCATCGTGGACACGGTGAAAGCGTCCTTGATGAAAAAGATAGAGGTTATCTTTATAAAGGCGGTTCTCAAGCCCTTATTGAAGACCTCCATGAGATCACAATTGAAGTAAAAAAATATGCCGCTGAAAAATGCGGCAGAGATGACTTGCCTTTTGTCATGATCGGGCATAGTATGGGTTCACTGGCGGCAAGATGCTATATCAGAAAATATGATGACGATATTGATAAATTGGGTATCATCGGCTGTCCGTCAAAATCCGACATGATGAAACAGGGATTTATGTTCCTGAAATTCCTTGAGATGATAGAAGGCGAAAGATCCCGTTCACGTTTGGCAAAATTTATGATAATGGGAGTATCGTATGAATGGAGATTCCGAAATGAACATCTGCATAATGCGTGGACGAATTCCGAGCGTGAAGCTGTTATAGAACACAATAACGATCCTATGTGCAGATTTTTATTTACGCTGAACGGATATGAAGAAATGGTCAAAATGGCGATGCTGACCTACAGAGGCGGCTATGTACCCAAAAATCCCGATATGCCTGTACGTTTTTTCTCCGGCAAAGATGATCCTTGTGCATTATCAAAAGGAAAATTGGCTGATGCCATGCGTTTGCTGAAGGAGACAGGCTATAGCGATGTACGCTGTAAACTCTATGCAAATATGCGTCATGACATCCTTCACGAAAAAGATAAGATGCGTGTCTATAGGGACATTCTCCATTTCATAAAAAGCTGACTCGACTCAGTGAGAGGCTTACTGCTGAACTCACGTTAAAAAAATACTCTCCTGTCATTCTCATAAGACAGGAGAGTATTTTTTATGAAGGCTTACTTTGTAACTGTAACACGGAAATATTTTTTGCTTACAGTGCCCTTATTATCTTTGACCTTTACGCATATTTCATAAGCCGTTGCTTTTGCAGGTTTTACCGAAACAACATTGTTTTCATTGAAATCCTGTTTCTTAGTCCATTTGCTGTCACTTGTTTTTTTGTAATAAACAGCGTACAGATATTCTCCCGAACCGCCGAAAGCCGTGACGGTCTTACCAAGATATATGCTTTCCTCTGATACGGTAGAGGTGTTTTTAAGTGAACTGTCGATAACATTGACAGTAAAGAATTTTTTAATTACATTTTCCGAAGCATCCTTTACTTTCACGCAGACATCATAAGAAACGGCTTTTGATGGCTTGAATGAAACAGATGTATTTGCACTGAAAGCCTGTGCAGTTGTCCAAGCTGTTTGTGATGCCTGTCTGTAAACTACCTGATACTGATATTCGCCTTTACCTCCCTGTGCCGAACAGTTGACGTTCACTCTATCGCCGAGTCTTATATCTTCCTTTATCTCTCCGCATATCAATTTGACGATATTATTTTCGGGAGAATATATCAGATTCACTATGCTGTCCTTTGTCAACGCCCTTACAGTAATGCTCTTGCCTCTTGCAGAAAGAGTGGAAAGGGTATATTCTGCTGTTTGTCCTTCGCTGTAATCAAGACTTTGACTTGCAGAAAGACTCAGATAATTTTTATCCGTCTTGTCATAGAGGCTGAAACTCAGATTTTCAGTGCCTTTTGATTTGAATTTATAAACATATTCTCCGTTTTCATATGTGAACAGTGTGCTTGTATCAGTCCAATCATGCTCACCGCTGACGTAATAAAGAAGTGCATATTTATGCTGTTCCGGCTGGGGCGGTTCAACGATAACTTCTCCTGAAACCGTAAATTTATAATTGCTTACATTGTACTTACCATTTGTTGTATCACTCAGCTTGAAACAATTTTCTTTAAAGTCGTACAAGCTAATATCAACCGTCTGGGTACTTCCATCAGAGAATATAAGATTTTCAAACTCTCCTACACTGCTGAATTTCACTTCATAAACATCATGTCCGTTATTCGTGCCGACCTTATTCATTTTTACACCGGGCCATGCGGCATTATTGACAGAACTTTTCCACGCATAACCGTAGACCTTACTCCATGACTTATTATTCTCGAAATAATATGTATCTCTCAGAGAATATACGACCAACTCACCTGTATAAACAGAAAGGTCTGATATTTTTTCCTCAAACAAGCTGACTATCGCTTTATCCGCCGTTTTCTCATCTTTATATTCATAATACAATTTTTTGAGTGCCTGATACCGGTCATAAGAAGCATACTTGTAATATTTTGAGAGAATAGCAGACGTTTTTGCGAGTTCGGCAGATATATCCGTTATTTCGCCTGTCATCTGAGGCTGTTCAACGGGCAAAACACCTGTCTGTGATGTGCGTGTGCTTTCCATGATATAGCTGTATTTCGGATATATCAGTTTATCGGATATATTCGCACCGTAAAAGACAACTTCATTTTCATATACTTCCGTATAGTATCCCTGTGAATTGAAACCCTTTCCTCCGTTTCTTTCAAGTCCGTTGTCCGATGAATCGGGCATTGTAGAACCTGCGAGTGAAGGTATATGTATCATGTGTGCAGCGGTGTTGTTTTCGTTGGAGTAGTTATAGTCCATTACAAAATCTTCATGTGTATGTCCCGAAAGCCATATGACATTATGATATTTCTGTATCATTTCTTTGAACTTTTTGTTTCCTGCATAATCGGCGTTCATAAGACCGCTGTAATAAGGCTTGGTCATTCTGTCGCCTGCACCGAAATTTTTTATAGGTGAATGCTGTACAAGAAAAACATTCACACCTTTTGCTGTATATTCCTGTATCAGACTTTCAGCCCACGTAAGCTGCTTTTCGGAAAATATATCCGCCTTATTCGGACTTTTGTCCAACTCGATAGACATGAAAATAAAAATCAAGAGTGAGAAGCTGATGAACAATATCAAAATTTTTCATTGCTGTCCGTACTGACATACTGTATATAGTATTTCAATTTTGTTTTGATAAACCCATACAATGCCAAAGTAAATATTATCAAGCCTGTCAAAATAAATATCATTACACCTCTGCCGCCCGTGTTTGGAAGCAAGTTATCTTTCATACTGTTTGTAATTTCTATTAAAAATGTCGTATCAGATGTATTATATCTTATGCTTGTCATGTATCCCTCTACAGATACTTCTTCTATACGGTAGGAGTAGTATATAATACTTTCCTCACCTGTTTCATCATCTTCCGATACTGATGATGCCGGCAGGTGTTCGGCAATATATTCCCATACATTCAAATCTTCTGTTATATTTTCCGCTGCGGAAATTTCAATATATCCGTCTTCATTTGTATTCGGCAGCTTTCTGTATATCATCTTTGTGGAATTGCCGTCATTGTCAAGTATCTCCGAACCGTCTGCATAATGGTTATACTGCCATACACGAATCTTGATACTTTCGGGGCGTTTTTTATTGAAGTCATCGTCATCGTCCCATATCTTTTTTATATCAAGGTCTTTGTATGTCAGCACCCTCTCACATGGATCAGTATATTCCTCCGGCTCAGGCACTACACCCTCTCCATTGAGTTCCGTCGGTGTATCCAGCATCAATACCGCTTTGGCACTGCTTTCATAGACCTGTATAGCCCTGTCACCGTCATGTCCCGTTTCCGATTTTGACATGACTGCATTTTCCCAATCCGCAAAATCAACGATATTATTACTGCGGTGTACTGCATCATACCTGTTATATGTTATATCTGTTTCGGTGTCCTGCTGCTGTTCGCTTATTTTTTGCAGCGAGGATGTCAAAGCATACCGATATGCCGGTTCTATTACCCTATATACAGAATACTTATTATTGACTTCTCTTTCATCAATGGTATGGTCATAGACCGTTTCAAGAGTTGAAAATCCCGTAAAATGCCCGACTTTACCGTCATATCCTCTTACAACATCACAGTATATCATCTGATTGTTCGTCAACATTCCTTCACTGTTGTATCCGACAAATCCGCCTGCATAGCCATTTGTATCTGTTCCGTCGGCATAGTTGGAAGCACCGCCGCCATATACATCATAGCCTATCGGAATACCTTTCACAGAACTGTCCTTTATCACAGTAGTATTTCCTTTAAGAAGATGTATCTCCACTTCGGGATTTTCTCCTACACCATCACTTTCACTGCATGGAAGCTCAATATAGGAATCACCTATGTGAATAGCTGCTGTATCTGTACCGCCGTCTGTTGCCCGTATCAATGAAACGCTTATTGGCAAGCCCAATAACGTCACCGACAGCACATCACCATCTACAAGCACATTCAAAGAAAGCACGTTTTCAAGTCCGGGTATTTCCACCGTCAGCAAGCCTATATTCTCAAGATCACCCACATAGAGAATTCTCAAAAGACTATTTACTATTCCAAGAATACTGTGTACCAAAGGTGAATCCGCCTGCAAGTCAATAAGATAACTCATCTCTGTTTTGCCGACAAAACCGCCTGCTATTTCATCACTATATACTTGTTTTTGTTTGGTGACATGGGAATTTTCCACAGTCGATACCTCTGCATATCCCACAAAACCGCCGCTTACAGACTGACTGCCGTTACCCGACAATACGACCATTCCATCATCAATGCCTTCAACACTGCAATTTACAGCCTGAGAACCGAATACATCAAGCACTCCTGCCGTTGCACTCAGCAAACCTGCCAGCGATGCACCGTCAACATCTACTGCACCGCCTTTTCCCATGTGTCCGATGAAGCCGCCCGAATAATTCAGACCTGTTACGGTATTGACACCCTTTACACTCGAATTTTTAACCGTGCCGTTCATCAAGCCACCACAAAATCCGCCTGCACAGCCTGCATATCTCCTTGAACCAAGCAAACCCATCGTATCTTCAAGGTGTGCCCTTACGATAATACCTTCATAAAAATCATCTACGCCGTCAATTTTCTCGGAAGTACCCTCGACTTCCGCATAATAAATATACGTTCTGAATGCGTCCAATACACTTATCTGCTGTAAATAAGCAACACCGTTCAGTACAGAGGCTTGTCCCGATCCCGACTGTGCTACCGCTGCCGCACTCGTTACATCAGCAAGTCCGCAAAATCCGCCTGCATAGTAACCGCCGTCAACTTCCCGCAAGTTCGTGACTTTTATTTCACTTTCACCGCCCCTGTCACCTACTATCGTAGCTTCAAGGCTGCCTGCAAAGCCCCCTGCATACAGCGGATAATATACTGTCACCTGTCCACCCTGACTGACTATCAAGCCCTTGACAGAATAACCGTACTGCTCATTATAAGCAGAAACTTCGGTTTGTTTAATATTAGTAAGAGTTGCCTGCACAAGCTGTACCAGATCATTCGGTGAAGATATGATACTGTTCAGAACACTCTGTAAATTGGGTTTGTCATCTTCCGGATCATCAGAAATATTCGTGTTCACGTCCGCAACGGAGGCTGCCGTTGCATATCCGACATATCCGCCTATGGCATTTCTTCCCTGAACCACACGCAGATTTGTCACATTACAGCCCTTCGGCTCTGCACCGTTATTTTTATCTCCCCATATCTGTGCACCGTATGCACTGCCGACATATCCGCCTGCATTTCCGCACCTGTACTTTATATTTTTGGTATTTAAAATATCATCTGTCGTGTCACCCGTCGCCTGAACAGTCAATCCCGATTGATAGCCCCTTACAGACGAACTCTCAATTTTCGGTACAAATATCTGTAATGCTCCTATCAACTGACCGAGATCCAAGTGTAAATGCAGCACACTCGCACTCCCCAGATTTGAAGCACCGCCTGTCTGCATTTTACCGGCAAATCCGCCTGTATTACGCATAGCCCTTACAAGTTTTGCATCATAACCCTGACCGTTCTGTATAACACCGCTTAACATATAACCGACATATCCGCCTGCATTTCCGCCCTCTGTTATAATAAACTGTTTATGCATGGGACGACCTGCAACAACATGATAACCGTAAATATACTTTGACAGTTTGCTGTCAAGTTCCTCCTGTGTTTTCGCCTTTCCTTCTTTTAAAAGCTCTATGCCATGCTTACCGTACTTACCTACATAGTCTATCCATTTATTCCATGTGTCCAAATCAAGATTTGACAATGGACCATATACAGCCGTATTTCTCTCTGTCGGATACACGACACTGAACAATGTCAGAAGATTGCTGACATTCAGTAAACCGCCCAACAGACTTATTCCACCTGTTTCCGCCGTATCGGCTGTTTCCATGAAGCCCGTGAAACCGCCTGCATACTCATATCCGTAAACGGAGCGTATCCTGTCGGCACGACATTCATGTTTTTCACCTTCATATCTGCCCTCTGTTTTATGACCTCTATTGATCTGATATATGATGTGGTCTTCATCTTCATGGAAAATGATACCGTCATTTTGGTCTTTCCATGTGTGATTGTCAAAGCCCCAAATATTACCGCCCTTGTTATGACCGCAGTAACCGCCTGCCATACCTCTTTGCACTGCACTGTCCGACTGTGCATGAGCACGTACCGCCCCGCCGCATGGGATACAGGTGGTTGTACTGTTTCTTATAGTGGGCACAAAGCTCTGCAAAAGTGATGCCAAACTGCTTATGTCAGCAAGTCCCCCGGGCAGACTAAAACTTCCAAGAACTTCCGCAGCACTTCCCGGCTTCATTTCACCGACATAACCGCCTGCTGCTTCCATGCCTATTATATAATCAAAATTTCTTGAATGGGAATTCTGTATATGACCGCCGGAAATTTGTCCCGCATATCCGCCCGCCATGCCGACTGCACCGCTTGAATCAGTCCCCACACACAAAACTGAAAATCCGCCTGCACCGCCTATGACATCTGAATGTTCTATTGTAGATACCACTACATTAAGGGCTGATAAAATATTGCCTATATTAATGCCTAATGCTGTCAATCCATTTCCAAGACCTGCCACACTTCCTATATTCATATTGGCAACATATCCGCCTGCATATCTGCCTCCCGTTACGGAATATTTGCTTTGATTACTGTCAAAATATGTAGGTGCACTTATACTTTCAAGGTCTTGGGGCGGTGTAACTACGGTATGTTTCAGTTTATTCACATTGGAATAAGAAATCTGTGCACCGCTCATAAAGCCTGCAAAACCGCCTGCACTGCCCGAATAAGAATCGTCTTCCCTGACATCGAAAGCCGATACTGTAAAGCCGTTTTTTGAATATACTCCCGCATGGTCAACGATCGGAATGTAGGCATTCGCAACATTCAACAAATCGCCTATATTTAAATTCAAACCGCTTCCGCCAAGCACCGAAAGACCGCCTCCCGCACTTGCCAAAGCACCCGAAACAAGTCTTCCTCCGAAACCGCCTCCATAAGAATATCCCTGAACACGATCAATATTATAAACGGCATAATAATCATCATCTGTTCTTGATGAATTGTTGACAGTACCGCTCTCCAAGTCTGCCACAAATCCGCCTGCATAGTCACCCATGACAAAACCGCCGTCCACATACGTTACCGTGCAGTTTATATAGTCAGGTATCATGTAGCTGACCGCATTGACCAAGTCGTCAGCTTCAATGAGTTTTCCTACACTTGCCTCATCTGCGACATCTGACAGCCCTCCACATTCCGATGTACCGATAAATCCGCCTGCATAACCTTTTTTATCGTCTGCACGCACAAAATAAAGATCATGTACATGAGAATTTTCAATATATGTGCTGTTGCTTTTTGCCACAAATCCTCCTGCGGTGTAATTGTATATGTCACTCTCTGCTGTATCATGTGTAGACCAAACAACAAATCCGCTTTCTATGCCGTTGACATTACAGTTTGTTATCCTGACCTCCACACCCTGACCGAGTGAAAGAAGATTTTTTGCTTCCAGCACACTGTCGAGTCCCAGTAAATGCAAGCTCAATCCCTCAGAATCCACTAAATCTCCGGGACCCGAGCAACCTACAAAACCTGCGGCTCTGCTGTCTGCACTGACTAATTTAAGTTCGTTCAAAGTTACGTTGTCTATCGTACCGCCTATTGTTTCACCGAAACCGCCGCCTGCAAAATTATTCGTAGCGGCAACCGTATAACCGCCCTCTATGCCGTTGACGGTCACGTTGCTTACATCAAAACCGATGAAATCCCCGATACCGAGTGTTGTGTTGAGCAAGCCTGCCGCACTTGCCGTTCCCACAGAACCCGCAATACCGCCTGCATAACTGCCACTTGCCACAACGCCCTTTAAATTGTTTACATTATTATCTCTGACTTCCTCATCTTCGGGAGAGGGAAATTTATTATATTTCCAGAATGCAAGCTTCTTAAGGTTTTCATCAGAGGATTCCGTAATAAGAACACCGTCACCTTTTCCGAGAATACCGCCCACATAATTTCTGCCGGAAACCTCTATCTCACCGCAGTCCATCTGAACGCCCATTATAGCAGACGGTTCGGCACCCGCCAATGATAAAATAGCCGATTTACCATCACTTGCCAGTTGGCTGACCAAAGTACCTACAGTGCTTAAAAGACTTGTTTTGTTCTCATCGTTACCGCAGAAAAGCCAACCTAATGATGCTTCACCGCAAAATCCGCCTATATTGTCACCCGAACTTATCACCTTGACCGAATTATCTTCCTGACCGATAATTGAGCAGTTCACAGCATAACTGCTGCACAATGCCCCCACAAATCCGCCCAAATCATCCGTACCGTTCACAACAACTGTCGAATTGTTTATCTCACAATCCTTTAAAATACTTTTTGGCTGCATATTTTGAAGCAGATTGGGAAATTCTATCCCCAAATCTCCCAACGTAGACCTGATAGCCTCATCTCTTGTAATGCCTGCAAAACCGCCGCCGAATTTTTCAGCCTGAACAATATAATTGCTGTTTTTTATCTCACAGTTTTCTATAATAGTGCCTATCTGCTGACCGATAAAGCCGCCGTTAAATTGGGTATCTGTCCTGCCGATACCGCCTTGAAGTCCGTCAACCTCACAATTTCTGATAATCGGATTGTCATATCCTATCGGTATGATCTTTCCAACAGGCAGCATATTATCCAGCAATATTGTCACCAAGTCGCCCAAACCTACACCGGGTATTATATTCAAAACATTTGCAAGCAGACTGACCACGCTGCCGGAAAATGCACCCGTTGCTAAATTGGAACGGTCATTTAATCTCGCATCGAGCAAATCTCTCAATTCTCCTGACAAATCAAAATCCACACCTGTTAGGGGCTTTAATATCAAATTAAGTGCTGCTCCCAGTCCGCCGCCTATACTGCCGGTCAAATCGCTTATCAAACTGGGGGGAGCTGTAATTTCGGTAGCGGAGTTTTTCACGGACACTTCATTCAGTTCGATATTTTTTACACTTACAGTTGAAGAACCACCGTCTTTTGGCGTTATGGTCGCAAAAAAACCTACTCCATAGTAATCATCTATATTTATAGACTGTGTCTGATTTATACTGACATGGGATATGACAGGACGGTTATCTGTATTGATCTCCGCATTGTCCCAGAGTTTTTCACCCGACTGCAAAGCCTTTGCACCCGTCATAGTGCCATGAAACATCTTCGGTGTCCACAGTCTGTATTCCAAATCTATATCCCTGAATATAATATAATTTTCCGTGTTTGAGTAATTCTTTTTCGTATCATACGAACCGAGATTTCTTTTTATCCTGCCCGTTTCCTGATCGACACCGTATCTCATTGCAACGGTACCGCCGATATTCTGAAAAGCATAATTCGCATTACCGTTCTGCGACTGCAATAAATCAGCATCACCGCCGTAAAGCATACTTTCATCCGTAGATTTATAGACAGCCGTATAAACAGGGGCATTTGTGCCTATCGCACGAAGCTGATCTTCATTTCCTATAAGGATATATTCAACGCCATTCAAAGTTTTAATGACCTGCCCTTGAAAGTCACGCCCGTCATGCTGTGCGGGAACGGCTCGAACAGGCGGTGCTTTTTTCAGCACACTGACAGAATTTTTTACAGCCGAATTGAAATACTCCGACAATACATAATTATGACTGCTGCTGTATGTCAGATACGGCTTATCCTCGCCATAAGGAAAAATCAGTTTGCCCGTACCGAAAGTTTCAGCTTTGCCGTCACCGTCAAGGATCGGTTGACTGTCGGCATTCTCCATTACCATAACTTCCAACTGATACGGATCGTAAATATAGACCGTATCGGTTTCACTGTCATACAGCGGCATTTCTTTCGGAATACCTTTATATATACTGCCGGAAAAATTGTCGGGTAACTGCCATGTCTGATGTTTCGGGATAACAATATCATGTGCAAACCTGTACCTTGCCCCCGGTCTGTACATGACAATATCTCCGTCTTCATTCAAAACAAGCTCACCTTTACCGACAGTTTCCGCTCTTGCATCACCATCTGTAACAGGCGTGTTACTGCCCATCAAAAGCAACTGATCGTAATTATATATCACAATGCTGTTTTCCTCATAAACAGGCAGTTTTTGGGTTTCAGCCGTTTCTGCCTTTATCTCCGGCACAGAGATCTCCTCAATTTCGGGAACGGATATTTCACTTGTCTGAATATCCTCTATCATAACGGTTTCATCGGGATTTGAAATATCCTCAACAGAATATACACTTACAGGAGCATAAGATTGACATACAAATACAAATGCTGTCACCATTGAAACAGCTTTCAAAAATCTTTTTATATTCATATCCAACACTCCTATCTGCAAGTATAAAAGGTATGCTATTCTTTATTACCCTTTAACTTTCTGTCTGATAACAAAATTCCTGTAATTACAGCAAATGCTCCGATCAAAATATAAATCAGCGACTGCCATGACCTTTTATCACCCGTGAAAAAAGGCTCCGAATCCTGCTGCTCTGACGGCTCTGAACCTTCCGGCTCTGAAGGCTCCGAACTTTCCGGTTCACTCGGCTTATCAACGCCGGATGACTCCTCATCAGGAACTTCACTAAACTTTGGTTCAACAACTACCCTATATATCACTTCGCCGTCCACTACCTGCGGAATGCTCACTAAAAACGGATCAACAATATATTCTGTATTTTCCGTATACGTTCTTGTGACAAGATACAAGCCTGTATCCATATTTTCAAAGATAACTTTGCCGCCGTTTTTGGTTATACCTCTGTCATCAAAATAACCCTTTTCGGCAACATACTCCCCTATTTTTCCAGCCCTGTCATGCACCTGTGACGAAATCAGAATATCCCAGTTGCAGTCAAAAGCCTTATATTCAGGCAGCATACGAATTTTCCCGTTATCGAGATCGGCTATTTTTGTTACAGCATATTCGTCACCGTCAAAAACGATCTTCTCAAATATGCAGTCCAATTCCAAACTGCCTTTTTGTTCTGCCGCATGGCACGGTATGGAAAATATACTTAAAAAAACGAGGAATATTCCCATTATATTCAATATTTTATTCATTTAGGGTATTCCTCCTTTTTTTAAGTGTATTTTTGATAATAATCACAATACGGCGTAATATCAGAAATATCAATACCGCCGCTACGCCTATAAGCATATGTCTGTATTGTGCAGGCAGGTTTGACCAAAATGAACTGTCGGTCAAATCTGTTTCATATATCGGGATAGGGGCTTCTTCTGCATATTCCTGCCTTACCCCTCTGACAAGCAGCCTGTGAGAGTTCACTCCATACGGTGTGCAGGTGATGAGAGTTATATAGTCCTTTCCATTGACAATGGCTAACTCCTGTGTTTCCTGCGGAAGTACCGTCAGTATCTGATCTACTTTATAGCACAATGTCCGGTCAAGTATCTTTATAAAAAATATATCTCCTGTTTTCATTCTGTCAAGATCTGTAAACAGCTCGGCTGTGGGCAGTCCCCTGTGTCCCGAAAGACACGCATGAGTGCTTTCTCCGCCGACAGGAAATGACGAATTTTCAAGATGACCGATACCGACTTGCAAAACAGCTTCACTTGTCCCATGATATATCGGGATAGTAACATTCAACTTCGGTACAGATATATACCCCATCATGCCGTTTTCCCCAATATCGAGGATACTGCGATAACTTTCCAAAGTAATCGGTTTGCCTTTATCGTCATACTCAAGTGGACGTGAACCGGCTGACGGGGCTAACATCTTGTTATAATCTATTGCAGATTGAATGAGTTTATCTCGCCGTGCCTGCTCCATCTCGACAATGGTAGTGTCATAGGACGCTACGGCACGGCTCGAATTTTTCTCCGAAAGATACTCGCTTACTGACGGATAAACAAGAATACCTGCTCCAACCAATATTATCAAAAGTCGGATAAGTTTCCGCAGTTTATCCCCCATTATTACTCATTTTCCTTTTTTTTGCGTGATGTGAACATAAC
>CADCCP010000049.1 GCA_902800005.1 uncultured Ruminococcus sp. | reverse complement strand
AAAAAATCCTTTGCCTTGTCCCATAATAAGTGAATGACATTCTTGACACCCGGTAATCTGTAATTCGGCAATTCCATGACAAAAGGTACAGCCTCTCCGCTGAATACCGTCTTTTTATAGAAAAGAGCTATCAGTATTCCTACGACTATCCCCAACAGATACAAGCCTATTATTATGAGCCAACTGTATCTCGGAAAAAACGCCTCTGCAAAAAATGCATATATAGGCAGTTTTGCCGTACAGCTCATAAAAGGCGTTAAAAGAATAGTCATTTTTCTGTCCCTTTCGCTCGGAAGAGTTCTTGTTGACATCACCGCCGGAACCGTACAACCGAATCCTATCAGCATGGGAACTATACTTCTTCCCGAAAGACCTATTTTTCTCAGTATCTTATCCATAAAAAAGGCAACTCTTGCCAAGTAACCGCTGTCCTCCAATATCGACAAAAATAAAAACAGCGTCATGATTATAGGAAGGAAACTCAGTACACTTCCCAAGCCTGCAAATACGCCCTTTGTCACAAGCCCCGTAAGGATAGGATTGACGTTTGCATTTTCCATTGCCTGACTTGCCGTTTTTGTCAGATAATCTATTCCCATTTCAAGCAGTCCCTGCAAGTTACCGCCTATTATATCAAATGTCAGCCAGAAAATCAACAGCATTATCAATATAAACATCGGTATAGCTGTAAATTTTCCCGTGAGAATTTTGTCTATTTTTACACTTCGGCTGTATTCTTTGCTTTCTTTGGGCTTGACGACAGTTTGTTCACAAACATTTCGTATGAATGAAAATCTCATGTCAGCAATAGCGGCATTTCTGTCAAGACCTCTTTCCTTTTCCATTCGCTCTATGATATGTTCAAGCATATCTCTGTCACTTTTTTCGGGCATGAGTTTTTCTGTAATTATCTTATCTCCCTCAACGAGCTTGCTTGCCGCAAAGTGAAGGGGAATATCAGCCGCTTTTGCCTTGTTCTCGATGAGATGTCTGACAGCGTGAAGGCACCTGTGTACAGCACCAGTCTTTCCATCGGATGAGCAAAGATCCTGTCTTTTAGGCTTTTCCTGATAATATGCAATATGTACAGCGTGTTCGATAAGTTCCGATACCCCCTGATTTTTTGCTGCTGAGACCGGCACAACAGGTACTCCCAACATCTCTTCAAGTAAGTTTATATCCACCGAACCGCCGTTTGCCGTAAGCTCGTCCATGATATTCAGTGCCACCACCATCGGTATGTCCATTTCAAGAAGCTGCATCGTCAGATACAAATTTCTCTCTATATTTGTTGCATCAACGATATTGATGATAGCCTTCGGCTTTTCGTCAAGAACGAAATTCCTTGAAACTATCTCTTCACTGCTGTACGGTGACATGGAATATATTCCCGGCAGGTCTGTGACAAGTGTATTTTTATATCCCTTGATAACGCCGTCTTTTCTGTCAACGGTCACACCGGGAAAATTACCCACATGCTGATTAGAGCCTGTAAGCTGATTGAAAAGCGTTGTTTTTCCGCAGTTCTGATTTCCAACAAGGGCAAATGTCAGGAGCGTGTCATCAGGCAGAGGATTTTCATTTTCTTTTTCATGGAATTTTCCGCCCTCACCGAGTCCGGGATGACTGCTCTCAGGCTTTATTTTTTTAGAGATCTTCTCTTTTTTGCCGACAGTTTCGGATATTTTGATATTTTCCGCATCTGCAAGTCTCAATGTCAATTCATATCCGTGTATGCGTATCTGTACCGGATCGCCCATCGGAGCATATTTTACCATAGTCACTTCCGTGTCGGGTATGACTCCCATATCAAGTAAATGCTGTCTTAAACTTCCCTCTCCGCCGACCTCAGTTATCACAGCCGACTGTCCTATCTTCAATTCCTTTAACTTCATAAAAACATCAAGTCCGTTTCTTTTTCTTTTTACTCAGATATTATACAACAATTTTTTCTTTCTTTCAACTCCCTCAAAAATTATATTTTTAATTGAATTTACAGGAAGAATATGTTATCATATTATTAGTGAATATTTTTGAAAGGAAGATTTTTTAATGAAAGTGCTGATTTTTTCCGCCACAACGGGTGGCGGTCATATGAGAGCTGCCAATGCCCTCAAAGAGTATATCATGCAAAAAGAACCCGACTCCATCGTAAGAATAGAGGATACTATCGAATATGCCAGCCCGATACTTAACAAAGCGGTTACAGAGGGCTACGTATACATGGCAACAAAAACTCCTAAAATGTACGGTACGTTCTATAAGACCATTGATAAGGATTCTCCCATGAACAAGCCTTTTGAGATCGCCGTGAAGCAGTACAGAAAAAAATTCATTCCCCTTATAGATGACTTTTCTCCCGACATTATCGTAACTACACACCCTGTCGGCACTGAAATGGCTTCTGTCCTCAAGAACAAGGAAAATATGCATATCCCCATTATCAGTATTCTGACGGATTTTGCCGCTCACCAGACCTATGTTAATGAAGGTGTGGATGCCTATATCGTTTCATGCACAGAAATGATAGGTCAGCTCATGCTCAGAGGCGTTGGCAATGCAAAGATACTTCCCTACGGTATTCCCGTCAAACAGGAATTCTTCAAGAAGATCGACCGCCGTGAAGCAATGGAAAGTGAAGGACTTAATCCCGATGTACCCACTTTGCTTCTCATGGCAGGAAGTTTCGGCGTGACTGATGTATTGAAAATATATCATAAAATAGTAAAGTCCGAATGTGATTTCCAGATCGTTGCAATAAAGGGCAAAAATGAAAAACTCTATGAAACATTTGTTAAATACCTCAGCAAGCTCACTTTGAACAACACTTTATTTGAATTTGACCTTCAGAGACCTGACAAGTCAAGCATGAAACTTTCCCGTCATAAAAAGCCTTTTAAACCGACTAAACTCCTTTATTACACAAATGAAGTCGAAAAATATATGCAGATAGCCGACCTGATCGTAACAAAACCCGGTGGTCTGACTGTCAGTGAGTCCATTGCCACAGGCTTACCTATGGGAATCTTCAAAGCCATTCCCGGTCAGGAAGAACAGAATGCCGACTATCTCATCAGAAGCGGTATGGCTGTTCGTCTTGAAAAGACAAACCAGTGTACCCAAACAATAAATGACCTTATGTCACACCCTGAAAAACTTCAGCATATGCGTGAATGTATAGATCGATCCTCCTGCGGAAACTCTTCCGAACAAATTTATGAACTCATGCAGGAGCTTATCGAAAAATACTCCGATGTTCAATAAAAATAAGGAGTGGAAACCGGTATTTCCACTCCTCATTTTTTATCAGCCTATAAATCCCAAAACTTCAACACTTCTTGAAATGAAGCCGTCAAGCTCCTCTGCCGTCAGTTTACGCTGACTTATCAGAGCAAGATCATAGATATGCTTACAGAGAAGTGTCTTTTTTTCGCTGTCAAGGACAGGTAATTTCTTTACTACACTGTTATCTGTGTTGACGATAAGTGTCTGTGAAGCAGGACCTGCATTGCCGAACATATTGCCGTATATTTTGTTTATATCACTCATACGTCTTTCATATTCGTTTATCGTGATGATAGCGGGTGTATCTGATGTTTTCAAAGCCTGTGCCGTTACTGTCAGCTTTTCCATGCCGAGTGCATTCTTGAAGATATTCACTATCTCTTCATTCATGACATCAGAACCTTCCGATTTCAAAGCCTCGCCGACTTCGGAATCTATTCTGACAAATTTCGTGTCCGTTTCCTTGTATTCAAGGAACGATACAAAATGCGTGTCTATATTATGCTCAAGAATGACGGCATCAAGTCCGTTGTCTTTGAACATCTTCACATACTGCGACTGTTCATCCATGCCTGATACATAGTAAACTTTGTTGCCCTGTTTTGGCAGTTCCGCAAAGGTCTTGTAATCGCCGTTTATGCTCTTGTAAAGTATTATATCCTTTACTCTCTCATAGAACTTTTCATCTTTGATACAACCGAACTTGATGAACGGTGAAATATCGTCCCAGTAGCTTTCATAATCTTTTCTTTCATTCTTGAATACAGATGTCAATTTATCTGCAACTTTTTTGGTGATATGCCTTGAAATTTTGGCGACCTCACCGTCATTCTGAAGGAATGACCTTGACACGTTCAACGGAAGATCCGGGCAATCTATAACGCCTTTCAAAAGCATGAGAAATTCAGGTACGACTTCCTTTATGTTATCGGCAATATACACCTGATTGGAAAACAGCTTTATCTCTCCAGGCATGACCTGCAATTTATCGGTCTGCTTCGGGAAATACAATATACCTTTAAGCCTGAACGGATAGTCTACATTCAGGTGTATCCAGAATAAAGGCAAATTCATATCCATGAATGTGTCACGATAGAAGTCCTCATATTCCTCTGTCGTGCAGTCCTTCGGGGCTTTCTGCCACAAAGGTGATGTATTGTTGACAGGTTTCTCTTCCTCTTTGAGTTCCACGCCCGCAACCGAAAAATATATCTCATAAGGCATGAATTTGCAGTATTTTCTCAGAACTTCCCTTATTTTCACGGCATCAAGAAATTCCTTGCCGTCTTCGGAAATGTGCATTATGACACTTGTACCCTTTGAAGTACGGTCGCCGTCAGATATTTCATAAGTGCTGCTGCCGTCACTTACCCAGTGTACAGGCTGTGCATCCTTCTGATATGAAAGAGTCTGTATCTCAACAGTATCTGATACCATGTATGCAGAATAGAATCCCAATCCGAAATGTCCGATAATACCGCCGTCACCGTCTGTTTTGTCCTTGTACTTTTCCAAAAACTCCTGTGCACCCGAAAAAGCTATCTGTGTGATATACTTTTCCACTTCATCGTCTGTCATGCCGATACCGTTATCGGAAAATGTCAAGGTCTTGTTCTCTTTGTCAAGAACAACATCTATTCTGGGTTTAATGCCGTCATCTTCGGCATCTCCCATAAGGCAAATGCTCTGATACTTCTTTATAGCGTCACAAGCATTTGCAATGACTTCTCTGACAAATATATCCTTGTCGGAATAAAGCCACTTCTTGATGATCGGGAATAAATTCTCCGAATCAACTTTGATCTGTCCTTCTCTTTTCATTTTAAAGCCTCCAAAAATATAATAACAATGATTAAACATTGTTGATTGTTTATTGTGTATTTGCAAGCTGCCTTTCAAGCAACTGTTGGCGTGTCATCAAAACATCACGGGGTTTTGCACCCTGATGAGGTCCTACTATGCCCATTTTTTCCATGTCATCCACAAGTCTGCCTGCCCTTGCATAGCCCACTCTCAAACGCCTTTGAAGAAGAGAGGTCGAAGCCTGTCCTGCTTCAACAACACATTGTATTGCCTGTTCCATCATGGGATCGACTTCACCTTCAGTACCTTCACTGTCCTTTGTCTTTCCGTCCGGAACGGCATTTTTCTCTATTTCCTCAATAACGTCCTTATCATATTCGACTACCTTATTTGTTTTGACAAAATTCACGATCTTCTCGACTTCATCATCATCTACAAATCCGCCCTGAACTCGTATAGGTTTTGTCGTACCTATGGGAGAGAAAAGCATATCGCCTTTGCCAAGCAGCTTCTCTGCACCGCCTGAATCAAGTATCGTTCTTGAGTCTATCTGCGACTTCACCGCAAATGCGATACGGCTCGGCACGTTTGCCTTGATAAGTCCCGTGATTACATCAACGGACGGTCTTTGAGTTGCAATGACAAGATGCATACCTGCCGCTCTCGCCATCTGTGCAAGACGGCATATAGATTCCTCAACTTCATTCGGTGCTGCCATCATCAAGTCTGCCAATTCATCTATGACTATGACGATCTGACACATTTTTTCAAGCTTATGCACTTCTTTTATTTTGGGTTCTTCATTGACTATTTCCGCCTTAGCCTGTGCCAGCATTTCATCCTCTTCAAATGTGCGTTCAGGCTGCTCATCTATGGTGTCGGTATCGTCAATTTCCGCATTCTGTCTGTCAACAAGCCTGTTGTAGCTGTGCATATCACGGACATTGTGTTCCGCAAAAGTCTTGTACCTCTCCAACATTTCATTGACTGCCCAATTCAATGCACCTGCGGCCTTTCTGGGATCGGTCACGACCGGTACAAGCAAATGAGGTATACCGTTGTAAACGCCCAATTCCACAACTTTCGGATCAATGAGCATGAGTTTGACTTCATCGGGACTTGCCTTGTATAAGAGGCTGACAAGCATGGAATTAACACATACCGATTTACCCGAACCCGTTGCACCCGCTATCAGCAGATGCGGCATTTTGCTCAGGTCTGCCAAAGTGATCTTTCCCGTGATGTCCACACCCAATACAACGGTCAATCTGCTTTTTGCATTCTGAAATTCCCTTGATTCTACCAGTGAACGCATCTTGACAATGCTGACATTTTTATTGGGAACTTCTATGCCGACAGCAGACTTGCCCGGAATAGGTGCTTCTATCCTGACACTTGTTGCTGCCAGATTCATGGCAATGTCATCGGCAAGATTGGTTATCTTGCTTATTTTTACACCGGCAGCCGGCTGCAATTCATATCGTGTAACGGAAGGTCCACGACTTACATGAGTGACATTTGCCTGAACACCGAAACTTTTAAGTGTTTCAATAAGTTTGTCGGCACTTGCCTGAAGCTCTTTGGACACATTCTCTTCATTTTCCTTTTCAGGCGGCTCAAGCAGGGTGAACGGCGGCAAAAGATAATTATTCCTCATAAAGCTGAGTTGCTCACCTGTAGTTATATGCCTTTTGATGTCATCAACAGTTATGATTATCTTTTCTTTTCTCTTTTTCTTTTCCGGTTTTTTCGATAATTCGGCAGGCTTTTCTTCCTCTTTTATTTTTGGAGGTTCAACCGCTTTATCTGCGTTTTCAGGGAATTCGGCAACATCCCCACCGACATAATCCATATTCAGCGGCAATGCCTTATCTTCTTCAGTATTTTCAATTTTTTCGGGCTGTACCTTTTCAGGCTCGTCTTGTTTTGGAAATTCCGTAAATACCACTTCTTCATCCGGAGCTGTCTGCTGATCTTCATTATCTTCCTGTTCACCCGATGCCATGACTTCATTTAACTTGTCCGCAACAGACTTCTTCTTTTTCTTGGGCTTAATAAATTCGGGACGATAAATAGGTATCTGCTTCAATCTGACAAACAGGCTGTCTTTTTCTTCATGCTTGTCAGTTTCTTCAGGAACGATAATATTATTTTTCTCGAATGCAGCTTTCCTCTCAGCCTTCCTGCGTTCAAAGTCCTCTACGGCTTTTTTACGCTGTTCGGCTTTCAATTTTTGTTCTTCTTCCCTGACGAGTCCCCTCATTTCAAAGGTCTCCGTCAATTTTTGGGTCAAAGGCTGCTTTAATCTTTCGACCATGTCCGCAAACAGCACTTTCAGACAGTTGTAGAATGATACTATGAATATGAACAGCGATATGATACCGCCGCCCGTTGCACCGAATATCTTTGCGATCGGTATACCGAACAGTCCGCCTGCGATACCCGTTCCGATATGCTTGCCGCCCTTGCCGAAGCACTCCACCAATTCTGTGATATAGTCACTCAGTTCTATCCCGCTTGAACCGAATGAAAAAACAGTTGCACCGAACATCAAAAGCGTAAATGAAAACAGTATTATCTGGAACACAAGGCGATATACAATTTTTTTCTTTCTCATCTGTCTTGCGGAGTATATATTCAGTATCGGCACGAATATTCCCAAGAAGCCGAACAATCCCCAATAATATTCATGCAGCAAAAGCCACGCTTTTTCGCCCGGCACCAAGTAAAACAAAATGCAAAACAGTGATATGATATACAGGGCTATCATTCTTTTTCTTTTTTTCCGCTGTATGTATTTTTTTATTTCAGCCTGCTTTTTGGCATCAGGCTTTGGTTTCTTTGCAACAGGATTTTTTGCGGGAGGGGCTTTTTTTGTTTTCTGATTTCCCGAAGATTTGTTTTTTTGTTGCTCTGCCAAAAATTTCTCACCTCTGTTTTCGTCAATCAAGCAAATCGGGCAACACCTTTTCAATGCTGCCCGATGTTTTTTTAAAATACAAGGGTATTGTGTGTAAACATATTCTCACCTGTTGCCAGCTCTATGATGCTTATGACAAGCACTATTGCACCAACTATCGCCGTGTATGCGATAAATACATACATCTTGTCGGTCGCCAGCAGCCATTTGAACAGCTTTATCGCAATAAATCCCACTACCGCCGCAAACAGCATTCCTATGATAACAGGGAAATATTCTACTGTTACAGCCTGACCGTCTTTCGGGAAAAGTGCATCCTTGCCTTCCAGAAGTGCCGCTGCAACGATCGCAGGCGTACCAAGTAAAAATGAGTAGTCCAAAGCCACTTTTTTATCCATGCCACGAAGCTGACTTGCAGCAAGAGTTGAGCCTGAACGTGAAAGCCCCGGAAACAGTGCTGCAAGGCACTGTGTAAAGCCGACTGTCAATGCATCGGGCAGTTTATAGCGTTTTCTTCCTTTTTTATTGGCATCAGCAATTTTTTTGCTTTGTTTGTTGCCTATGTAAAGCAAGGCACTTGTTGCCAACAGCGACAATCCTACTACGATAAAATAACCGTCCTTTGCAAAAACGTCTGCAAGGTCTTTCAGCTTCATTCCGTTGCCTATCGGCAGGAACATCACAAATAACGGCAGCAATCCTATAATTATCATAAATGCAAGGTTTTCTTCACCGTCAAGTTCTTTTATCTTGAACTTTCCGCTGAAGATCTTCTTGCATACTCTGACAAGTGCCTTAAAAAGTCTTCCCACGAGTCTGACATATACGGCGATAACTGCTGCAAGAGTGCCTATATGCAGCATGACCGAGAAGAAAAGATTGTCTTCACTCATTCCCAATATATGCTGACAGATCGTCAGATGTCCGCTGCTCGATACCGGCAAAAATTCTGTCAAGCCCTGCACTATTCCCTGAAAGATTGCCTCAAATACGTTCATCTATGTACCCCCTGTTTTCTTCGGCAGAAGGATATTCTGCCGTTTTAAGATTTTTTATTCCTGCGTTTTTTCTTCCTGTCTATCATCCTGTACAATGCACTCACCGCATCATTCAGATCGCCTATACTGTCAATAAGACCTTCATCAACAGCATCCTGTCCGTCAAGTATCGTTCCTATATCCATCACAAGTTCATTCGTATTCATAGCAAGCTGATTATATCTTTCTGCGGCTATGTCAGAATGTTCCGTAACGAATGTCGTTATCCTCTGCTGCATACGCTGAAAATACTCGAATGCCTGCGGCACTCCTAACATAAGCCCATTCATTCTGACGGGATGTATCGTCATGGTAGCAGACTTGGCAATAAATGACTTCTTGGCAGCCACTGCTATCGGTACTCCGATGGAATGACCTCCGCCCAGCACAAGCGATACAACAGGCTTTTTCATGCCTGCCATCAGTTCTGCTATTGCAAGACCTGCTTCCACATCTCCGCCCACTGTATTCAGGATCATCAGTAAGCCGTCTATTCTGTCATCCTGCTCAACTGCTACCAACTGTGGAATTATATGCTCATACTTGGTCGTTTTATTCTGCGGTGACAAAATATAGTGTCCCTCTATCTGACCTATTATTGTCATGCACTGCACCACATATTCCCCATTGTCCGATATGATCGAACCCGTTTCAATGATGCTCTGTCTTTCACAAGCCTTTTCCTCGGTGACTTCTTCACTCTCAGGCTCTTGTGCCGTATTCATATCGATTTTTTTACCCATTTTTTCGCCCCTGTAATATTATTTCCATATCCAAAGGCAACATACATAGGATTATATCATTTTTTTTCCAAATCTTCAAGTACTTTTTGCAAATTATTAAATCAGAAATGAGAAATTAATTTCTCATTCCTCACTCCTCATTTCTCATTTGTTCAGAGTTCCAGTTTTCTGCTTATCAGTCCGCACAATGCAAGTATAGGAAGTGTCAGCACCGCCCACAATACACTGTACAACGGGCATATCTGTCCGTGAAAGTTCAGTGGCTGACGAGAATAGTCCCATACTTTCAGCTTCATCTTTATATTGAAGATATACCCTGCTATCAGCTCGATAAACGTAATGACGGCACTGCCCGTCACGCATTTCAGCCATAATGACCACATAGCTATTTTCTTGAACAGCTCATAAAGTATCGCAAAACACGTTCCGCCTGTAAGCACCATTGACCAATGTGTATATCTTCTCCAAAGTATTTCCAATATGCCGTACAACATTCCCCCGACTGACATCAGAAATATATTGCACCTAAAAAATTTTTTCATACAAACACACCCTTTGACAAGTAGTATTTGTATGAAAAAACAAAATTATTTATCCGAATTTTTCAGCAACGCTATTATCAACGCTCCAACTGCCGCAGCAAGCACCATACCGCCTATTATTATCCACACGATATAGTCTTTATTTTCGTGTATCTCAACTTCAAAGGAACTTTCAAAAATATCTGTTGAACTCTCGGCAAAACTTTCCTTTGTTTCATTTGCAGCATCTTTTATAGCATTATTCGTTATGCTGTACAACTGCCAATGCCCTGCTTTATTCGGGTGTATGTCAAATTTCAATATATTCGTCCATTCAAGATAATGCCCGTCGAAGTGGCTGTAAACGTCTACGGCATAAACCTTTTCATTTTCTTCCGCCAAATTCAGTACATATTCATGCATAACGCCGATATTCTCATGAAGGCTGTTGAAAAACGGCATATCTATCGGAAAGACACTCATCGGATCATACAGTGCAAACAAGTATATATCCGCTTCCGAACCGACATCTCTTATATAAGCTATTGCTTCTTTCACGTTGTCCTCATACATGGAAACTATTTTTTTATAATATCCCAATGTGTACTCATCAGAGGCACTTTCAAACACATTCATAATGGCTTCCGACTTTTTTGCATCAAAAAACGCTGTACTCAACTGACTTAAAATACTTACAGGATTGTATTCTTGAAACTTTATGCCGGCTCTATACAGATCTTTCTTGTAAGTGTTAGCGAAATACATAAGTCTTTCCCCATAGGTTTCCATTATATCATTTCCACCTATGGATATTATGACAGTATCAGCATTTCTTAATATCCCGTCATCTGTATCATGAAGCTGTTCTATCAATCCGAAACTTTCACCACCCGATACGGAATAATTGAACAAACTCTTGTCTGCTTCAAGACCATACTCCTTTGCAAGTATGTTTACAAAATTGTCAGCCTGATTTTCAAGTCCGTATCCCTCCGGTATGGAATCCCCGTAAACACACATATTTTTAACTTCTTTTGCACTCACATTCAAGCCAATTACAAAAAATATCTTTTTCATCAGCTTAAAAAACCGTCTATAATAGTCGCCTCAGCTTCCTGCTCCGTCATGCCGAGTGTACGCAGTTTTAGAATCTGTTCACCCGCAATTTTACCGATAGCCGCCTCATGTATAAGTGCCGCATCAGTGTCATGTGCATGAAGTTCGGGAGCAGCATCTACTTTGCCGTTCTCCGATATGATCGCATCACATTCCGAATGTCCAGTACATGGAGCATTGCCTATGATAACGGAGTGATAACCCTGATGTGAATTATCCCTTGCGACCGACCTTGAGATCAGGTCAACACCTGAATCCTTGCCGTTGAGTTCCACACAAAACTCTGTTTTAGCAGTCTGATCTTTTTCTGTGAGTATCCTTTCACGGATAAGCAGTTTTGCACCTGCACCCAATTTTGCAGCGGTTTTTCTCAAAGTCCTGTCAACGCCGCCTATCTGTGCAGTATCCATCTCCAAAACAGAATTTTCATCGAGTTCCGCTTCCGTCACGGGATCAATGGACTTCAAGCCCGTTCCGTGACCTGTGCCGATATGCTTTTCAAGATATTTGACTTTTGAATTTTTGCCCAAAATAAATCTGTGTATACCGTTGTGACGGGCAGGTTCACCTGTTTCGGTATGTATGCCGCAGCCTGCAACGATAACGACATCGGCATTTTCACCCACATAAAAATCATTATAAACCAAGTCATCCACATCACCGTGTGTTACACACGCCGGTATCGAAACAGTTTCACCTTTTGTATTTGCCGCTATGAATATTTCAAGACCGGGTTGATCTTTCTTGCTTTCTATTCTTATATTCTTGCTTGAAACACGTCCAACGCAAGCTCCGTCTTCCCTTATGTTGTATGCCCCTTTGAACTCACCGTTCCATTCGGAGATCTCTCTCAAAAGGTCTTTTGTTATCTCTTTCATTAAAACAATGCCTCCTGTTTTGAACATCTGCCTATTATACTCTTGTTTTCCGCAAGGCTCTTCATCATATCATCTGCCGCTCCGGACATCTTTATCCTGCCGTCAGCTACTATGGCAATTTCATCTGCAATTTTCAGTATTCTCTCCTGATGAGATATGATGATGATAGTGCCGTCCATGCTCTTACGCATTTCTTCAAATGTATGTATAAGATTGGTAAAACTCCACAGATCAATGCCTGCTTCCGGTTCGTCAAACACAGTCAGCTTTGAATTTCTTGCAAGCACCGTTGCAATTTCTATCCTCTTTATCTCACCGCCCGAAAGCGTTGCATTTACCTCCCTGTTGACATACTCCCCTGCACACAAGCCTACTTTACTCAAAATATCACAAGTGACATCTCTTTCAAGCTTCTTTCCTGCCGCAAGTTCGAGAAGTTTCTGAACGGTTATCCCCTTGAATCTGACGGGCTGCTGAAATGCAAAGCTTATTCCCATTTTTGCACGTTCCGTTATGTCAACTTCTGTAATATCCCTGCCGTCAAAATAAATCTTACCGTTGTCCTGTTTGTAAATGCCTGCAATTATCTTTGCAAGCGTAGTTTTTCCGCCGCCGTTCGGACCTGTCAGCACCACTGACTTTCCGTCAGGCACTTCTAAATTCAAATCTTTCAATACAGGCGTACCGTCAGGGGTACTCCATGAAATATTTTCCAGTTTAAGCAACTTCTATCATCCTTTTATAAAAAAAATTTGTACCTCCGTATTATAGCACACAGATGCACACAATATCAATAGACTTTTGAAAAGACTATCAATTTTTTATAATAAAATATGCAAAAATTATTAAGTTTGTCTATTTTACTTAAAAAACTGCATAAAAATTACTGCAAAATACATCTATACTTTATTCAAAAAGTGTAGTATAATGATTTTTGTATAAAAACATGATGACCGAAAGGAGAATTTAAATGGAAGTTATTTCTGAAAGAAAAGAAAAGATCATATACCGTGACGGTGAAAACGCTGTCAAGCTGTTTTCAAAGAAGTTCCCGAAGTCCGATATACTCAATGAAGCCCTCAATCAATCGAGAGTAGAAGAAACAGGCTTACCGATACCTGCACTCAAAGCTGTTTCAGTTATCAACGGTCAGTGGGCTATCACTATGGAATACGTTGAGGGAAAGACGCTTGCCGAAATAATGCTTGCCGATCCCGACAATATCGAAAAATATATGAATGATTTTGTTGACCTTCAAATACAGGTTCACAACAAAAAAGCTCCCCTGCTCAACAAGCTCAAGGACAAAATGAACAGGAAAATTTCAAGTCTTACAACTGTTGACGCAACTACAAGATATGAACTTCATACCCGTTTGGAGAGTATGCCCAAGCATGATAAAGTTTGTCACGGTGACTTCAACCCCAGCAATATCATTATTGATCCCGACGGAAATCCCCATATCATAGACTGGTCACACGCTACTCAGGGAAATGCCGCTGCCGATGCCGCAAGAACTTATCTCATTTTTGCCCTCAGATACAAAAATCTTGCCGATATGTACCTTGACATATTCTGCAAAAAGACCGATACCGCTAAACAGTACATTCAACAGTGGCTGCCTATCGTTGCCGCCTCTCAGCTCGTCAAGAGAATTGAAGGTGAAGAGGACTTCCTCAGAAGCTGGATAGATGTTGTTGACTACTCATAAAAAAATTTCGCTTGCAGTTCAAAAGACTGCAAGCATTTTTTACCGAAAATCCTGTAACACTTTTTCCTCAAAAGAGTATTATGTAGTATAATCAATCAAAGGAGGAAATCAATCATGTGTAATAACGGATTTTTTGGCGGAAACGGCGGCTGCGGCTGGGTAATCTTCCTTATTATAATCCTTTGCTGCTGCGGTGGCTGTGGCGGCAACAACGGCTGCGGCTGTGGCAACAATGGCTGTGGCTGTGACAACAACTGCGGCTGCGGTTGCTGAACAATGCACAATGCATAATGCGTAATTAAAAAAGCAGGGCGGATTTTTTCCGTCCTGTTTTTTTTCTATGCACTGACCATTGGAAGAATGATTTTATCCGCTTTTTTCATCTTGGCTGACCGTTTTGTAACATTTTCTCGCAAGAGAAAACAATATAATGTCAATCAAAATTTCGTAAACATACAAAACCAACATACATCTATCCAAAATCGGAGTGTAGGATAATACTCAATGCAATTACTGACTTTGATCGAAAAACAGCTTTTAGTCTTTGTTTTATCATTTTAGCCCTTCCCATTGAATATTGCTTTCAGCCCAAATCTACACCATTTTCAATGTCCGTGAGAAGATTTACTCTGCGTTCATGCCTGCCGCCCTCAAACTCCGTTGAGATGAAAATATCTACCATCTTGTCGGCAAGCTCTTTTGTGACTACATTCTGCCCCATGCAAATGACGTTTGCATTATTGTGACGGCGTGTCACCTCTGCAAGCATTTCATTCGTGCAAACTGCCGCACGGATACCTTTCACCTTGTTCGCCGCCATTGATACGCCAAGTCCCGTTGTACAGCATATCACACCAAAATCATACTCTCCCTTTGCAACTGCCGATGCCGCATAGTACGCATATCTCGGATAATCCACAGATTCCTTTGAGTAACACCCGAAATCATGGTATTCAATACCCTTTTCATCAAGATGTTTTTTAATGCTTTCTTTCAGTTCAAAAGCTCCGTGATCTGCTGCAAGTGCCAATTTCATTTTTAAAGATCCCCTTTCTTTTAAACAGAGTAGAGTTACTCAAATGATAAATTAGGAATTAGGAATGTGAAATATTTATCACTCCTCATTTCTCATTCCTAATTTAAAAAACTCCAAACTCAATAAATGACTTTATTCAAATACAAGCCTTCGGGCTGTGCCGTAACGCCCGCTTTTGTTCGGTCACATGATCTTATTATATATTCCATATCCGATGGCTTGAATTTTCCCTCAGACACGCCTATCAATGTACCGACTATTATCCTCACCATGTTATATAAAAAGCCGTCTGCACTTACCGTCACCGTCACTAAATCGCCGTTTTTATCAACGTGCAGATCTGTAATTGTACGGTGAAAATCTCCTTTCGGTCTGTGATTATCAACTGTACAAAATGATGTGAAATCATGCCTTCCCATGAAATATTGACACGCTTCATTCATCTTGTCAATGTCCAATCCGTACCAATAATGAAAAGCATAACCGTCCAGAAACGGCTCTCTTATCCTGTTATTCCAAATTTTATATATGTACTCCTTGCCTTTACAGGAATATCTTGCATGAAAGTCGTCTGCAACTTCCTCTGCATTTATGACCGCCATGCTTTTAGGCAATCGGCTGTTCAGTGCATATATCAGCCTTTCACATGGGATTTTATGTTCCGTGTGAAAATTCAAACAGTACATATTTGCATGAACACCCGAATCTGTACGACTGCACCCCTTTATATCGGGCAAATCACCCAATGTACTTTTAAGTCCGTTTTGAAAAGTTTCCTGCACCGTCACGGCATTTTTCTGTATCTGCCAGCCGTGATAATACTTCCCGTCATATTTCAGTGTAACAAGTATATTTCTCATTTGACCACCGCACCGAAATAAATATTACATAAAACTACTCCTGCAAATACAACTGCCGAAAACATCAATCCCATTAAGTCTAATTTTGTAAAGTGCAGTTGTTTCATACGAGTCCTGCCTTTACCGCCGTTGTAACAACGACATTCCATAGCCATCGCCAAATCATTCGCACGCCTGAACGACGATACAAACAGCGGTATCAAGACAGGTATCAATGCCTTTATTCTCTTGATAATGCCGCCGCTTTCCATGTCTGCACCCCTTGCTTTCTGTGCATTCATGATCTTGTCCGTTTCCTCCAAAAGCACAGGTATGAATCTCAATGCTATCGTCATCATCATGGCTATCTCATGCACCTTGACATGAAATATTGTCAGAGGTTTCATAAGCCTTTCCAATGCATCCGTCAGGTCTGACGGTGAAGTTGTGAATGTCAGTATCGAGCTTATCAGCACAAGCGTTGCAATCCTTATTATTACAAATATCGCATTGTTGATACCGCCGTCTGTTATGTGTATCCAGCCCCACTCCCAAAGCAAATTTCCCGTACCGTAAAACAGATTCAATACGCCCGTCAGCACAACTACAAACAATATGACTTTCATGCTTTTGAGATACATGGAAAACTTGACTTTTGTCAGCAAGACAACTAAAAGTGATGCCATTGTGATGAGCATGAGTGCCATATAATTCTTTGCAACGAATATAAATACAATATACGCTATCAGCAAAAGTATCTTTGAACGGGCATCCAAACGGTGTATCGCTGATTTTCCCGGCATATACTGACCGAGTGTAATATCTCTTACCATTTTCAAGCCGTTACTAAAAACTTATAAAAAGTTATAAAAACAACTTTTATGTTTCATTCCTTATTCAACGTGTCCATTTTTGATATAAATCTACTCATGTTTGGTA
>CADCCP010000048.1 GCA_902800005.1 uncultured Ruminococcus sp. | reverse complement strand
CGTAAACTTCATTCCCGAAAGTCCCGCAACATATGATATAATGGTGCGTGTAAAGGACAGCAACGGCATTACTGCCGACAGCGAGATATTCACTGTTGAAGTAGAAAACAAATTTGTCAATATGTCAACTGTCAGTGCAAAAAGTGTTTCTCTTGGTCAGGAAGTCATCATGTATGGCTCGGCAACAGGTAATATTGGTGATTGTCAATATGCTTACTACTTCAAGCAGGCTGATGCTACAAAATGGGGCGGATTCGGTTTCAGCACCGAAGTACAGAAGTCCTTCAAGCCTATAAAGGAAACGACTTATAATATATGCATCAAAGCAAAAGACAGTACGGGCATAATTGAAACAAAATACTTTGATGTAGAGGTCATAAACAGCTTGATGAATACATCCACTGTTGAAAAAACTACCGTGTCATGCGGTGAACCGATCTACATGTACGGCTCTGCAAGAGGCGGAAGCGGTGTTTACAGCTACGCCTTCACATACAGGCATAAGGATGAGGACAGTTTCAGACTTATCAGAAATTACAGTTATGACAGTGAAGAGGTATTCAGTATCAGAGATGAAGGAGAATACATTCTCAGGATAACCGTACAGGATTCAAACGGTGCTTTTGCAGATGAAAAGCTGTTTGAAGTGAAAGTCAGGAATACACTTGTAAACGATTCGTATGTGGAATCCGAAGTCATCTCAAAGGGACAGGAACTCGTCATGCATGGTGCGGCTCACGGCGGCAGCGGTGAATACACATACAAATTCTTCTATAAAAAGCCCACAGACGAAAAATACAGTGTAAAGATGGCTTTAGAAAACGATGAGAAAACCGCTGTGATAAAGCCGAATACCGAGAGCATATATAATATTCTCATCAGGGTAACGGATTCTTACGGAAAAACTGTTGATAAGAATATAGATGTAAAGGTCGGCACTCCTGTCACGAGCACATCAAGTGTCAACAGCTATAATATCAAGATAGGCAACGCTTTGACTATCAAGTGTCAGGGACAGGGCGGCTCAGGTGAATATCAGTATAAATTCCTTTATGGCAAGGTCGGTGAAAGCGGTGACATCGCACTGAAGGATATGACCGTAATAAGCGACTTCTCCACAACGAATACTGCAAGCGTTAAATTGGAAGAATTCGGCGAGTACAAAGTCGTTTCTATCGCAAAGGACAGCAACGGTTCACAGGATCTTAAATATCATATAATCAAAGTAAACGAGCTTTCAAACCTTTCCAAACTCAATAAGACATTGATTGAAAGAGGAACTTTCATCACAATTTACGGACGTTCAGCGGGCGGTAAGGGTACGATCAAATACGCTTATCAGTACAAACTCGTCACAGATACAAACTGGAAAACAATCAAAGGCTATTCCACCTCTATAAGCTGTACATTCACTCCATCACAGCTCGGCACTTATGAGATCCGTGTCAATGCCAAAGACGAACTGGGAACAGTTGTTCCTAAAGTTATGAGTCTGACCGTTAAGAAGCCCAAAGCAGAAGAGATCACAGATGCAGTTCTGCCGAGCATTCTCAATGACAACATGAATGACTTTGAAAAAGTTATCGCCATACATGACTGGATCGTAAATAACATCGAGTATGACATGGAACACTATTATGATGACATTCCGCCTGAGTGGGACAGCACTGCCGAAGGTGCATACGACCACAGAAAAGCCTTGTGTGTGGGATATGCAAAGCTGTTCCGTCTGCTTGCCAACACTGCAGGCTTTGAAGTAAAGATCGTTACGGGTACTGCCACCAATGCTTCAGGAAGTACGGAAGCTCATGAATGGAATCATATCGAGGTAAACGGTGAATGGTATAACGTAGATGTCACATGGGACGATCCCGTGGGAAGTCATATGATCTATAATTATCTGCTTGTACCGGACAGCGTGATAAATGCAGACCACACATACAGCAAAGTCTCCGAGAACTGCACAGCACCTCAGCCTGTCGAATATATCGAAACTGCATTGGCAAAGACCATTGCAAACGATACAGGCAAGTCTGTTTATCTCTGCAAGACTGACAGCGATATAAAAGCGGCTTTCAGTAAAGCGACCTCTAAAAGATCTATCATTCTCTACAAAACAAATGAAACTTCCAAAGAAAAGATCGAAAGCAAAATGAAAGCTTGTCGCCCCAACAAAACGGTCTCTGAAGGTCCCGTTTGCGATTACTTAAAAGGCTATTGCACAGTAAGTTTTTATAAAAGCTGAATATCAGCGGTGTACCTTATCGGTACACCGCTTTTTTTATAATTTTTTTCAAAAACCATTGTAATTTTATATAGAAATATGATAAAATAAGGTATATATATTTGAATTTCGGAGGTTTTTGTAACGATGTCTGGTAAAAAATTTTCTCATCCCCTTGACGAACAGGCTTATTTCGGAAATGACTTGGGTGCTGTTTACTCCAAAAATGCCACTTCTTTCAAAGTGTGGGCACCGTCTGCTTCATCTGTCGAACTTAAATTATATGCAGCGGGCAATTCCGAAAAATGCACTTCATCTTATTCCATGACAAAGGCTGACAAAGGAACATGGACTCTTACCCTTGACGGCGACCTTAAAAATACTTATTACACCTATCTTGTCACAGTTGACGGTGTTTCAAGGGAAACCGCCGATATATATGCTAAAGCCGCAGGCGTGAACGGAAATAAAAGCATGGTAGTCGATCTTGAATCTACAGACCCCGAAGGCTGGGAAAATGACAAGCATATTCTTTATGATGATCCCACAGATGCTGTAGTCTGGGAAGTACACGTCAGAGACTTTTCCATAAGTGCCATGTCAGGCGTTTCGCCTGAACACAGAGGCAAATTCCTTGCCTTCACCGAAACAGGCACTACTCTCGACAGCAAAGGTAAGATCATGACTTGCGTTGACTATCTCAAAAAACTCGGTGTCACCCATGTACAGATACTGCCTATGTACGACTATGCGACCGTTGATGAGGAACATCTCGATAAACCTCAGTATAACTGGGGCTACGATCCCAAAAATTACAATGTTCCCGAAGGCTCATACTCTACCGATCCCTTTGACGGCAGCGTCAGGATAAACGAACTCAAACAAATGATAATGGCTCTCCATAAAGCCGGTATCGGTGTCATCATGGACGTTGTATATAACCATGTGTTTGCAGCAAAAGGAAGCTGGTTTGACAATACCGTTCCCGACTACTATTTCAGACTCAACGAGGACGGCTCTTTGAGTGACGGCTCTGCCTGCGGAAACGAAACTGCAAGCGAACATCTCATGTACAGGAAATTCATGACAGATTCCATTCTCTACTGGACAAAGGAATATCACATTGACGGATTCAGGTTTGACCTGATGGGTGTGCATGACGTAGATACCATCAACGGCATCAGAAAGGCACTTGACGAAAATATTGAAAACGGCAAAAAGATAATCATGTACGGCGAGCCGTGGACAGGCGATAAACTCGGTACAGACATGGATACCTGTATCAAAAGCAATATACATAAACTTGATGACCGTGTGGGTGCTTTCAACGACCACTTCAGAGATGCCGTCAAAGGTCATGTATTCAATGCTCATGAACAGGGCTTTGTACAGAGCGGTAAATGCATAAAAGCTCTCAAAGACAGCATTACTGCCAACTGCCTTTCAAAGAAAAAAATCTTTAATCAGCCCTCACAGGCAATAGCATACACCTCTGCACATGACAATTTCACTCTTTATGATAAACTTGTGCTTTCAGTGAAAAACGATATGTCATATACCGAGAGAGATGAAACTCTCGTTGCCATGAACAAGCTCTCTGCCCTTTTAACCCTCACATCTCAGGGCATCGTGTTCATGCAGGCAGGCGAGGAATTCGCCCGTACAAAACTCGGTGATGAAAACAGCTATGTGTCCCCCGATAATATCAATCAGCTTGACTGGAGCAGGCTCGTCACTTATGCAGACCTTGTTGCATACTACAAGGGACTTATCGAGATCAGAAAGCATTTTGCACCTTTCAGAGAGCCTACCAAAAAATGTGCCGAACTTATAAAATTTGCCGATGCACCGTCGGGTGTTATAGCATACACTCTTGAAAACACCGTTACCCCTGACAAAGAGTGGAAAAGCATTGCCGTTATGGCAAATGCAAATGATACCGAACAGACTGTTGAACTTGATACAGACAATGAAAAATGGATCATCATTGCAGACAGCAAAAAAGCAGGTCTTGAAACACTCGGCGGCGTCGTCGGAAAAACTGTCACACTCCCCCCCATCTCTGCTATGATACTTGCACAGAAATAAAAAACTCCATCTTACAAGCAAAAACGGAAATCCGAAACTTTTTTCGGACTTCCGTTTTTTATATTATTTCTTTTTAAAGCCGTCTTTAAGTGATACACTTCTGTTGAAGATAAGATTTTCCGGTGTGCTGTCCTTGTCAAGACAGAAATAACCCAATCTCATAAACTGATAATTTGACGGAACTTTTGCTCCCTCAACAAATTTTTCTGCTTTACAGTCTTTCAAAATAACAAGACTTTCGGGATTTATATAATCAAGAAAATTCTTATCGCCTACATCGGGTTCGGGATCTGTAAAGAGATTATCATACAATCTGACCTCTGCATTGACATAATTTTCAGCATCTACCCAATGGATAGTACCTCTGACTTTTCTGCCGTCAGGAGTGTTTCCTCCACGAGTTTCGGGATCGTACTCCGCATACACTTCAACAACTTTTCCGTTTTCATCTTTCTTACAGCCTGTGCATTTTACGATATATGCAGACTTCAATCTGACTTCATTTCCCGGATAAAGTCTGTTATAACCCTTTATTTTCTCCTCGATAAAGTCATCTGCCTCTATATAACATTCACGGCTGAATGTGATAGTTCTGTGACCGTCCTCTGCACGATTCGGGTTATTCTCAACATCAAATTCCTCTGTCATGCCTTCAGGATAGTTCGTGATGACAAGTTTTACGGGATTTAAAACTACCATTATACGCTGTGCCTTTTCGTTCAAGTCCTCTCTCAGACAGTGTTCAAGGAAACCGTAATCAACAGTGCTGTTGACTTTGGAAACACCTATCCTTTCACAGAAATTGCGTATCGAAGCAGGTGTATAACCACGCCTTCTCAATCCGCAAAGAGTAGGCATTCTCGGATCGTCCCAGCCGTTGACATAGTTATCTTCAACGAGTTTACGGAGTTTTCTTTTACTCATGACTGTATTATTTATTCCCAAACGTGCAAACTCTATCTGTCTTGGAATTGCGGGAACTGACGTATTATTTATTACCCAGTCATAAAGCGGTCTGTGATCTTCAAATTCAAGCGTACAAAGTGAATGTGTTATCCCCTCGATAGCATCTTCAAGAGGATGTGCAAAGTCATACATGGGATAAATACACCATTTATCGCCTGTTCTGTGATGTTTGATACGGTTTATTCTATATATAACGGGATCACGCATATTGAAATTCCCGCTGTTGAGGTCTATTTTTGCACGAAGTGTCATTTTGCCGTCCTCAAATTCACCGTTCTTCATTCTCTCGAACAAGTCAAGACTTTCTTCAATCGGTCTGTCACGGTACGGACTGACAGCAGGGTGTGTCAAATCTCCACGATTAGCTTTCATTTCTTCGGGAGTGAGTTCGCATACATAAGCCAAGCCCTTTTTAATAAGCTCAACTGCATATTCATACATCTGTTCAAAGTAATCTGATGCAAAATAAAATCTGTCGTCCCAGTGAAAGCCCAGCCATGCTATATCTTCCTTGATAGCGTCAACGTATTCAACATCTTCTTTTGTGGGGTTGGTATCGTCCATACGCAAGTTACATATACCGTTAAAACGCTCTGCCATGCCGAAATCAACACAAATCGCCTTTGCATGACCTATGTGCATATAGCCGTTAGGTTCGGGCGGAAAACGGGTATGAACCTTTCTGCCCTCATATTTACCGCCCTGTGCAATATCCTCTGTGATGAAATCATAGATGAAATTGCCGGCGGCTAAATTCAATTCTTCTGCCATTTTTTATTCTCTCCTTTTATTCGTCATTTCCGTAAGAAATCATCAATGTATAATTTTTATATCTTATACAGTAAACGTCAAGTAAAACGTAAAATATATTCGTATTCGTCATACAGTAAAAAGAATTTCCGACATAGCAGCTCTCGATATAATCACTTTCAAAAAGACTTTCAAAGCTGTTTTTAATATCGTCATTATCGGATATTTTTTCGTAAAACTCCGCTTTATCGAGTACATGAAAATCATGTTCCGCCACATCATAGCCGATATATTCTTTCATCAAGTCAAATAAATTTTCACTGTTAGTCGGGAGTACGTCTATGAAAAAGTAGTTGCCCGACTGAAAAAACTCTTTCGGGACTTTCTCAAAGAACACTTTACAAAAAGTATTCATTTTATCCAAAAGTGCATTTTTATCGGTTTCAGGATATTCACCGTACTTTTTTTCATTCTTCTTTATTTCCGCAAGCGTTGTGTATATATCCATCATCACACCAATTTTGAAAGACCTTTCTGCAATCTTGACATAGATTCCTCTTTGCCGAGAATATCGAGAATTTCAACAGCACCGCCCGGTGTTACCGTCATACCCGAAGCCGCTATTCTTATAGGCCACATTAAAGTACCGTTCTTGACTTCAAGTTTCTGTGCAAGTCCGATAAGACAATCGTGAATAGTATCGTGATTCCATTCGGCAAGGTCATTCAGGGCAGATATACCCTCTTTAAGCATTGTCACGGAATTTTCAAGATTTGTCTTACTCTTTTTATTTACAAACAAATCTTTTTCATAATCAGGCTGTGTTTCAAAAAACTCTATCTTTTCGGGAATTTGTGTTAATTTCGTTGTTCTCTGTTGGAGAATGGACGCTACTTTTATCCAATCCAATTCTTTTGTTTTAATAGCCTTTTTGAAGTAAGGCATTGATATTTCCGCAAACTTTTCAACGGGCAGGGCTTTTATATATTCCCCGTTGAACCACTCCAATTTATCATAGTCGAATATTGATGGAGATTTGCTTATACCGTCAATGCGGAAATTTTCAACAAGTTCTTCAATGGAGAATATCTCCCTGTTATCTTTCGGACACCAACCCAAAAGGGCTATATAATTTATGATAGCTTCGGGTAAAAATCCCTGTTTTACCAAATCTTCAAAACTCGTTGCACCATGTCTTTTTGAAAGTTTAGATACAGAGCCGTCATCATTTTTTCCCATTATCAAGGGAAGATGTACATATTCGGGAATATCCCAGCCGAAAGCCTCATAAAGCAAATTATATTTCGGTGTAGAGGAAAGATATTCGCTTCCCCTGACAACGTGAGTTATATTCATGGTATGGTCATCTATGACATTTGCAAAGTTATATGTCGGATAACCGTCCGTTTTTATTAAGATCTGGTCTTGCAATTCGCTGTTGTCAACGGTTATAGAACCGAATACAGCATCATTGAAAGTCGTTGAACCCTCAAGGGGCATTTTTTGACGGATAACATACGGCACACCCTCAGCAAGATTTTTTTCAACGACCTCTTTCGGCAAATCACGACAGTGACGGTCATAACCTCCGCCTATATCATCGGAATCATTATGGAGAGCATCAAGTCTTTCCTTTGTGCAGAAACAATAATATGCCTTATCCATGTCGATAAGCTGTTTTGCATAGGGCAAGTATAAATCTTTTCTTTCACTCTGCACATAAGGACCATATTCACCGCCAATGTCGGGACCTTCATCATGAATGAGTTTTGCCTGTTTGAGAGTGTTATAGATAATATCCACTGCACCCTCTACTTTACGTTCCTGATCGGTGTCCTCAATACGCAAAACGAATGTACCGCCCAGAGACTTTGCGATAAGATATTCATACAAAGCGGTGCGGAGATTGCCAACGTGCATAAAGCCCGTCGGACTTGGTGCAAACCTTGTTCTTACATTTGACATTTTAAATTCACCTTTTCCTTTTATTCTTAAAAAATATCACCGAAAACTTCTTTTCTCGTGTGACCGAGATAGCAATTTTTTCTGACATTATCATTAAGTTCCATGACGAGTTCACAGAACTCCTTTAATTTTGCCTTGTCGGAATCCTTTAACCCCAATCTGATAGCGTTCTGCACAGCAGAAGTTATATCATTTTCATTGTCTATCTGCAAAAGAAATAATGTATCTTCCGCAATACCGTCAGCTTCCTCTTTCGACATATACGGCAAATTTCTCAGAAATGCCCTGACATCAATAAATTCAAGTGCCTTTTCATAAAAGAAATCATCTTTGTAACGCAGGAATCTTTCTTTTTTCGGGATATAATAATCTGCCATTTTCTGCAATTCCTTGACAGCTTTATACTCATCCCAGTCTTCCATGTAAAGATATTCTGCAACTATTTCTTTATTCATCATTTCCGTTTCGGGTGCATTTTCGTCAATATTTTCCTGACCGACAAAATCATAATATTTATCCTTTGTATCGAGATTTTCAACAAATTCCCTGAATTCACTTTCGGTAACGGGTTCATTCTGACTGTTGTAAATTTCAAGAAACTTCCACAGCGGAATTATACCATAGAGATTTGCCGCTGCCGCCATGTAATCCTCTAAAAGATTTTTTACTTCCTCTGTCATATAAATTGCCTCCTTTTTCACATACTGCGAATTATAACATATTTTTTCCGATTTAACAAGAGTATTCAAAAACATTGTTGACATAATTTTCTTATGATTGTATAATAAGTACAAAAGATAATTGAGATAAGTATATTTTTTAGGAGATGGTAATATATGCCCGACATACAGGAACTTATCACAAAATATGCACAGTCAAAAAGTCCCGTTGACTACGGCGAGATCGTTAAAGCCGTTCAAACTTCAAATAAATTGTGGACTGCCTATTCACCCGTTACGAAGTGCCATTACACAGAATATATACGAGGAATACCAACGGCATTTGTATTTTCCGAAAAGTCTTTCTGCGAGGATTTCAAACAGCACGTTTCCAAAAATCGTGTGCAGATAGAAACAGAACTTTGCAAGCCTGATAAAAGATTACAGCTTTTCAGTGATCTTTACAGGTGCGGTATCGAGAATGTCCTTCTTGACAACGGAAAAAAATTTACTGTTATGAGTCTCTTTGACCTGATAGACAAGCCCGATTTTTCCTCGCTGCCCGAAAATGAACAGCCTGTTGTCAATCCGAATTTAATGGTCGGTGCAAACATTTTCTTTCAGAATGTCGGTGCTGGCTCTGTTACTAAAAGTCAGCAGAAAACTCTTTTGCGTGGACTGTACACGGCAAAATATCTCATGCCCGTGATAGTTGACCGTGACACGAAACTTGATGGCATGGAAGAAAGCACTCTTAAAGCCGTCTACTCACAGAGCGGTACAGCTATCACCATCGTTGCTATAAAGACGGATGAAAAGGTCATCATACCGTTATTCACGGATTGGACGGAGTTCAGCCGCTTTGACAAGGATAAACAATGTACAGGCAACATCGTCACTTTCAGAGATATTGAATATCTCTGTGGTCAGGGCGAAACGGTGACAGTAAATCCCTTTGGCTTCAACATGGTCATAGACAGCAATGCGGTCAGCGTTATCAAGCAGTTATCCGCTGATATACAGCCGCCAAGCCCCGTATATAACGAAGTACATGAAGAAATGCCCGTTACAGAGCAGTATGAGGAATACACGGAAACACCTGTTGAAGAACAGTATGAGGAATACACAGAAGCACCTGTTGAAGAGCAGTATGAGGAATACACGGAAACGCCTGTTGAGGAAGAGTATGAGCAGGATTATCCTACAGAAGAACCTGTAACACTTTTTGAACTGCGTTCCGTACCGAATGGCATGATACAGGTACTCATGTATTATATGCAGAATACCGAAGGTATCAATGCGGCATATCTGAAAGGTATGGCTCAGGGAGATAATACAAGTTATCTTGTAGTAGTCGATTTCGACGGCGATACAGCAATCTTGGACGACATTGCCGAGCAGGTTCAACAGTATTCCGAAGGTGTACCTGTATACATAATTCCGCACGACAGCGATCTCGGACAGGCTGCCGCACAAAGTACATATCCGTTTTATCAGAAATAACAGGAGGACTTAAAAATGACATATCAGGGTATGAAAGAAATGAATGACTGGATCATGGTGGAATATCACTCAACATGGAGCTACGGCTATGACTTCATGCTTGACGCTGCACAGGTCATTATAGACACCGATTTCAAAGACAATACACAGCGTTTTGCGGTCGCAGAGATCGCAGGGGCTGACGATCAGGAAAGGATTACGGAACTCAAAGCCGAAAATTATATTATCCGTGACTGCGAAACTTCAAAAAAAGAACACGGCGTTCTGACAATATCAGGTGTGAGTGATATTATGGAAACACCCGTTCAGATGGTCTTTTTCAATCAGACGAATATAGTAAGACTTTTCTGCCCGTTCAAAAAATACTTTGAAATACACGGTGAACACGTTTTTGATAAATACATGGACAGCGTCGAAATAAAGGCATACTGCATTGATGCCGTCAGAAATGCAAACAAACAGTAAAGTCTGGAGAGCAGAGTTTACACTCTGCTCTCTGTTTATTTTCAGATATAAATACAAATCGTATAATTGTTTTTTAAAAAAAGGCTTGCATTTTTTGAAATGATGTGGTAATATATTGAAGTCGTCAGGAATGATGAAAAATGAAGTTGGTGTTGATGACGTTGAGGGTACACCCGTTTCCATACCGAACACGGAAGTTAAGCTCAATGGTGCCGAAGATACTTGATCGGTGACGATCCGGAAAAATAGGAAGATGCCAACATAAAGCAGCCGTCCAATAGGGCGGTTGTTTTTTTTAATTAAAAATCAGGGATGAGGATATAAATAATCCTCATCCCTCTCTTTTAATTTTGTATTTGCGTATGAAAGCGGTAACGATACCGAATGCTCCGAGGATCGCCATTATATAGCCTGCAAGGTTAAACCATAAAAGATAACCGCCTGCTCGTGGAAGAAGGTCTGCCTTACTGTCGGTAACTCTGAAATAAAGTCTGTCGTTTACGAAAAATCCGTTTTCATCAGTCTGATGCTTTACTATGAAATACGGGTTTTCATAATTTTCATTCTCCTCTTCTTTATGCTCAACAGGACTGTCATTTTCCGAAGTCAATGAAGAAAGTATGGCATTCAGTCTGCCGCTGTCATCCTTGTAAATATGCACTTTCACAGCTTCATTGTTCCTGTCGTAATAGGCGGGAGATTTGGTTTCCTTTATATAATAAGTACCTGATTTGAGATTTTGAAAAACGATTTTTCCGTTTTCATTACTTGCTTCACTTTCCGCAAGTACCTTTGTCATAGCTTCATCTGTATAAATGGTAAATTTCGCACCTGCAAGACGTTTTGAAGTGTCATCTTCGTCAATTTTCGTTAATATTCGGAATCATTAAGAGTTTCTTCCACAACTTTATAGGTATTGGGTTTTGGAAGATGTTTGAAAACAGCCGTTTCATTCTTGTGCAGAGTAAATCTTCCATTGTTATCGGTAGAACGGGTTATCTGGCTGATACCCTCATTTATAGTATAACTCTCTCCCGATACGGCTTCCCATTTTTCACGAGACTCTGTCTGAGTACGTTTGAGAAGCTTGAATGTAAACACCTTGTCAACAGGGGCAGTTTCTGAGGGAACTATGTCTGTAACGTGCTTATTTACTTTCAGAACGCCTTTTAAAGTCTGCCTGTCATTTCTGAAAGTTATGACTTCCGCTCGATTTTTTATCTCGACATTATAACCTTCACTTGTGGTAGGCACTCTCTGGACATAGCCGTCCATAAATTCCTCATATATATTATATATCCTGCCCACATTAAGTCCTATAAAATAAGCTGCCTGATTAGCTTTGAGAGTGAACTCGCCGTCAGCCGAAACATTTTCCTGATCTGCGGAAGTCGTATGCAGTTGACCGTTGTCAAGTATATTTCCGTTTATGTCATAGAGATAATATTTAGCCTGCAAGCCTCTTTCATATATATCAGTAATGTGAAATACAAAACTGTCATCGGTGTTGGAACCGTCCATCATTACTTTCTGCACTACAAGTGAAGCATTTGCATTGACAAA
>CADCCP010000047.1:12155-25053 GCA_902800005.1 uncultured Ruminococcus sp. | reverse complement strand
TTCATCATATCTTAAATGCACCATCTTCTTGACAACAACATTTTCAAATTCCTCTTTTTTCTTATACCAAAGATTATCGTCTATCTCATCATAGGACTTAAACCTGTATTCAGCCGGCACTTTCTCTTTTATCAATTCATCTATGAACAATTCGTCTTTATCGTTGTAAAAGTTATTGACCGTTGACGGCACTAAACTCGGACACTGTATGGCTTTCAATGCAACATATCTTCTTTTAAAGCCGTCTATATTTCTTGCACAAGTATCTATATTTCGGCTTATATTCGTGTAACGGCTGTAATAATTATTGCCTGACTGAAAATTACTTGCCAACTGCTCAAAATACGGCTCTAACACCGATAAGTCTTCCTCACCAGACAAGTAAGCTCTTATTTCCTCTTTGGCAATTTGGGATTTTTCCATTTCCTCTGTTACGCCAAAATTCAACTGTGCTTTCTTAAAATCAATGTTTTCTTCCTGAACGGCTTTCGGATTTTCTTTTTTGAGTATTTTATACATCAAATCATAAAATGCACTGTAAGTTTCCGCTGTCGGCTTATTGTAACGATAATGATAATTTTGCATATTGATTTCTTCATTCAGCGTCATTACATGGATAAACTCTTTCGGGTATCTCTTTGCAAATCCATTAAGCATAAGTTCCGCTTTCTGACCGTTTTCTTCGACTTTCCACGCATATTTTACAGCCTGTTTGATACATTCCTTGACATGATTTTCATTATGCCCCTCTACCGCCATTTCAAACACTTTATCAACATTATCATCAAAGTAACTTACAGGCACATTTGTATAAAGTGTTTCCAAAAACTGCATTTCTTTTCCCTTTATGTACCCTTGCAAAAAATCCTTTATTTTACCGCTGTGGTGCATGGACATGAACATTATCGGCATGAGAAATTTCATTACATCACTGTCATTTCTGTGATACTCCGCATTTGCCAAAACCGTTTCTGTCATATCCTTGACAGCATCACTTTCGGGACTTGATACAAATACAGATTTCACTTTATCAAGGAAATTCTGTTTATCTTCGGGCTTTGTATATGCAAGTGCATAAGCATACAGCTTTAATTTTGCATTGTCATACTGTGAATTACAGTAATTTTTGCCTGTTTCGTAAAACATTTCACTATCCGTCTTGACGTTTCTCAAAAGATACTGCGATACAATATTAGGATTATCCTGTGCAACTATCGCCAATATTTTCATTTTAGCCTGTCTTGCATCATACTTTCTCTTGTACGCATTCAACACTCTATACACAAACTGTGAATTTCTTAAACAAGTTTCTTCAAAACCGTATGAAAGACATTTGCCTATTGTATTTCCGCACAAAGCGTCAAGGAATAACACATATCTGTCACTATATTCCGTTTCATCTTCACGAACAAGGTTATACATCTCATTTGCACAATCATAACCGTTCAGATTTACAAACTCATAGTGACCAACATTTTCCAATATACTCAGATCCATGTCACCCGAAAAATCAAAAAAGTCCTCCGCTCTCTGCACATCTGCCCTGTCTATCGGCAACTTTGATATTGCCTCAACCATGTCTTTTCTTATCTTATTGGCACGTTTTGCCTCTATGCCGTTTAATATATCCATCTTAATCGCTCTCCTTTAAATTATCCATTGCTATATAAAATTCTGTTTTTTCCCTGCCCGTTTTCAGATACAAATATATCTTCGTCAGCAATTCAACTATTTTGGAATTATCGTTGCTGTATGTATGATTTTTCGCTTTGAAGCTCTCTGAAAGTCTTTCCAACATTCCGCCCAATTCCAGCAAGCCCATTTTTTTACTTTCATCTGCATTGTCACTTATCTGTGTATATAAATCAAATGAATTGATACCGCATTGTATCACGTCACCAAGCATATTCTGAACATTTTCAAACAGTTCTGCAAAAAATCTGTATGCCCCCGAACTCTCCGAAAAGAAACTCATCTGACTGCCTGCCCTTGAAACGTATATGTCATCAAATACCGCTATCGGATATATATAACATCTGCCATTCTCAATATATGTACTTCCGAATACAACATACTTTATACCCGGATTTGCTATCATAATTCTTCCTATCTTTTCAAGACGGTCTATTATATCACTGCTTTCATTACTGTATCTTGCTTTCAGATAAAGACGATTTTTATACCTGTCTTCAAGCAGAATTTTCTGTGACTGTGTTATCTCGTCAAATTCCGAACTTATACACTTATCAGCCGCTATAAATATCAATCTGTCATTCTCATTTTCAGCCTTTTTGGAGAATGTTTCATACATCATCTTTGCAAAGTCCGTATATGACAGCTTGCCATTGGAAACTTTCGGCTTTTTCAGACGTATCTCATTTTTCATTATATCCGCCATATTGCCCGTCAATCCCCATACCGCCGACGAATAAGATGACCTTGTACGGCTGTTTTCATAAAATTTCGGTCTGACAGTCGAGAATGTCAAAAATTGATTTTCACTGTTTACATCTTTATTAATAAAATAATATATATTGCCCTCATAATCAGGTGCTGAAAAATGTCTGTATGTAACGGGTATCAGCTCCATATCTTCACATAAAATATACTCTGCCTTGAACTCCCCTGAATATTTTGAAATTTCCTTTGTACTCTCACAATTAAGTATCTTTTCCAAAAGTGCTATGCTCTCCATGACAAGAAAATAAAGTTTTTCCGCATTGAACTCGGGTGAATGTGAGATATATTTTTCAAGACGACTGCCTATTTCACGAATTTGTCTTTCACTGTCTGCCAATCTCGCATTATGACACATTACGGCAACGGTTTCGGCGTGTTCCGCCATATCCTCTGACAATCTCACAAGACCGTCCGACAATATCCCTGACAGGAATTTTAAAGCATATTCCGCTGTATCCTGTGCCTTTGTGAAATCTATTTCAATCGAACTCGTCTTTTCAATTTTCGGAACAACTATCTTATGCTTTATCTGCCATGCCAATACAGCCGCCGCTTTATGACTGCACAAGTCTTTACTGTGACAACTGCATGACGAATATTCCAACGGATATATCAATCTCACCGTCATATCATCAATTTTGACCGATATTATACCGCTTTCTTCTATCTCAGGCAAAATGCCTTTTTCGGCTTTCTGCAAAAACTCGGTATAATATTTTTTCTTCATAGCCTTTTCAAGCACTTTCAAGGGATAAGACGATAATTCATCCGTCAAAGCCTTATCGGGCTGCTTTATTTCAGGCTCTTCTACTTCTTCCTGTATATTTCCTTTTAACCATAATATCGCCGTTATGATATGCCTGCAAATATTCCTTGACGGACAACTGCATTTACTCTCCGCAAGAGGATCTTTTATCGTGCATTTCTCACCGCCGACATTGACTATGATCTCACTTTCACCGTAATCGGCGGAAATTTCTGCCGTTTCCATATCTTTATATGCTCGCTTGACAGTACCTTTATTCGTCAAGCCCGTTAAATACTCATCATCTGCCGTTTTTATGACGTTCATCAATTCTCCCATGCCGTCACCTCCTCAGCTTATCATCTTGCCTATATAATCTCCAAGCTGTTCGGGTGTCATCGCTCCGACAAATGCCCCCATATCAGCCAATTTCTGTCCCACATTTTTATCGTAAGCAGGATTTGCCTCTCTGTCGAGTGCCGTCAGAAATATCATTTTACTTCCGCTGCCTATAATATCTCCGCAAGTCCTCAACAGATCATGCACACTTCCGCCCTCATACAAGTCAGTCACTGTCACAAATATCGTATTATGCGGATTTTCGCAAAGCCCTGCACAGTAATTCAATGCTTTATTTATATCCGTACCGCCGCCCAACTGCATTCCCATCAAAACACCAACGGGATCATCTATATATCCGCTCAGATCGACTATTTCCGTATCAAAGATTATAAGTTTTGTTTCTATCATAGGCAATTTTGCAAATATTCCTGCCATGACCGCACTGTATATAACACTGTCCAACATAGAACCGCTTTCATCTACCGCTATAATAATATGCCACTTGTTAAACCTCTTTACACGACTGCTGAAATATACGTTTTTCAAAATAAGTCTTTCATTCTCCGTATCGTAATTTTTCAGATTCCTTGCGATAGTCTTTTTTATATCAAGATTTTTTATCGACTTCACATTTGACGGCATATTCCTGTTGAGTTTTCCCAAAAGTGATTTTCTTATATCCGTCTGCAATTTCTCCGTTATCTCGTCAACAACTTTTTTGATAATTTTCTTTGCTTCCGCTATGACATCACTTTTCATTAAATGTTTGAACTGCAATATCGTTTTTAACAAGTCCGTGTTAGGCTCCATTTTCTTCAATACTTCTTTATCCGTCAAAAGCTCCGTCAATTTAAAATGCTCCAAAGCCTGCTTTTCAAGCACTTCAACAGTTCTTTTCGGAAATAACTTTCTTGCTTTCTCTATCCACTTTGCAGCATTTAATTGCGATTTACCTGTACCGCCTTTTCGCCTGATCTCATCTCCGTATTCCTGACCGTACAAGTAATCAAGCGTTTCTTCCATATCTTCATAACTAACTTCTTCCGAATATCTGCCCGTGAAATTTATCTGATTTTCGGAATTTTTGCCGAGTATCAACCGCCATCTGTTCAAATTTTCCTCTGCCACGCTCATATATCCATTCCCCTTAATATATCGCTCTCCAAACGTATTCCCTCTGCATACAGATATTTATATATATCCAAACTCTTTTTCATATCTTCCTTTGACTTGCCGTATAATTTAGCTGCTTTTTCCGCTATCATGTCAATTTCGGACGGCGTGAAATAGCTGAAAGCTAATCTCAATTCAGGCAGAATATCCATGAAATCCTCTATCTGCAAACCGCTGATAAGTCTATCCGTGATTATGATAAACTCATTTCCCACTAAAACAATATCCCTTGCAGTTGAAAAAAGTCCCCTCAAAAATACAGCACCCTGTTTTTTTATCTCCTCGCTACCCGTTAAATACGAATTTAAGGCATCTTTAATATCCTCTTTATAGGAATTATTACTTCCGTAAAGCAAGCCCAACACCGCTCCATACAATGACGGTTCGGGATTTTCCTTTTCTATCATAGTCCTGAACGTGTCAAAAAGATTTCCGTATTCGGCATATCTTAATACATTCATCTGCATGGTCGGAATCGACATTCATCATTGATGGCAACATAATCAATATTTTCTGAAAACACTTTTCCAAAAAATATTCCGTCACAATCCCCTCTGCATTGTACATCTTTTTCAGCGTGTCAAGCATATTGAAATAATACAAGCCTTTTCCAAGCGAAAAGAAATCTCCGTCATTGATGATAATTTCATCTGTCTTTACGGCAAATTCATTTGTAACACCTATTCCCATTAAAAAACACTCTACATACAATTTTGACGCTTCACTGCATTTCTGTTCTTCCTTTATCTGATGGGCTGACATTACTTTACAAATTTCCTCTATCGTTGCTCCGTACACGCTTACATCTATCAATGCGGAATCCGTATGCACCGTTCTCTTATATTCCCATGTTTCACGAATACGGCTCCTGTCCTTGTTATTCAGAATATCCGCACCCTTTAATCTCCTTGAAAACTCCGTTTTCAGATAGCCCATTCTGTAAAACAATCTGCTCATTTCCATGTGTGAGGGCTTTGCAAATATATCAAGTTCGACTTCCTGTTCAAGAATGTTGTCAACTTTCAGACGATATTTTTTACATTGTTCTTCAAAGTCCTGTATGACGGGGATCTTTTCCGCCTCTCCGCAAAGCTCGCCTATTTCATTTCCCGTTGCTATCCTGCTCAGTATTCTTAACGGCAAGTCACTTGCCGCATTAAGTTCACCTTTGACAAAACAGCTCTGTACACTATCATACAATTCATACAATCCGGGAGATTTTTTATCCCTTACGGAACACAATCCCTTATACATCGTAACGGCTGACGATATATCCGACATAGTTATCAATAATTTTTCCTTCGCACACTCTTTTGCACATTGCAAAAGAATATCAAGAACCACATTATCATATATTTCAAAAATGCTCTCTTCACCGCTTATGATACTTTTCCATGCCTTATCGTAAAATCCCGGATTCTGCATACCCGATGCATAACCATTCAAAGCATCCGCCGCTTCAAACGAATATATCATAGCATACACATTCTGCACTTTTTCATTGAATTTATGTACCTTGACTTTTTTCAGTTTATCCTGTCCACTCGTCAGCCTGTGTAAACCGTATGTATGAAATCCGCCCGTTACAACAAGCACTCTTTGATGTGTTTCGGCAGCTCTTAAAATATTCTCCGCCATATACTGCTCTCTTACATGACAACCCTCTGCAATAATATTTTCCTGTGGTGTATTCGTCCTTGTAAGATAACAATATGTCATCATGTTAGCGACAAATTCATCTGTCGGCATATACAAGCCCTTTATCTCAAAGTAATTTTCCCAAAATTCTTCAAAACTTCTCATTCCCGTCTTTTCGCAGACTTTTTCAAAAAACTTGCTTTCCGTCAAATTATGCTCATCACCATAAGCATTTGACTGTTTACTGCTGTTTATGAGTATCTCACCGTATGGCAGATCTATAAATCCGCAGTCAATATTTTTTCTTGCAGCCTGCACAAGTGCATTATATTCCGGTGACGTATTCAAAAACGGATAATAACATTTATAGTCCTCTGCATTTTCATTGATAAGTTTCTGTGTATCTTTATAGTAATAGTAAAATGCAACAGGCGGTTTTGTATCTTCATGTGTAAGTATCGGTATCAATTTATCGGAATTTTGAGGACCTTCTACTAATATGCAATCGGGCTTGTATTCCTCTATGACATTCAGCAGGTGAAATGAACACACGGGACTGTGATGTCTTATCGGAAAATACAGTATCTTCTGTGAATAGTCAAACGGTATCACTTCAAATATTTCTTTGTTTCGTAAAATTCTTTCCATATTCCACCCAGCTTTTCCGCTTTAAATTTCACTACCGTGTTAAAATAGGCTTTCAGCTTTTCCAAGTCGTCTTTTGTATCCTTGCAGACAGCATTATTTAAATTCTGTGTCAATTCCGCAAGGCTTATTTTTTCTTCATAATACCAAGCATTTGAAAGTGTCTGATAAAACACTGATACCGCTTCGGCTGTACTCATTACAGCAGATGGCTTATCTATCTTCATGCCACTCTCGGAAACGCCCTCTCTCAATTCATGATACGTTATCGCCAGCAATTCCGCTACGTCCGTATCTACGGGCATTTCTATATGATCGGCTATTGCATTCTGTTCAACTTCATTCAAAATTATCTGCTTTTCAAGACGGACATCTTTAACGGGATTTACCGTTTCAAAATTGAATCGCCTTTTCAATGCACTCGACATTTCATTAACGCCTTTATCTCTTATATTTGCCGTACCGATGATATTAAATCCCGACTTTGCAAATACAAGTCCATCATCTTCCAATTCGGGTATATTCAGCACTTTATCACTCATAACAGATATAAGACTATCCTGAATTTCCGCAGGAGTACGAGTGATTTCTTCAAAACGTGTTATAATTCCCTTTGTCATTCCGACATACAGCGGTGACGGCACCAATGCCTCTTTAACGGGACCTTTTGCCAAAAGCAACGCATAATTCCAACTGTATTTTATCATATCTTCAGTAGTGCCTGCTGTTCCCTGAACGGTGTTTGTACTTGTTCCGCTGATAGCCGCCGAAAGCAATTCCGATAACATAGTTTTAGCCGTACCGGGTTCGCCTACAAGCATCAATCCACGACTGCCTGCAAGAGTGATTATACACCTCTCTACAAGAGCATCATTTCCGAAAAACTTCTTCTTTATATTAACGACTTTACCATTATATTTTATACCCTTGTTTGAGCCGAGAATAAAAGTTCTGACGGCTTTCGGGGAAAGATACCAATTTTCAGGCTTTCTGCCCGTATCGGTCGCTTTCAGGGCGGCAAGTTCCTCTGCATATCTCACTTCAACGGGCGGTTTTATAAAATTTTCCATAATAATTTCCCTCCAAAATTTTCATGCCGATATTATAGCACACTTAATGTCAATTTTTTTGTACAACAAATGCCCCCTCATGCCTTTTTTCACAAGGGGGCAAAAAACGATTTTTTAATATCCTATCAATATTCGGGTTCCAGAAGTCCGTATGTATCGTCCTTACGCTTGTAAACGACACAAAGCTGATTGTTGGCACTGTTCAGGAACATGAAGAACTCATGACCTATCATATTCATCTGAAGGATAGCTTCCTCAACGCTGAGAGGTTTCACAACAAAGTTCTTTGTCTTTACAACACTGTAATCAGCTTCGGGAATTTCCTCTGTATCGGGTTCTTCTGCAAAATACTGTTCAATGGAATCTGCTCTGAGTTTTTTGCTGAGTTTGGTTTTATTTTTTCTGATCTGACCGCCGAGTATGTCAACAACTGCATCAAGAGCATCATTCATTTCGGGAGCTGTGCTCTCTGCACGATAGGTCATACCGTTATCAAAGATCGTTACTTCGACTGTCTGACGTTTTTTTTCAAGAGTTACTTTTACATTGGCTTCTGCATCTTCGGAAAATATTTTTTCAAACTTGCCGAGTTTCTTGTAAACACGCTCTTTAAAATTATCTCTGAGATTGACTTTTCTGCCTACGATATTATATTTCATAAGATAAGCCTCCTTATATATTAGGTCAAGGCTATTATAACATATTCACCAAAAAAATGGAATAGTTTTTAAAAAAAATTATTAAAAAATTTTCTTTCACAATTTTAGACATTATCACAATAATATCATTTCACGGTTATTCCGTTGATAATGACCGTTTCAGGCTTGTTCATGATATTCAGGGGATCGCCTTTATATAAAACAATATCGGCATCTTTTCCGGCTTCAATAGAGCCTACTCTATCGGAAATACCGCATATTTCGGCAGCATTGGAAGTGACTGCTTTCAATGCGGAAATTTTGTCCATGCCCTCTCTCACAGCGACAGCTGCACACAGTAAAAGATATTGTATCGGTGTTTCGGGATGGTCGGTGACTATTGCGGTTTTGATACCGTTTTTTGAAATAATGCCCGTTGACTTTGGAGTTAAATTTGTCAACTCAGGCTTGCTTCTGTCCGTCAAGACAGGTCCGGAAAGTATGCCGAGCGGACTTTCTTCCGCAAGTTCGTCACATATCAGGTATGCATCAGTTGCATGTACAAGGACATAGTTTATGTCAAATTCACGGCTTATTCTGATAGCTGTAAAAATATCATCCGCACGATGTACATGGAAATGTGCAGGTATTTCTTTGGTAAAAAGAGGAATAAGTGATTCATACTTCATGTCATATTCGGGACAGTCATAATTTTCCTTGTCTTTTTCATAATTCTGCTTTTCAAGATAATATTTTTTAGCTTTTTTGAGAGTTTCACGGATAAGTGCCGCTGTTGCCATGCGTGTAACGGGAGATTGATCTTTATCACTGAAAGTCACTTTAGGATTTTCGCCAAGTGCAAACTTCATTCCCACAGGGGATTTTATTATCATTTTATCTATCCTCTTGCCATAGGTCTTCACAGCGGCAAGCTGTCCGGAAATGGCGTTGGCACTGCCCGGACCTGTAACGACTGTTGTAATGCCTGCATTTCTTGCTTCTTCAAAATATCTGTCAAGAGGGTTTATCGCATCTATCGCCCTAAGATGAGGCATGACGGGATCACTGTCTTCATTGCCGTCATCTCCTTCAAAACCCGTTGAATCACCGAACATTCCCAGATGGGTATGTGCATCTATAAATCCCGGATAGGCCGTCATGCCATCTCCATTGATGATCTCCTCTTTCGTAAAACGGGTAAAAAGTGACATTTCGCCTGTTTTGATGATTTTTCCGTCTTTTATCTGTATGTATCCGTTTTCGATAACGGTGTTTTGACTATCCATCGTGTGTATCTCAACATTCCTGATTACCATATTTTCCTCCCAATGAAAACGGAGAGCCGTTTTTTGATAACAGGCTCTCCACTATTTTATTTATTAGATGAGTTGTTATTTCTTCTGGTATAGCCGCTGCCACGCCTGTTTTCGTTTGTACGCTTCAGATTGGATATTTTTTCCTCACTGGACTGCTTGAATTTTGACATCATATCCTCAAAGTCAGTCGGCTCACTGCGTTTTGGCTGCCAGTCATAGCTGCCGCTCGGTCTTGATGACGGGCGGTAAGGCTGGCTGCTGCGGTTAGGACGGTTATTATTCTGGGGCTTGTCATTCTGCACCATTGCCTTTTTTATAGAAAGGCTGATCTTACCGTCATCGCTCACGCTCAGGACCTTCACTTTAACTGTCTGTCCCTCTTTCAGATAGTCCTTGATGTCATTGACAAAAGTGGGAGCTACCTCAGAAATATGTACCATTCCTGTTTTTCCGTCTTCAAGGTCAACAAATGCCCCGAATTTTGTAATACCTGTTACCTTGCCCTCCAATATCATTCCTGCTTCAAGATTCATACCTTCTAAAAATTCTCCTCTCAATTACCGGCAATATTGATGAACACGACCTCACCGTCTTTGGTAAAGCCGTACATTCTCGCCCTTTTTTCGATATAATCTCTGTATTTATCGAAATCTTCCTTTTCGACAGCTTCGGCTACATCCTTCAGTTCACTGTTCTGTATTTTCTGAAGAGCAATTTGTTCACTGATTTCCTCAAGCTGTTTTTGGGAATCGTAGATCTGTACATTCTGATTTACGATCATAACTGCGATCATGATAACAAACGCTATCGCACCGATACAAAGGATCCAGTTGGTTCTTTTTTTGGTATGAGCTGTTTTTTCAGCCGTATCCGCCTGTTCGGGTATTGTTTTGTTCTTTTTGGACATACACACGATCTCCTTTCCCATGCTGTCGAAACACTCGGATTTAACACTATCATTATACTACAATCGTCTCCCACATTTCAAGGTATTTTCGGTGGATTTTTTATTTTTTTTACCGTTTGCAACATTTTTTGTGAAAATTTTGCCGACATATCACGAAATGCTCCCAATATTTTTCTTTTACAGAATTTTATGAGTTTCATTACGGCTTTGAGTATCCTTTTGAGGAGTCTGCCGACCGTAAAATATATCGCAATGAATGAGATAAGCTGTGCAGTGACCACATACCATCTGATATAGCCCTGTGTACGGGCGATCGCAAAAAGAAGATTGGCTGTCGAAACGATGAAAGTGAATAACATATCTTCCGCAAATATCATAAATTTACCGGGCGGAGAGAGTTCTCTTGCCGTGTCAGTAATAATATATATCACCGTGAGTGCCGCTCCCATTGCAAATGACCATAAAAACGTGATGGTCTGGCTGTAAAGCGTGATCTCCACAATATCACCCTATCTGAAGAGTCTTGAAAAAAATCCGCCTTCGGTCTGCCTGTTCTCCGCATACACAAGCGAACAGATGCTGCCGTCAAGGTTCAGTTCACCTGTTTCGAGGCTGAATTTGCTTATATGCAGACTGCTGCCCTTGACTGTTAGCTGACCGAGTTCCGTTTCCAACACAACGGTTTCCTCGTCAAATCCCGATACATCGGACACTCCCGACAGAGAGAGTTGTTTTCTGTCTTCCAAAATAACACTGTGCTTTTTTCGGACGGTATTCTTTTCTTCCATGCCCGGACAACTCCTTTTTATGCATTATACCAATTTTTATGCAGTCCGTGACACATATATGACATTTCAGGAAAGTATTTTATACATCAGTCCTGCTTCATCTTTTTTTGCATACTCGTTTATATTCAGCACTTCTGCTTTGACGGGATGTGCCCCCATTGCTATCTCGATAACGTCCCCGACCTTCACCTCATACGATGCCCTTGCGATCTTGCCGTTTATAAGCACTCTGCCTGCATCGCAGGCTTCATTTGCAACGGTTCTCCTCTTTATTATCCTCGACACCTTCAAATATTTGTCCAATCTCATATATATCACCGTTACTGAAAACTTTATAAAAACAACTTTTATGTTTCATTCCTTGTTCAACGTGTCCTGTACTGAGTGACTTTTAAAAGCTGTTTTTCACTTTATATTGCACGTTTTCCTGTAACATACTCCCTTCTTATTTTGCGTTGCAATCTACGCTTTTTTAATTTTCTGACTTTTGCAGTCTTGTCGGATTTTTCACTCAAGGTCAGCTTTTCAAGTTTGACATGAGTATCTGTAAAGCCGGTTTTAACGGTAAATCACATTCATGATAAAACTTTCTTTCGTAACATATAAAAGCCAACATAAAAAACAAGAAGCCGACTGTGTTGCAAGCCGACTTCCGATACTGATCATTTTTCAGCAACAATGTTTTTAAATCCCTTACCTGCCTTGAATACGGGAACCTTTGATGCAGGGATAGTCATTTTTTCCTTTGTCTGAGGATTGCTGCCTATTCTTTCTTTTCTCTCATGACGCTCAAATGCACCGAAGCCTACTATACGAACCTCTTCACCGTCCGCAACTTTCTCCATAATGGTGTCAAAAACGACTGAGACTGCTTTTTCAGCATCTTTCTTTGTCAGATCAGCCTTTTCTGCAACTACCGAGATAAGATCTGTTTTGTTCATTTTGTGAACCTCCATTTAAATTATTTTGCGTTTTCCCAGAGTATCTTTACGACTTCAGGGGAAACATTCTGTATGTTGATACCCGCTTTGTTGACATTTTTTTCGAGCCTTTCAAAACGCTCTGTAAATCTGCCGCAGGCATTGTACAGCGATTTTTCGCTCTCAGTATCCAGAGCCTTTGCAAGCCCTGTCATTTCAAACAAAATATCACCTATTTTCTCACTTTGATCGTCTG
>CADCCP010000047.1:0-12120 GCA_902800005.1 uncultured Ruminococcus sp. | reverse complement strand
TCCTTTTCAGGTCTTCAAGCTGACTTACTATACCGTCAATGATATGATCCGGACTTTCTGTGAGAAGTCCGCCTCTTTCGGCTTTTTTATGCAGTTTCTGTGCCCTTATCAGTGACGGCAGGGCTTTTGACACACTCTCAAGTGTCTCTGTAACAGACTTCTGTTCTTTAGACTGCATTTTTATTTTGTCCCAGTTTGAAAGAACTTCTTCAGGCGTATCCGCTTTGACGTTTCCGAATACATGGGGATGACGAAGTATCATTTTTTTGCTGACATCATCTGCCGTATCGCTGAAATCAAAATTTCCTTTTTCCTCTTCGAGGATCGAATGAAATACAACATTCAACAGCACATCTCCCAATTCTTCTTTGAGATGTTCTGTATTTCCTTCATCTATCGCCTCAACAGCCTCATAAACTTCTTCTATGAAGTCCTGACGGATAGACTGATGTGTCTGCACCTTGTCCCAAGGGCAGCCTTCGGGTGAACGCAGTATCCTGACTATCTCCACGAGGTCATTTACGTCATATTTTTCTTTAAACTGAAATTCCACGAGATTTTTTCTCCTTTCGGCACAAGATGTCTTTTATTTGACACATTATATTTTACCTTATCAGCTTACGTTTTTCAAGTACTTTCAGAATTTTATTTCCTTTAGGCATCTGAAGTATATCTTCTCTCTTGACAGCCCTGAACAGCAGCAATGCTGCCACATAAACTATAATGGCTGTAAACACTGCAAGCACAGTCGCAATTTTCTGTGTCACGAATATGTCAAAGAACTGTTCGGAGAAATATGCTGCCAATGCACACACTATTGATGCCAAAAGCGGCTTTACGAATATAGACACAAAATCAGGTACTATCTTTGTTGTACGGCAAAGGAAAAACATTGCCGTGACGGTTACGAATCCGTAACACACGATAGAACCCACGTTTGCTCCCTGTATATTGATCTGAGGTATGCCCACCAATATATAATTCACAATAATTTTCAGCACCATGCCTATGGTATACAATTTCAGCGGTATATCCATTCTGCCCGTTGCCTGTATCATACTGCACATAGGTGTACTTGTCGCAATGAACACTGCTGATATGCCCATCACCGTCAGCACCTTTGAGCCTATCTCCACTTCATTTGCAACTCCACCGCCGCTATATATCAGCGACAGAAGCGGTTCAGACAAGACAGACATTCCTATACCGGAAGGTATCGTAACGAGCATGGTCACTCTTAAAACAGTTTCCATGCTTTTTTTCATCTGCACTTTATCTCCGCTCGTCCAAGCTGCCGTGACAGACGGCAACGCTGTCGTGCCGAACACCTGTGTTACCGCTGATACCAGCATCATCAATGTCAATGCTATTCCGTAACATCCGTATAAATAAATATGTGTTTGTCCCGAAGCGTAGACACTGTCGGGTATCAGAGAACCGTATATATCAAGCAGTTCTTTCGGCTGCGTTTGCATGATATTATCTATTCTTGTCTGCACAAGTGTAGCATCCACCATATCAGCAAGGCTCATGATGATAGAACCCATTCCGACAGGCAGTGCTGTCTTTACCATTGTTTTCAATATTTCTCTGTCTTTTCTGGGCTTTGGTGACTTTGCAAGTTCTGCATTTGTGATACCGTCACCGCTCCTTCTGTACTTTATGAACAAATACAGAAAACCGAACACTGCTCCCAGAGATATTCCGGTTATTGCAGCACCTATCGCTATCGGAATGATAACTGTATTGGCATCGTCCATGCTTGAACACTTCGTACCAAGTACATAGCCCGTACTCTGATACTGTTTCTGGAGCAGATCCATAGTGACCGCAGAAGCCGTGAATCCGAAAAACAGTTTAAAAGCTGCCTCTATGATCTCGGAGACGGCTGTCGGAGTCATATTTCTCATGCCTTCAAAATAGCCCCTGTATATCGACATCAGGCACCCGAAAAATATAGTAGGCGACAGACACAACAATGCAAATATAGCATTTTCCGCCTTGATGATCCTGACATATACAAAGCTCCCCAGCACCATTGCCAGAAAACAGATACATCCTGCCACTACAAATATCGGCACAGATACCTGATGTATTCTTTTGACATCTCTGAACTTTTTTTTGGCAACGCTCTCTGATACCATTCTTGATATGGCTATCGGAAAGCCTGCCGTTGACAGCATGAACAGCGGATTATACAGTGCATACGCTGCATTGAACAAGCCCGTTCCCACGCCGCCATACATATTCGAGAGAAGTATCTTATATATCATTCCCATCAGCTTGACGACTATCATACTTGCACCGAGTATCGCCGCACCTTTGAGGAATGACTGTGATTTTCTCCCTTTTTTCGATTTATCCACCTATACACATCCTTTCGGGAGTGTTCTTAGAGTGGAGTTTGGAGAGTGGACAGCGGAGCATTTTTCCAAACTTCACCATGTCATTTGACGGAATTATTACACCGTATGATCTTATCAACCATACGGTGCAAAAAACTAAAGCGTTTCGTATATTATTCCACGTTCATATCGTCATCTGCAAGATTATCCTCTACCAGATCAACTGCATCTTCTTCTGCGACCTCCTCATCGGCATCGACCTCTTTGACGACGATCTTTGTACCGCACTTGTTGCAGAATATAGCACCCTTGTCATTATAGCTGCCACAGTTGGAGCATTTGGTTTTGCTCTTGCCGTTTGCTATCGCTTCATTTACAGATTCAAGTTCTGCCTTGAGATTGATGATCTTTGCAACGATGTCCGCAATGCTCTTGCTGTAATCCTTGTTGGTTGTCTGAGCCTCAAAAGTGATCCTTCCCAACATTTCATACTTCTTTGACAACTCGGATTTTATATCAGCCGCTGAAAGTGTAAGTTTTGACATATCGATAACTTTGCCTGCCTTTTTGCCTACTGTATCGACTGCTGTTCTTGCATTCAGCAATACATCTTCCAAAATTCCCATAGTAACATAACTCCCTTTCAAAAATTTGTTTCCCATATTATAACATTTATTTCACGATTCTTCAATAGTTTTTTAAAAAAAACTTGTTAATAAACGTAATTTCCGCCGCCTATGAACTCTCTCATCAGCGAATTTGCAGGTATCAGCACATCATCTATCACTTCAAATCCCGAAAGTGACTTTATCAGATGCTTTGCGGTCTCATAATACTCACTGTTTTCATTGATCTGTTCCAATAGACTCACCGCCCGTTCCTTCATAAGACACGGTTCGTATATGTGTATGGAGTTGACCGTGAAGTCGCTTGTATACCTGTACGGTCTGATAAATCTCTTTTCACCGTCAACTATCTCCCCCCACATTCCAAGCAGTTTTTCAGGCGGAGCATCTCTGAAACTGTTATCTCTGACCAGTCGCCTTATACATCTTATTTCCCTGTTCGTCAATACATAATCTTCACCGTTCTTGATACCTTGCTTTACACTGACATATACCTTGCTGATACGTCCGCCGTATGCCCCGTTATCGAAAACAGGATTCAAAACGTGTATTCCCTCTATGATGACAGCTTCATCGGGACACAATTTCAAATACTGCTTTTCATTGGTACGGCTGCTTGTTTTGAAGTCATATTTCGGAAATTCACATTCCCCTGTCTGTGCAAGCTGCAAAAAAGTCTTTTTTATAAGCGGTATGTCAAGTGCTTCCACCGACTCAAAATCAGGCTTGCCGTTTGGCAGAATATTAACATAGTCCTTACCCAAATAAAAATCGTCCATTGAGATATGATGAACGCCGCAGCCGTGTCTTTGAAATTCCTCTGCCAATTTTTGTGCAGTAGTTGTTTTTCCGCTGCTTGACGGTCCCGACAGCAATACTACATATCTGTCTATGGGAAGCGTAATGATATTTTCAACGATACTCCGCAGGTCTTCATGAAATAAACTTTCCGACATCTCAACAAAGCCCTTTGCATCGTTTTTAGCCATTTCATTTATCCTGCCTATGTCACACGCATATCTCCGATAGGTATTCAGCCAATTCATCATAAAATTCTTTCACCTGCTCCTTCCGCCTGAGCATCTCCTCAAAGCCGTTTATATATTCATACGGATATTTATAGTTAAATATTCTTGATAATTCCTCTGAACACGGTTTTTTCAATTTAGAAACGGCTCCTGCACCGCAGCCTAATATTGTATGTGTTTCGTCCATCACGAACACATTATATATCCCGTCAAATCCGTCTTTAGCCCAGCCGACATTCTCCAAATTACCTTCCATTCTCGTCTGCCTGTACAGGTAATACGGGTGATAACCTGTTTCCGTCAATTTACTTTCACAATATCTAAGCATTTTTGCCGCCGGCACTTCTTTTTCCGTTTCAAGAGAATTTCCCTCTTGTGTCAGTCTTGACGATCTTTTCATTGCAAGAGTATGAACCGTCACGCTTTCGGGTGACAATTCACATATTTTATCAAGTGTATCTTTGAAGCTCTCAACAGTATCTGTCGGCAAGCCTGCTATCAGATCCATATTGATATGCTTAAAACCGACTTTTCTTGCCAATTTATAAGCATCTATCGTCTGTTGTGCGGAATGTCTTCTGCCTATCACTTCAAGTACACTGTCATTCAGCGTTTGCGGATTTATGCTTATCCTGTCTGCACCGCCGTTTAATACAGCCGTCAGTTTATCCCTGTCAATAGTGTCAGGTCTGCCCGCCTCAACAGTAAATTCCCTGCACGTTGTCATGTCAAAACTCTTATTCACTGTATCAAGCAGTTTTGCAAGTTGAACGTCACTTAAAGTCGTGGGCGTTCCTCCGCCTATATATACGCTTTCCAACTGCAATTTACATTCCTTTGCAATTTCCGCTGTATGCTCTATTTCCTTACAAAGCAATTCAAGATACGGCTCTATAAGCTTCTTTGCTTTTTCTATTGACTGTGAAACGAATGAACAGTATGAACATCTTGACGGACAAAAAGGTATTGATATATATAAACCGAAAGATCTCGGCTTGCTCAATGCAAGTATCTTTCTTTCATACTCCTCTGTGACAGCACTTAAATTCGTCTTTTCATCCGATACAAGCAGTTCATTCATGAAATAGTCCTTTGCATAGGACTTTCCGCCGTTTTCGGATAATCTCCTGAATAACTTTATAGGTCTTACACCCGTCAAAATGCCCCAAGGCTGTTTTCTGCCCGTCACTCTCACAAGCACATCATACAAGCATACTGCCATTTTTCTCTCAATATTCTTTGTATCCGTGTCATCAAAGTGACAGCTTTCACTCTCTCCCGAAAATGCCGTGTATATCTCTCCGTCTTTCACTGAAGAAATTACGGCATTTTCTTCAATAATTTCGGGTATGCCCTGAATGACCGTTATTTTCTCATTCGGATAAAACAGCCTTACAAGATTTTCCGTTTCATAATGAAATTCGTGGTCAATATAGATAATCATACATATCTTCTTTCATGTACATATTATTTTTTCTCTCGAAATCAAGAGTGGTTACATCATCGTGACCGCAGTAAATTTTGTAATCTCCCTCAAGGGCTTTCAGCCTTTCGATCGACTTCTTCATTTCTTTGATATTGCCTGTCGGAAAATCCGTTCTGCCGATACTTCCCCTGAAAAGCGTATCACCTGTAAAAATGCTGTCACCCAATATATAGCAAACTCCGCCTTTGGTATGTCCCGGTGTGGAAATTACTTTTATCTTTTCCTTGCCGAAATCAAGTTCACTTCCCTCGTCAACGAGTATATCCGCATCAAAATGTTGCTGTGTCAAGCCGAAATGATATGCCAAATTCAAATCATCTTCATTCGTGAAATGTGCATCATATTTACCTATCACGATTTTCGCATTCGGAAACATCTCTCTCATCTGTGCCGCATAGCCGATATGGTCAAAGTGTCCGTGTGTCAGCAGGATATATTTCAGTTTATCCTCTCCGAACTCTTTTACCCTCTCTATCACTTTACGGCAATAATCCCCCGTATCAACTAAAAATGCCTCTTTTGCTTCATCATCACTGACAAAATAACAGTTTGCACCTATCTCACCAACAATAAATCTCTCTACTTTTATCATGCCAGATCCCTCGAATCTATTATTATAGTAACAGGTCCGTCATTGACGAGAGATACTTTCATATCTTCACCGAACACGCCTTTTTCTACTTTCTTTATGCCGTTTTTCAGCATACACTCACAAAAATATTCATACAATCCATTCGCCCTGTCAGGCTTCTCTGCATTAATGAAATTCGGTCGTCTGCCCTTTCTGCAATCTGCCGACAAAGTGAAATTCGATACTGCCAAAACTTCTCCGTCAATGTCCTGCAATGACAGGTTCATTTTATCGTTTTCGTCTGTGAATATACGCAGAACAGATATTTTTGCACTGAGTTTTTCGGCATCTTTCTCTGTATCCCCGTTTTCCACTCCCAATAATATCAAAAATCCGTCGGCAATACTGCCGACAGTTTCGCTGCCGACAGTTACCTTACATTCCGAAACTCTCTGTATAACTGCTTTCATGCTTTAATTCCTCTCTATCGAAACAATTCCGTTTATACCGCTTAAACGGCTTATTACCATTTTCAAGTGATTTATACCGTTGACGGTTATAGAAACCTCTATATGTGCCAAGCCGTTTTTGAACTCCCTTGAAGTCAAAGCATGGATAAATATGTGCATAGCGGAAAGCTGATTGGTAATATCAGCCAAAAGTCCTGTACGATCTGCCGCCATTATCTGCAAAGTGGACTGGAATGTTTCATTTGAAATGTGGTCTGCCCATTCTGCCTTTACCCAGCGATCAGGTTCATCTGCTTGTGAAATGTCTTTAGGTACATTCGTGCAAGTTCTCTTATGTATAGAAACACCGTAACCTCTCGTGATAAAGCCTATAATGTCATCTCCGGGCAGGGGATTACAGCACTTTGAATACTTCACAAGACAATCGTCTATGCCTTCTATGTGTACTCCGCTGCTGACTTTTTTCTTGACAGGCTCTGTTATGACAACAGGTACAGGCTGCTCTGATTCGGCATATTTCTTGAAATATTCCTCTTTTATCTTGGGCAGTATCCTCCACAACTGTACACCGCCGTAACCTATGGAAGCATAGAAATCTTCCAGATTATTGCAGTTTTGTCTGTGTATTATCTCGGCAAGGAAACTCTCCATTTCCTTTTCGGGTACGTTGATATTCAGCCTTCTGAACTCGATTTCAAGCTGTGCCTTACCCTCTGTGATGTTTTCGTCACGCTTTTCACGTTTGAACCAAAGACGTATCTTACTTCTTGCTTCACTCGTTCTGACGATGTTCAGCCAATCTCTCTTAGGTCCTGCACTGCTTTCTTTAGTGGTGATTATCTCTACGATCTCGCCGTTTCTGACTTTGTAATCAATGGGGACTATTCTTTTATCGACCTTTGCACCGACCATTCTGTGACCGACTTCAGTATGTATCGCATAGGCAACATCTATGACAGTTGCACCGTGAGGCAGGCTTATCACATCACCTTTCGGCGTGAAGATAAACACCTCTTCGGGTACAAGATCCATTTTGATAGTTCTTACTATGTCGGTCGAATCGTTGTCACTCTGATTTTCAAGCATCTTTCTTATCCATGCAAGACGCTCATCAAGGGCATTTTTCTTTGTAATGCCCTCTTTGTATTTCCAGTGTGCAGCTATGCCGTATTCGGCGGTATAGTGCATTTCCCATGTTCTTATCTGTATCTCAAAGGGAATACCCTCTTTACCGATAACAGTCGTATGCAAAGACTGATACATATTTGGCTTTGGAGTGGATATATAATCTTTAAATCTGTGAGGCAGGGGCTTGAAAAGATCATGCACAACTCCGAGAACATTATAACAATCCGCAACGGTATCAACGATCACCCTGACTGCAAATATATCATATATCTGATCCATTGTGCGACCTTTCATGTAGGTCTTTTTGTAGATGCCGTGAATACTTTTAACTCTGCCTTCGATATAAACATTGTTTATCTCGTCTTTCAGACGTTCATATAAAGTTTGTTTTATCTGTGCAACAAAATTTATCCTGTCCTTGCTTTTGGCTTCAAGTTGTCTTTCTATCTCCGAATATCCTACGGGATCAAGATAACGTATAGACAGGTCTTCCAATTCTTCTTTAACTGCCCTGATACCTAATCTGTGAGCGATAGGTGCATAAACTTCCATGACTTCGAGAGCTTTATCTCTGCGGTGCTGTTCCTTCATGCAGTCGATAGTTCTCATGTTATGAAGTCTGTCGGCTAATTTGATTATGATAACTCTTATGTCATTCGACATAGCTATCAGCATTTTACGGATATTTTCAGCCTGCTGTTCTTCTCTCGATGAATAGGGTATCTTACCCAATTTTGTAACGCCGTCAATAAGTCCTGCGATCTCCGCTCCGAAGAGTTTTGTGACCTCTTCCAAAGTGACGGGCGTATCCTCAACAACGTCATGCATGAGTGCCGCTGCAATGGATTCCGAGTCCATGCCAAGTTCGGCAAGTATACAGGCTACCGATGTTGGATGAAGAATATACGGTATGCCTGAAGCTCTGCGTTGATCGCCGTGCATTTTGTCTGCAAACTCATACGCTCGCTTGACCAACTCAAAATCATAGCTGTGGTCGCTTTTTTTCATCAGCTCGACCAATTCGTGATAATCCTGATAAAACTTATGTGTGCTCTCCGACATGGCTTATATCCTCCTTTAATTTAATATATATCGGTGATGCCTGAAGATTTACCTTCACTTTTATATCAACAACTGATATTTTCAGTCTGTCGAAATTCCTTTCGTAATCTATAAGTCCTCTTTCATTCAGTATCTCAAGTATCATCAGTAATTTAAATGCGTTTATCTCCGCATTGTGAATTTTATATAACATAGAATCAATGAAATAATATTTTCTTTTGGTACTTAAAATATATTTATAAACAACAGCAAAATTTTCTCTTGTAGGAAGTATCTTTGCAAGTTTTTCGGTCAGAATACCGCTTTTATACTTGTCATACTCCTGAAGGGAATACATGATCCTCTCATTTGCCACACCTGACAATTTTATATCCCTGACATTGAAAGAGATGCTTTCCACGCCCTGATATAAATTCGTTTCAAGGCATACCGCAAAATCAAGTATATCCCCCTCACTGTACGGAAATTCATCTACAGTTGTCGAAAACTTCATGATATTCAATCGTGCATTATTTCTTGAAACTGCAAGTTTAAGATGTTTTCCTTCTTTCAGCGGGATTATCCTGTCCAGACGCATATCGCACAAGGCAAATACAGGTTTTGGATTGCCGTAGCCGAAAGGCTCAAACTTCTGTATCTCTCTCACCATTTCCGGAAATATCTTTTCGGGATTCAGCTTGCAGTCTATCTTCATAGACAGCAAAGGCATCTTATCTATCTGATTTGCATAGGCATTTATGGCTTTTCTGAAAGGCTCTATATTTTCCTTTTTGATGCTGAAGCCCATAGCCATAGGATGACCGCCGTATTTCTCCAGATACTCCGAACACGCAAACACTGCATCCACTATTGAAAAGCCTGATACACTCCTGCCTGAACCTTTACATATATCTCCGCTTTCGGATATTATTACAGACGGCTTCCCAAAAAGCTCCGTCACCCTTGATGACACTATCCCTATTACTCCCGCATTCCATTTTTCCGATGACACCACTATCACTCTGTCATAGGAATATTCAGGATTTATTCTTATATAATCGCATATTTCATTGAATATGTCAAGTTCTATAGATTGTCTTTCCGAATTCAGATCATTCAGTATCTTAGCTTTCTTCTGTGCCTCGTCAAAATCCTCCGTCATGAATATACACAAAGCATCATCTGTTGTACCGAGCCTGCCTGCCGCATTTATTCTTGGGGCTATCCTGAACCCTATGTTTCCTGCATTGACAGTATCTATCCCCGACACCTCTATCAGACTTGACAAACCTGCCCTTTCAGTATTATCGATACCGCTAAGACCTGCTTTGACTATCGTCCTGTTTTCGCCCGTCAGCGGCACAAGGTCAGCTACCGTACCTATTGCTGCTATCTCCCCGTAATTCTCCATTACGGAGAACTGCTCGCCCTCCATTGCCATTGCAAGTTTAAGTGCAAGTCCTGCTCCGCAGAAATCACTGTACGGACAAGTATCGTCTGCCCTGTGAGGATCGACTACCGCAACCGCTTTCGGCAATATATCCTGTGTCTTATGGTGATCTGTCACCACAACGTCCATTCCCAACGAATTGGCATAATCTATCTCCTTTATTGCCGATATGCCGTTATCCACCGTTACGATAAGCTGTACACCCTCATCTTTCAGCTTTTTGACAGCCCCCATATTCATGCCGTAGCCTTCTTCATTCCTGTCGGGTATGTAGTACATCACATCGGCAAACGATGACTCCAAATACAAATACATTATCGACGTTGCCGTTATCCCGTCACAATCATAATCACCGTATACACATATCTTTTCACCTGTTGTAACGGCTCTTTTTATCCTTTCAACAGCCTTATCCATGTCCTTTATAAGAAACGGATCACTCAATTCAAATTCCTGTGAAAAAAATTTCTCTATATCCTCCCTGTCAGTCATGCCCCTTATCGCAAGCAGAACTGCCGTAAGTGTAGGCAAATCATACTTCTCTATCAGCATATTCACCACATCTTTATCCGCACCGGAAATTATCCACTTTTTCATTTCTTCCACCATCCCTTTTTATATTTTATTATCATATCACTTTTTTTCTCTCAATTCAATATTGAAAATATAATTTTCTTATGCTATAATATGAAAAATTTTTAAAAAAAGGAATGTTGAAAAATGAAAAGAAAATTCACTCCGTTGATCGCTGCTGTTCTCGCATCTGCCATTTGTTTTGCAGGCTGCGGTGAAAATGCAAAGACACCCTCTGATACCGAAAATTCCACAGAGATAAGCAACAACTCAAACGAAACTCCTCAGACATCTGCCGAAGATGAACCGAGTGAAGACGAAAACTCTCAGGAAAACAATTCCATACCTGATGTTGATGATCCCACACCGGATGCAGAACCGGAATTTATAAACGGCTTGCTTGTCTATAACGGCGTTGCCTATGAACAGTTTTTCGGAAATCCCGACATGGCTAAGGACTATTCTGATGTTATCTCCACTATCAGAAACAAGCTTGACCTCAATATCAAAATGTACAACGTGCTTATCCCCACACATTGCGGTATAACCCTGCCCGACAAGTTCAAAAGCTATGTTGAACCCCAAGACGTATATCTCAATGCAATTACAAACAGCTATTCCGCTGACGGAATTCACCCCATCAACACTTTTGACACCCTCATGCACCACAGAGATGAATACATCTACTTCAATACAGACCATCACTGGACAGGTCGTGCCGCTTACTATGCTTATACGGATTTCTGTAAAGCCGCAGGCATTGACGCTATACCTATGGACAAAATGACTTCAAAGAAAATAGAGGGTTATCAAGGAAGTCTTTCGGACAGTGACGTTCCGGGACTTGACAACCTTAAAGATGATTATGTCGAATACTTCACAACCGATATGAATATTGAAACAACTCTCTATGACGATGACGGCACAAATCCGCAGGATTACAGCCTTTTACACGAATATGCAGAGGGCAGGAATGCTTACGGTGTATTCTTGGGCGGCGACTGCCCTATAATCGTCACCAAAAACAGTGACGGCAACGGCAAAAAAATCGCTGTTGTAAAGGAATCCTACGGCAACGCCTTCTGTCCGTTCATCGCCTACACCTACGGTGAAGTTCACATGATAGACTCCCGTTATGCCGAAATAAACCTTCCCGACTATCTCGCCGAAAATGACATCAATGAAGTCATATTCATCAACAATGCAATGGCTACCGCAACATGGCAGAGATGTGAGGAACTCGAAAACCTCGTATAACAATGTACAATGTACAATGTACAATGTGCAATGTGCAATGTGCAATGTACAATGTGCAATGTGCAATGTGCAATGTGCAATGTGCAATGTGCAATGTGCAATGTACAATGTGCAATGTGCAATGTGCAATGTGCAATGTGCAATG
>CADCCP010000046.1:4930-18246 GCA_902800005.1 uncultured Ruminococcus sp. | reverse complement strand
TAAAAATCCTATGTTTCAATTTGCACTTTCGATAGTGAAAAATTACGACCTTGCCGAAGAAGCTGTACAGGATTGCTTTGTGAACATCATTTCATACTGCAAAAACAGCAATATCGACAATGCAAAAAGTTGGCTTTTTGCCATTGTCAAACATCAGTGTTTGAAAATTCTCCGTGAGGAACACGCCGACAAAAAATCTCCCCTTGAAGATTACTCCGAAGCCCTCCCTGCTGCCGACAGCACCGAAATTATCGGAAATTCCTTTGATGACATAGAGGCTCTCCAATGCCTTGATGACCTCGAAAGGCAAATCATTACCCTGTGCATTTACGGTCAGCTTACACAAAAACAAACTGCTCAAACTCTTGATATACCCTATATGAAAGTTCGCTCCAAATACAACTATGCCATGAAAAAATTACGAAAATTCTACATTGAAAGGGGGCGTTTGCCGTGAAAAAAGATAAACAGGTACTTGAATTACTCAAACAGGACATGGACAAACGTAATATCCCTGATTTTTGGGATGACATTCAAAAGCAGACAGAAACTGCTCCCCCACATTCCAAGCTTGCCTTTCATCAGACTTCAAGATCCACCAACAATATAATAAAATTGCTTTCACTTGTTGCAGCAGCAGTCTTTCTCTTTAACGTCATACCTGCAATAATTATCAGTATTCTTACAGGTACACCTTTCAATTTTGGTACTGCTCCCGGTTTTATCGGCGGTACACGTCCTGCCGAGCCTGATCCCGACAAAGATTTTAACTATTCCCATGTAAACCGCCTTGAACAAAAACATTTCTACGGCTCACTTGAACCCTCTCAAAAAACTTTTGATGAACTTATTAAAATCTTCCCATCACTCATCGATGGCGGTGCGGTAAAGTATATGAAGATGATGAATATATCTACAAATTCGATAAGATAGGTACTCTTGAAGAAATGCTATGCTCCCACAAAATAACTACCTCTGCCGCCCTCCCTCAGAAAGAAATTGAAAAAATAACCGATAGCATATTGGACACTTACTTCTATATGTTCACGGAAATTAAAAATGAAACAACTGAAACCATCTCTCAAAATGATGAACTTATCTGGAACATTGATTTTGTCAGCCAATATTCATATCTATGGTTTGATTCCTATTACGCAACTTATACATCCTATTTCTATCACGGAATACACATTGAACTTTCCCCTGACGGTAAAATAATAAAATTGACGATCATAAAGTGATTTCCTCCTTGCGAAAAGAGCCGTCCGAAAATATTTCGGTCGGCTCTGTATTTATTTCAGTTTATATTCAGTTGACTGCGGTAAGTTTGAAGTATTTCTTTACGATCGTACCGCTTGCATCCTTTACCTTCACGCATACATCATATTCGACTGCTTTTGCGGGCTTTATAGAAACATTCGTGTTTTCATTGAAGTCCTGTTTTGTCGTCCACTTTGTATCTGCGGTCTTCTTATAAAGAACTGCATAGGTGTAGTTACCTTCACCGCCTGTTGCACTTGCCGTAACATCAACGCTTTCACCGAGCTTGAATGTTTCGGAAGAAAGTACAGATGTGTTTGTCAGGGGAGCTTTAACATCTACCGTGAAGAATTTCTTTTCGATATTGCCTGCTTTGTCCTTTACCTTCACGCATACGTCATATTTAACGGCACTTGCAGGCTTGATCTCAACGGTTGCATTGGAAGAGAAGTTCTGTTTTGTAGTCCATTTTGTATCAGAAACCTTCTTGTAGAGGACTGCATAGGTATATCCGCCCATGCCGTCAGCGGCAGCAGCCGTTACTTTAACAGTGCTTCCTTTGATGATGCTCTCTGCAGAGATAGTAGAATTGTTCTTAAGTTTGTCGTTTACAACTACATTAAGATATTCAACTGCGACTGTACCGTTTGCATCCTTTACTTTGACGCATATCTGATAATCACCGTAACTCTTGGGAGTAGCCTTTGCGGTGGTATTTGCGGAGAAGTCAGCGATCTTTGTCCAGTTTTTCTGACTGAATTTCTTGTAGAAGTAAGCATATTGATAATCGCCCTTGCCGCCTGCGGCACTTCCCGTAATTGTAACGGTACTTCCGACAACAATGGTATCTGCACTGACGGTCGAAGTATTGGTGAGAACATCTGCAACGGTGAGTTCAAGAAGTTTTTCGGAAGTTGTCTTGTCATCCTTTACAGTAACACGGATGTTGTAAGTACCCTTTTCGACAGGCTTGAAGATAGCGGCAGCATTGTCTGAGAAGTCAGCAAGAACTGTCCAGTTTTCGCTTGATGAGAGCTTGTATTCAAACTTGTAGGTCTTGTCACCGAAACCGCCCATTGACTTGCCGTTTATAACAGCAGTTTCACCAAGAGTTATAACATCATCAGAAACAGTTGAAGCATTTGCAAGAACAGCTTTTACTTTTACATTGAAGTTCTTTTCAGCAACACTTCCGTTTCCGTCCTTAGCTTTGACGTTTATGATATAGTCGGAAGCATTTGACGGCTTGACTGCAACAGTGCTGTTGGAAGAATAATTCTGCTTTACCACCCATTTATTATCGGAAGGCTTTTTATATGACACGGCATAGGTATAATCACCGAAACCGCCTACAGCTCCCGCATTTACAGTGAAACTCTCACCCAAAGTGATCATATCACTTTCAACAGAGGAAATATTATTGAGAGCATCACATACAAGAACGGAAACATATTCTTTTGAGATCGTGCCGTTCTGATCTTTTACTTTGGTGCAGATGATGACATTTTCTGCCTTGTCGGGAGTTATTTCAAAAGAAGCATTGTTGCCGAATCCTGAAACGGTCGTCCATGAAGAATCTCCTGCGGCTTTCTTGTAGCAAGCATAAGTGTAATCACTCATACCGCCTGCGGCTGAAACATTGACAGTAACCTTGTCACCGAGCATGATCTTTTCAGCACTGACAGTTGTAGTGTTGGCAAGGGTGCTTGTAACGGAAACATTCAAAGTTTTTGCTGCGGTCGTACCGCTGATGTCCTTTGCAGTCACACGAATATTATAACTGCCTGCATCTGTCGGGTTGAATACGGTGGAATCTGCCGTTGAATAATCGGAAAGAACTGTCCATGCACTTGCGGAAGAAAGCTTGTATTCATACTTGTAAGTTGTACCGCCGAGACCGCCGGTTGATTTACCGTTTACTGTGACGGCATTTCCGAGAGTCGTCTTTACAGCGGAAACAGTTGAAGTATTTACAAGTTTCGCATTGACCTTAACGGTAAATATCTTTTCAGAGGTGAAACCGTCTTTATCTGTAACAGTTGTCTTTATTTCATAAGTGCCTGCTGTTGCAGCCGTGAAATCAGCGGTTGCAGTCGTGCCTTTTGCAAGGAGAGATGTCCAATTTGCTGCACCGGAAAGCCTGTAATCAACAGCATATTTATAACTTCCTGTACCGTCCTGAGCCTTTACGGTAACTGTTGAAGTACCGTTGACGAGAATATTATCGGAAGATATTTCGGAGATATTGGAAAGTGCGGGATTTACCGTTACAAGACAGGAAGCTGTCCTTCCATTGACGGTCGTAGCAGTTATTTTAACGGTACCGGCGGCAAGTGCCGTAACAGTGCCGTCTGCGGCAACTTTGGCAACTTTTGGATTTTCACTTGCAAATGTCACGGTCTTATCAAAAGTTTTGTCTGTCTTGATAGTCGGAACTAATTTTAAAGTTCTGCCGACAGCGGTCGAAACAGTTGTCTTGTTAAGGGTTATCTCATCTGCAAGACGACGGAAATTATAATTGTGGTAGTTTGCGTATCTTTCGGCATAAGAACCCGCATAGCCCTCTATTGTGAAATCGTCAGCCATATTTTCAAACTGATAGTCGTACATATAGTTGACACTTGTAGGAACTTCAAGCACTTTCAGATCTGTACAGCCGTTAAATTCTATATTCAGTCTCGTTATGCTGTCGGGGATAACTACTTTTGTGAGTTTTGAACAGTTCTCGAAAGCGTTTTCATGGATAGACGTAACGCTTGACGGAACTGTAAATTCACCGCTTATGCCTTTGAATACATGATAAAGTTCTGTTTTATCGCTGTTATAAACAGCACCGTTTTCAATGGTATAATTTTTGTTGTTGGGCATTGTGACACTCTCAAGTGACGTGGTATTGTTTAACGTATCAAAGTTGATTTCGTTCGTACAGCTTCTTGAGAAGTTTATGGCTGTGATCTTTGAGCAGTTTATGAAAGCACCATCATAGAAATAAGTCGCAAATTTCGGTACATTCAATACACCCTCATAAGCAGGCGGTACAAATACAACTGCATCGGCGTTATAGACAACACCGTCTATTGACTTGAAGTTTGAATTTTTTTCGTCAACATTCATGGTTTTGAGAGCCGGACAGCAGTCAAATCGTCCATACCATGACCACCATATATCAAAATCAAAGTTTTCACCGAAGTTGAGAGTTGTAAGGGCATTACAGTTATAGAAAGCTTCATTTCTGATATAATCGTGATTAAGTATAGTTTCGGGGATCGTAAATTCCGTTACAGCTTTCGGGACGCATATAAGGTGATCATTGTCATCATAATAGTTGCGGTATAACAATGCACCGTTGACAGACTTGAAGGTTTCATTACCTTGTGCAACGCTGAACTCTGTGAGAGCTGTGCAGGTGTCAAAGCAATCTTCATCAATATAGTTCAAAGATGCAGGAATAACTACTTTTGTTAATTTTGTACAGTTGTTGAAAGCACTATAAATACGCTCAACCGTCTGAAGAATGGTAACAGTACCGCTTTTTGCATTAGGTACATAGCATATTTCGGTTTTATCTTTATTGTAGATAATGCCGTTGACTGTGCAATAATCCAATTCACTGTCCTGTGCTATCGTGACTGATGTAAGAGAATCCATTGTATTCAAGTTTTCCCAGTCCATGAGATAGTATACAGACTTCGGAATAGAAAGAGAGGTCATTTTCTTTGCATTCCTGAAAGTAGAACCGCTGATCTCCACAACGGTTGACGGGATATTATATGCACCGCTCTTTGCAGGGGGATAACAATACAGATGATACAAATACTCTTTACCATTGTCATCATAATCCTTGCCGTAGAGAATACCGTCTTTTGATACATAACGCTCATTTTCAGCAGGTACATTTATAGCTGTCAGAGATGCCATTTCTGTAAAGTCGTAATTATTAAAATCACGAAGATTTGTGCTGAAAGTGATGGTCGTCAGCTTGTTGCAGGAATTCCATGCACCGCTCTCTATATATTCGACGCCTTCGGGAACTGTAAGATCACCCGATTTTCCTCTCGGACAATACAGCATTTCACGTCCGTCTTTATCGTAAACGATACCGTCTATTGACTTGTAATACTGATTGCCGTTGGCAACATTGATAGCTTCAAGATTTTCCAAGCCGTCAAAGAAATGATAGAAATCTAATTGTTCCATGCTTGCGGGGATAGTGATGGATTTGATATTTCTCTTATCTCTGAAAATATTTTTGTTTATGAATGAAGTGCCTTCGGGAATTACAATAGTATCACTTGTTGTAGTCCTGCCCTTGTAATTATACAGATTGTTTCCGAAATACACGGGACCGTTGGGCTGTTCTGCATACCATTTTGTTGTTTCCAAAGCGTGATCATCAAACCATATACTGTTTGCGGGTATATTATGGAAATTTGCAAGGTTCACGCAGTCCGCAAAAACATTACTGCCGATAGAGCTAAGTGCTTCACTCAAATATACGTCCGTCAGAGAAGTACAGTTTCTAAAAGCGTCCCAACCGATAGAACTAACATTTTTTCCTATTGTGGCGGTTTTCAGACTTGTACAGTCCTCAAAAGCTCTATCCCATACTTCCGTTACACTGTCGGGAATAGTGATACTTTCAAGACTTGTACACTCGCCGAGAAATCCAGCGGGTATTACCGTTATTTTATTGTTGAAAGTAAAGTTTTTGAGATAATAGTTTCCTTGAAAAGCCCAACTTTCCACAGAATCTACGTTTGCGGGCAAGGTGAAACTTTCCATAGCTGTATACTGGAAAGCCTGTCCGATATATCTGAGTTTGGTGTTTGCACCGATATTTACGGTTTTAAGGTGACGGCAGTAACAGAAAGCATAATTGCCGATCGTTTCAATATTATCCGGAATAGTAATTTCTTCAAGAGAATTACAGTCCTGAAACATACAGTCGTTAATACAAGTCATCTTTGGCGACAGCGTTACAGATGTCAGATTTCCGTCATGCTGGAACTGATAGTAACCGACTTCTTCAAGAGTTGACGGCATAACTACGCTTTTGAGTGAGTAGCAGTATTCCAATACGGCATCTTCAAGAACTTTCAGACCTTCGGGAAGGCTTATCGTTCTCAGATTGGTACACCACTGAAAAGCTCTTTCCTTTATTCTGACAACTCCCGAAGGAACAACTACAGACTGCAAATTTCTTCTTACATCTTCATCGTAGAAAGCATATCCGCCTATCACAGTGACCTGCTTGCCGTCTATCTTTGAGGGGATAGTGACATTTTTTTCCGTACCGTGATAACGAGTGATGGTAACGGTATCGTCGTCATTGACTTCATACTCGTAATCACCGTATTCTTCGGCATTTACCGAAATACTTGTGCCGATGATCTGACTGACAGGAGCAGCAATGCCTGTACCGGCAGCCATTGATAATATCATTGCAGCAGCTATCACTCTGCACATGATTTTCTGAGATTGTTTCATTTCAGATTACCTCCGTTAAATAAAATCACCAGTATTATAACATATAAGTAAATATTTTTCAATACATTTGATGAAAAATACGGAAAGCAATTTTTACATTGCTTTCCGTGTAAATTTTATTCGGTTCTGAGAGCAACAACAGGATCTTTTCTTGAAGCGACAGAAGCAGGTATCAGACCGCCGAAAACAGTTATAAGAATGCTGATACCGACAAGGATAAGTGAGGGAATGAAAGGTACATAGAAAGTCATTGTTGTATTTTCGACTATCTGCATAGAGTTGATTATAATGCTTGCAGGTATGCAGAGAAGTGAAGCTGCCAATATGCCTATCACGCCCGACAATGCACCTATAATGAAAGTTTCGGCATTGAATACCTGAGAGATATTTCTTCTGGAAGCACCGAGTGCACGGAGAATACCTATCTCTTTGGTTCTTTCAAGGACAGAGATATGGGTGATAATGCCTATCATGATACAAGATACGACAAGTGATACTGCTACGAATGCAATAAGAATACTTGAAACGGTATTGATGATAGAAGCTATCTGATTGGTGATTTCCTGAAGATAGTCATAATATTCTATTCTGTCATTGTCAACAGCAGTGCTGTTGTACTTTTCAAGCAAATCCATGATACCCTGTTTTCCATCGAATGTATCGGGGTAGATAACAAGGCTGAACGGTTCATCTTTATCACAATATCCTATCTCCTCAAGAGTGGATTGCAGATTTGTCATTATGCCCAAAGAGTAATTTCCCAGCATGATGACATAGCTGTCATTCTGCTTGTCAATCCACTTGTCAAACATCTTTAAAACTTCTTCATCTGTATATTTCTTATACTTGCCTATGATAAAAGAAGAATTTTCCGCTATTACCATATCCCTGTATTCGAGTTTCTCTTCGTCACTTATACTCTTTATCACTTTACGTATATTTTCTGCGGTAACTTCAGTTTCATCAATGTCCGTGAACTCTATATCATAAAGTACACTTCTGTCTTTTGAAGCAAGCTGTGCCTGCACAACTTCGGATCGTGAAGAATTCTGTATTATCATATCCGTCAGCTTATATGTATACCCCACAAGCAACTTTGAATGGTTCGTCACCATGGATACGGGATCATTCTGTGAAACAGGTTTTATGATACCCGTAACTTTTATTTTAATGCCGTGTTCATTTATCATGCTTTCGGCATTTTCGGAACTGTCCGACACAAATTTGAAATACCCTTTCTCATCTTTCTGATATTTATAGGCAATAGGAAGAAAAGTAAATTCTTTACTGCAAATATCCTTGTATGAAAGAGCCATTTTCTTGGCAAGACTCTTGTCCTCAGACATCTTCTCAAATTCATCCTGAGTGTAGTAGCCGAGTTTTACAAGGTCACTTGCATCTATTCCCCCTGATGAATCCGTCACTATCACACATTCATCCGCCTGTTCGGGCCATGTTCCGTAAATGAGATCATAACTCTCTTTGGTTTTCTTGCTGACTGTTTCCGTCCTGCCCTGCGGGAGAGCATTGAATCCACTAGGCTGACTATAATAAAAATATGCATTTTCGATATTGCCGTCAATATTATTTAAAGTGCCGTCCTTGTCTTTGGTATACACCATAAAACGTGTATTATATACCGAAATGACAGAACCTGTACCTATGTATCTGTCAAGCTCGTTCTCCGGAGCATTGAGAAATTTCAGAAATTTTGAAAGATCATTCTTCTTTTCTGTCGGCGTATAAAAAAAATCATCCGAATCATCATATATTATTGGAGTGATAGTACCATCGCTCTGCTCAGTATATGTCTGATCTTCACTGTCAGGCGTATTGAAATAATCCGAATAATCGTATGTTGTACCGTCAATGGTGATAGGATAGCTTTCCATCGTTTCCCGCTGTACTTTCGATATGTAGTCACTGACTCCGCTTGACAGGGCAAGTATAAGAGCGATACCTATGATACCGATAGAACCTGCTATGGAAGTTATAACAGTTCTTGCTTTTTTAGTTCGGAGATTGTTGAAGCTGAGTGCAAGAGACGTAAGAAAAGACATCTTTGACTTGCCGAAAGTGATAACTTTGTTGTTATCGACATCGTTTTCAGGAGCGTGGAACGGATTTGAGTCATCCGTCACCCTGCCGTCACGCAGCTTCACTATCCTTGTAGAATACTGTTCGGCGATCTCAGGATTATGCGTGACCATGACGACAAGGCGTTTTTCAGCCACTTTTTTAAGTATCTCCATGACCTGTAAGCCTGTATCCGTATCGAGAGCACCTGTAGGTTCATCTGCAAGGAGAATTTTAGGATCGTTGACGAGGGCACGGGCAATGGCAACACGCTGCATCTGACCTCCCGAAAGCTGATTGGGACGTTTATGGATATGCTCCTCAAGACCGACTTCTCTCAAGGCATCAATGGCTCGCTGTTTTCTTTCACTTCCCTTGATACCGCTTATGGTGAGGGCAAGCTCCACGTTTGCAAGCACACTTTGATGAGGTATCAGATTGTAGCTTTGAAAAACAAATCCCACAGAGTGATTTCTGTAGCTGTCCCATGCTTTTGAGTTATATTTTTTAGTAGAAATGCCGTCAATGATGAGATCCCCCATATCATAGCGGTCAAGACCGCCGATAATATTCAAAAGTGTGGTCTTGCCCGAACCGCTGGGACCGAGAATGGAAATGAATTCGCTGTCACGCAGATCAAGACTGACATCATCAAGAGCCATCTGAACAAGCTCGCCTGTTTTATACTGTTTGGAAATATTTTTGAGCTGTAGCATTTTTTGACCTCCCAATATCACAATTTGTAGTTTCATTGCTAATTATATCATATATTTTTATCATATTCAACCATTTTATCGCTTCCAAAAACTTTTAATTTATTTCAGGAAATTTTAAAATTTTTCTTGCAATTTGGAAATCAATGTGTTATAATACCTTTGTTATTTATGCAGGGGAGAAAGAGGTGAAGTAAAGTGAAAGAGAACATTCATCCTAAATATCAGCAGACTACAATTACTTGTGCCTGTGGTAACGTGATCGAAACAGGTTCTACTAAGTCAGACATCAGAGTTGAAATCTGCTCGAAGTGTCACCCATTCTTCACAGGAAGACAGAAATTGGTGGATACCGGCGGTCGTGTTGATAAGTTCAAGAGACGTTTCGGCATGAAATGATTTTTTAAGTTTGTGATTGATTTAAAGGCGGTGCATGAAAAAATATGTACCGCCTTATTTCAATTTACAATGTGTATTACTGAGCGATAAGGGGGCGTTGGCAATTTATAAGACAGTTGAATTTGAATCAAAAGATGAATTTATCGAACAGCGTTCAAAATTCATCGGATATGTAAAGCCCGTTCAGACTGAACAGCAGGCTCTTGATTTTATAAACGAAAAACGTCAAAAACACTGGGACGCTACTCATAATGTATATGCGTATGTACTCAGAGAGGGCAATATACAAAGATATTCCGATGACGGCGAACCTCACGGTACGGCAGGTGTCCCCACTCTTGACGTTATGATCAAATCGGGCGTGACAGATGTTGTTGTAGTCGTGACAAGGTATTTCGGCGGAATTTTACTTGGTGCGGGCGGTCTTGTCAGGGCTTACACCAAAGGGGCTAAAATCGCACTTGAAGCAGGAAATATAATTACTATGGAAAACTGTCATATTGCCGTCTTGGAGTGCGACTACAACCAGTACGGCAAAATTTCCGGACTTATCCCCTCTCACAACGGCGTTATCGACAACACTAATTTCACGGATAAAGTTGAAATAGAATACCACATCTCCCCCGATAATTTCGCAAAATTTCAAAAACAGCTTGCAGACATGACCTGCGGAAGCGTGGAAACGGAAATTGTAGATGAAAAATTTTTCAAAATAAAATAAAGGTATTTTATTATTTTATGCGTATATATCATCGGAGGGATTTAATGGGGGTGAAAACGTGAATATCAGAGAACAAAGTGAACTTATTGAAAAACAGACTCTTTCAAAGTATGCGTGTCTGTCGCAAAACTCAAAGGGCAGGCTTCAACCTGAAGAAAAATGTCCGATAAGGACGGAGTTTCAGCGTGACAGGGACAGGATCATCCACTGCAAGGCATTCCGCCGATTAAAGCATAAAACACAAGTCTTTCTTGCACCCGTAGGCGACCATTACAGAACTCGCTTAACACATACCCTTGAAGTTTCACAAATTGCAAGAACTATCGCAAGGGCTTTGAGAGTTAATGAGGACTTAACGGAAGCTGTCGCATTGGGACATGACTTGGGACATACGCCTTTCGGTCATGCCGGTGAAAGTGCATTGAATAATATCTATCCCGATGGTTTCAGGCATTTTGAACAGAGTTTGAGAGTTGTTGACATTCTCGAAAATGACGGTGAAGGACTTAATCTCACATATGAAACAAGAGATGGCATTCTGTGTCACACACGGGGAAAAGAAGCCGATACCATTGAGGGCAGGATAGTAAAAATCGCCGACAGGATAGCTTACATAAATCACGATATAGATGATGCCGTTCGTGCAGGTGTCATTGAGATTTCCGATATTCCGAAAGACATTCTTGAAACTCTCGGTCATAAACATTCACAAAGGATAAACACTCTTGTCCTATCTCTGATCGAAAACACTGTTGACGAAAATCTGAAAATGGAAAGCGGTATCCAAAGTGCATTTGACAGACTGCATACATTCATGTTTGAAGAAGTTTATTTAAAAGGTCATGCCAAGTCCGAAATGCAGAAGATACCTGAATTTATCTGTTCTCTTTACAGATATTTCGTTAAGGATCCCGATGAAATGCCTCAGGAAATGCAGGATATTGCAAAGAGATTTTCCGTTGAAAGAGCCGTATGTGATTATATAGCAGGCATGACGGATAAATATGCCGTTGAAAAATACGAGAGTCTTTTTGTACCGCATTCATGGAACTCCAAAATTTAGGAAAGGAAAGAATATGTTCATACCTGATGAGTTTATACAAGAACTTAAAAGCAAAACGGATATTGTAGACGTTGTTTCAAGCTATGTGCAGCTCAAAAAAAGAGGTAAGAATATGTTGGGACTTTGCCCCTTTCACAGCGAGAAAACACCGTCTTTCAATGTTTCGACAGACAAGAATTTTTTTCACTGCTTCGGCTGTAAAGCAAGCGGTGATGTGATAACTTTCATAAGAAGAATAGAAAATCTTGACTATGTGGAAGCCGTCAAACTGCTTGCACAGCGGGCAGGACTTGAGATTCCCGAAGGAAGCGGGCAGAACAGCGGTCTTTCCAAACTTCGCATAAGGATATATGAAGCCAACCGTGCCGCCGCAAAGTTTTACTATAAATGCCTTTGTTCACCCGATGGCAGCAATGCCCTTGCCTATCTGCGTAACAGGGGATTGACAAACGAAACTATAGGTCATTTCGGCTTGGGATATTCTCCGAGATCGAGATTTGAACTGACAAATCATCTGAAAAGTCTCGGTTTCACAGAAAATGAGATCTACGAAGCCAATCTTGCCAACAAGTCTGAAAACGGTCATTTCTATGACAGATTTTCCGACAGGGTGATGTTTCCGATAATTGATCTGCGTAAAAATGTCGTAGGATTCGGCGGACGCATAATGTCTGATATTCAGCCGAAATATCTGAATACATCTGATACACCCGTATTCAATAAGGGAAGTACCGTGTATGCCATGAATTTTGCGAAGAACGCCGCCAACGGTCAGATAATTCTGGCAGAGGGATATATGGATGTGATCTCACTCCATCAGGCAGGCTTTGAAAATACCGTTGCCACTCTCGGAACGGCTTTGACAAGAGATCAGGCAAGTCTTATCAGCCGTTACTGCAAGGAAGTCGTGATATGCTACGATGCCGATGAAGCAGGTCAGAAAGCTACCGAAAGAGCTATAAATATATTCCGTGAAATGAACGTGAATATCAAAGTGCTGAAAGTACCCAACGGCAAAGATCCCGATGAATTCATTAAGTCCAATGGTGAGAATGGTGCAGCTAAATTCAGACTTCTGTTGGACAAGTGCGGCAATGATATAGAATATCGTATTGCAAAGCTGAAATTACAGTATGACACTGACATAACGGAACAGAGGGTTGAATTTCTGACAGAAATTGCAAAACTTCTTTCGACACTTGATAACGAGATAGAAAGGGATACCTATTTATCCAAAATATCTGAGGAATACTCAATTGATAAAAATGCTGTCAAGACACAGGTCGGGAAGTTTTCCAAGACAAATGAACCCGTATTGCCCGTAAAGACATATACACCGTATCAAAACCGTGAAAATCAGAATGACGATAGCAAAAAAACCAGAGCTTCTAATGCAGAGGAAGCACTGCTTGCACTGCTGATGAAAAATCCCGATGCAGCCATTGCTGTATGTCAGGATTTTCCTCCGGAGATGTTCAGAACACCTCTCAACAGAAAGGTGTATGAAAAAATAAAAGAACGTGCGGAAAGAGGTCTTTCTACCGAACCTGTGGATATATCGGGTTTCTTTTCAAATGAGGAGAACAGTCGTATCAGC
>CADCCP010000046.1:0-4925 GCA_902800005.1 uncultured Ruminococcus sp. | reverse complement strand
CCTCAGACTTGGAGAAAACGATCCTTTCCGTGCTGTCAATGTGTATATGAACATTCTTGAGGAGGAATCGCAGAAACTGACGACCGGAATGAGCGATGAAGAAATAATGGAAAGGATCCAAAGGAACAAAAAAAGAAAGAAATGAGGTTTTTATTATGATAACACCTAATCAGCCTGACAAAAAAACCGTTCTCAGAGAACTGATGGAACTCGGAAAATCCAAAGGTCAGCTCTCCAATAAAGAAATACTCGATGCCATCGGTGAGATGGACATTGATCCGGAACACCTTGAAAAATTCTATGATACTCTTGAAACAAACGGCATTGAGATAGTTGAGACACTCGATGACATAATCCTGAATGATGCCGAACTTTCCTCCATCGCTTCAGGAAACGTCAATGATGACGATCTTGACTCACCCGAATCTTTCGACTCCGTTACCATAGATGATCCCGTAAAGATATATCTCAAAGAGATCGGCAGAGTTCCCCTGCTCACTACCGAAGAAGAAACAGAATTGGCAAAAAGAATAGCCAATGGTGACATTGCCGCCAAAAAGAGACTTTCCGAAGCAAATCTCAGACTGGTCGTCAGCATTGCCAAAAGGTATCTTGGCAGAGGTATGCAGTTCCTTGATCTCATTCAGGAAGGAAATCTCGGTCTTATCAAGGCAGTTGACAAGTTTGACCATACTAAAGGCTTCAAGTTCTCTACTTATGCAACATGGTGGATACGTCAGGCGATCACAAGGGCTATCGCCGATCAGGCAAGAACTATCCGTATCCCTGTACACATGGTCGAGACTATCAACAAAGTTAAGAAGATCTCCAGCCAGCTCCTCCATCAGAATGGTCATGAGCCGACGGCGGAGGAAATTGCAGAGGTCATCAATATGCCCACAGATAAAGTCCGTGAGATCATGCGTGTCGCACAGGAACCCGTGTCACTTGAAACCCCGATAGGTGAAGAAGAAGACAGTCATCTCGGTGACTTTATCCCTGATGAAGATGCTCCCGCCCCGCAGGATGCCGCTTCTCACACTCTCCTGAAAGAGCAGCTTGCAGAAGTCCTTTCTACCCTCACACCCAGAGAAGAAAAAGTTCTGAAACTTCGTTTCGGTCTTGAGGACGGACGTTCCAGAACTCTTGAAGAGGTCGGTGAAGAATTCAACGTCACCCGTGAGCGTATCCGTCAGATAGAAGCCAAAGCTCTCCGCAAACTCCGCCATCCCAGCCGTTCCAAAAAACTCAAAGACTTTTTGGATTGATGACCTGAATCGTATATATAAAGAGGCTGCCGCAAAAAAACTGCGGCAGCCTCTTAAATATTACACAAAAATCCAAAAGTATGTTGCAAAATTATATATAAACAGTTATAATATATTCAGCAGATCATAAATTAAAAGGAGGTCAAAATATGCTCAAAGACTTTGAAGCCAAAAAACATGAAAGTAATGATGTGCTGAATACCGAGATAAAGGAACTTCAGGCAAAACTCCTTTCACAGCAGCAGCTTCTCATGCAGGAGAAGATACCTGTGATCGTAATGATAGAGGGCTGGGCAGCCGCCGGAAAAGGTACTCTTATCAAAGAACTCATCAGTGAACTCGATCCCAGATTCTACCATGTCGTTTCTCCCAAGATCATTCCGGAATCTGCCGAAAGATACCCGTTCCTGTGTCAGTATGTACAGGCGATCCCCGTCAAGGGAAAAGTTACTTTCTATGATTCGGGCTGGATGGAGAATGTCGTCAGAAAATACCTCAATCACGAGATAACCAAAGATGATTACAGAAACAGGATAAGAGAAGTAAATGAATTTGAACGTCAGCTCCGTGACGGCGGTTACATGATACTCAAGATATTCCTCCACATAAGCAAAAGGAAACAGTATGAACGTCTGTACAAGCTCGCCGAAGACCCCAAGACAGAGTGGAGAGTCGATCGTGATGACCTCATGCAGCACAAGGAATACAAGCGTTTCATGGAAGCCTATGATGACTTCATTGAAAAAACAGGCGGCAAGATCGGCTGGCATATCCTTGACGGCAGCCACAATAAAACCGCTGTCAGAGATGCCCTTAAGCTGATCGTACAAAAAGTTGATGTTGCCGTTCAGGATGGCAGATATGAAGGTGCTATCTTTGAAGAGGAATTTCCACTCAAAGAAATGCCCAAACTCTCCGAAGTCGATCTCTCCGTTTCGATACCCGATGATGAATACAAAAAAGAACTTAAAAGACTTCAAACAAGACTCAGCGAACTGCACAATATCATATACAGAAAAAAAATACCCATTATATTGTGCTATGAAGGCTGGGATGCTGCCGGAAAGGGCGGAAATATCAGACGTGTCACATATGCTCTCGATCCGAGAGGCTTTGACGTACAGCCTATCGCCTCTCCTCTCCCCCATGAACTTAATCGTCATTATCTGTGGCGTTTCTGGACGAAGCTCCCAAAAACAGGTCATATCTGCATTTTTGACCGCACTTGGTACGGCAGAGTTATGGTGGAACGTCTTGAAGGCTTCTGCACCGAAAAAGAATGGAAACGTGCTTATAACGAGATAAACGAATTTGAAAGAATGCTTACCGACTGGGGAGCAGTCGTACTGAAATTCTGGATACACATCGATAAGGATACTCAGCTTGAACGCTTCAACAATCGTGAGAACACTCCCGAAAAACAGTGGAAGATAACCGAAGAAGATTGGAGAAATCGTGAAAAATGGGACAGCTATGAAGTTGCCGTTGATGAGCTTCTCCAAAAAACAAGCACAAAAAATGCCCCCTGGTATATAATTGAGTCCAACGACAAGCAGTACGCCCGTATAAAGACTCTTAAAATAATCGTGAAAGCTCTTGAAAAAGCCTGCGAAAAACACTTTAAACAGATGATGGAGTAAAATTCAAAAGAACCGACCGTTTCAAGCGGTCGGCTCTTTTATTTTATACAACTGTTTTCAGATATTCATATACTTCTTTCTGTGTTGCAAGCGACATGACTTTCTCTGCAACTTCATCAGCCTTTTCTTTTGTCCAACCCGATATGCACTTTCTTACCCTCAAAACACTCGGTGCGGATACACTGAACTCCGTCAATCCGAATGAGATCAAAAGCGGTATCATCATCGGATCGGCTGCTGCCTCTCCGCACATTCCAACGGGAATATTATTTTTTCTTCCCGATTCAATGATACTCTTTATCATTCTGAGTACACTCGGCTGCAATGCCGAATACAGATAGGAAACTTCACTGTTACCACGATCTGCCGCCATTGTATAGCCTGTCAGGTCATTTGTGCCGATACTGAAGAAATCGCTTTCCTTTGCAAGCAGATCTGCAATAATGCCTGCTGCTGCCGTTTCGGTCATGATGCCTACTTTGATATTCTCGTCAAAATCAATATTTTCGGCTTTCAATTCGGCTTTTATCTCCTCAACAAGTGCCTTGCCCTCTCTGACTTCCTCAACGCACGTTATCAACGGGAACATTATCCATATCTTACCAAATGCACTTGCTCTTATAATTGCCCTTAACTGTGTCTTGAACAGGTCACGGTTTTTCAGGCAATATCTGATAGCACGGAATCCCATAAAGGGATTTTCCTCTTTAGCCATGCCAAGATACGGTATATCTTTATCGCCGCCAATATCGAGAGTTCTTATGATAAGGGGCTTGCCTTTCAAGATCAAAGCCGCTTTCTTATATGCTTCAAACTGTTCATCTTCATCAGGCATTGAAGTTTTATCCATGAACAAAAATTCCGTTCTGAAAAGTCCCACGCCTTCGCCGTCAAAGTCCATAGCTTTCTTGGCATCATCGGGCTTGCCTATGTTGCAGACAAGTTCATAAGTCGTACCGTCTGCCGAAACAGTCGGCTGACCTCTGAATTTTTCCAGTGCCTTGCGTTCTTCAAGGAGTTTGTCACGCTTAGCCGTATAGTCTGCCAACTGTGCTTCATCGGGTGATATGATAACTTCACCCTTGCCGCCGTCTGCAATGACTGTATCACCGTTCTTTGCAGAGGTCATAACATCAGCAGCACTCATTACAGCAGGTATTTCAAGCACTCTTGCCAATATTGCACTATGTGAAGTGGTACTGCCCGTTTCCGTCACGATACCGACTATATTTTCTTTCTTTATCTCCGCTATCATTGAAGGTGTTAATTCCTTTGCAAATAAGACCGTTCCGGGCGGTGCATCGCTGATCTTAACTTCCTCTATGCCCAAAAGAATACTTACTACACCCGATTTTACATCTCTGACATCTGCGGCTCTCTGTTTGGTGACATCATCATCTGCCGCCGAGAATATCTGTATGAACATATCACACATACTTTCAAATGCAGCTTCCGCACATTGTCCGCCTTGAATGAGTTTTTCAACTTCTCCGAGCAAAAACGGATCTTTTACTATGCCTATATGTCCGAGCATTATTTCGGCTTCTTTTGCACCTGCCGAAACTTTCAGAGCTTCAGCCTGTTTTTCCGTATTCTCACAGAATTTATCAACTGCACTATTAAATCTCTTTATCTCCTCTGCCGCATTTTCAACGGCTTTCGGAGTGTATTCAAGTGAATGTTCCTCGACAAGCAGAACCTTTCCTATACCTATGCCTGCGGAAACGCCTATGCCTTTTATCATACATCTCACCTCATTTTAATTCATAATTAAGAATGCATAATGCATAATCATCCAAAATACACACAAATTATGCATTATGAATTATGCATTATGCATTGTAGCTTTTATTCGCCGAATCCGTCTTCGATCATTTTTGCACCTTCAGCAAGTGCAGCTTCTTCCTGATCGCCGTCACATACCAATTCAATATCGCTGCCGCACTTCATGCAGGCTGCTATGAGATTGAGAACGCTCTTTGCATTGTAGCTGTTGCCGTTGAACTTGATGGTCACG
>CADCCP010000045.1 GCA_902800005.1 uncultured Ruminococcus sp. | reverse complement strand
AATACAAGCAACCGTTGCAAGACTTCTTGCTTCCACAAAATCACGGTCTACAGCATATTCGCCGCCCGTCAGATCCGTCAGTATCTCCTTGCAGCGGCGCACGCCTTCAGGGATCAGTTCGGGCTTCGGGATAACAAAATAGCAGTCCTGCATGATACGCCGTATCTCTGTACGGAAACCGTGCGGCAGGGTATTGCCGCTGAGATCCTCGTGTTCTGCAAAGGCCGGCACAGGCGCATTGTCTTCGTTTTTCAGCCGCTCAACAATATCATTTGCCGCACGTCTTGAAAATACCAGCGCTTCCAGCAAAGAGTTGCTGGCAAGGCGGTTTGCGCCGTGAACGCCCGTATGGGAGCATTCGCCTGCCGCATACAGCCTGTCAACGGTTGTTCGCGCATAGAGATCCACATCTATGCCGCCCATCAAATAGTGATGACACGAAAAAACAGGAATCCACTCCTTTGTGATATCAATTCCCTCTTCCAGACATTTTTCATAGATCATCGGGAAACGTTTTCTCACAAACTCAGGGTCTTTGTGGGTGATATCAAGGTAGAACTTCTCACTGCCTTTCGCACTGCATTCGAGCATGATCGCATTCGACACAACGTCTCTCGGAGCAAGCTCTCCACGCTTGTCATACTTCTCTGCAAATCTCTCACCGTCACAGTTGAGCAACACTGCACCCTCTCCACGAACAGCTTCACTTATCAAAAATCTCTCCCTGTCATTCTCGGCAGCAAAAGCTGTCGGATGGAACTGTATCAGACTGAGATTTTTTATCCTTGCACCGAGCATATATGCAAGAGTGATACCGTCACCTGTTGCGATAGCGGAGTTTGTTGTGTACTGATATACACGACCGATACCTCCCGAAGCCATGATGCAGTAGTGAGCAGCAATTATCTTTGAAGAGCCGTCCGACAAGATCAAACCTGCATAAAAGCCGTTTTCTGCCTTTTCAAGTTTATAAAGCAGGGTATGATCAAGTATCTCGACATTTTTGTGTGTCTGCACCTGTTCAATTAAAGTTTCAACGATAGCCTTTCCGGTAGAATCCTTGTGATGTACGATACGATGACGGGAATGACCTGCTTCCAGAGTCATCTGCAAGTGTCCCTGAGCGTCAAGGTCAAAGGCAACGCCCATTTCTTTTAACTTCATAACGTCATCGGGACCTTCTGAAACAAGGACTTCGATAGCCTGCAAATTGTTCTTGTACTTGCCTGCAATGAGGGTGTCGGCAATGTGGAGTTTAAAATTGTCATTGGACTTGTCGAGAACAGCCGCAACACCGCCCTGTGCAAGAGAGGAATTTGATAAAGTGAGTTCTCTCTTGGAGATAAGCAGAACTTTCACATTTTCGGGGAATTGGAGAGCTGCATACAAGCCCGCCGCACCTGAACCGACTATCAGAACATCATATTCTTTATTCATAATAACCATCTTCTTTCAACAAGAAAAATATATACTTTATTTTAACACATATTTATTGTAATAACAATATTTTTATCTTTAAAAAAATAAAAATTTATGGTATAATGAAAGAAGTCTTAGTAAAAAGGTGGTATACGATATGGAAATGTACGACAATTCAGAGAAAATACAGAGAGCATTGCTTGTAGGGATAGATACAGGTGAGTATGATGCAGAGGGTTCCATGAAAGAGTTATATGAATTGGTAAAGAGTGCAGGTGCAGAGCCTGTTGCCTCTCTCATGCAGAAGCGTGACAAGCCTGACGGTGCGACATGCGTGGGTTCTGGCAGGATCGAGGAAATAAAAGATTTTTGCCTGCAAAATGAAATAGATTTCATTGTTTTTGATGTTGAACTCACCCCCACTCAGATAAGAAATATAGAAAATGAAACAGATATAAGGACTATCGACAGAACGATGCTCATATTGGATATATTTGCGATAAGGGCAAAAACCAATGAAGGTAAACTTCAAGTCGAGTTGGCACAGCTTAAATATCTCATGTCGAGACTGTCAGGCAAGGGCAAGGAAATGTCAAGACTTGGCGGCGGTGTCGGTACAAGAGGTCCCGGTGAAACAAAACTTGAAACCGATAAAAGACATATCAGAAGAAAAATAGAATTTCTGAAAGAGGAGCTTTCACGCATGACGAACAGGCGTGAACAGCTTCGTGCAAGACGTAAAAAAGACGGTATCATCACCGTTGCTATAGTAGGATACACGAATGCAGGCAAATCAACTTTGATGAACACGCTTACACAAGCAGGCGTATTATCAGAAAATAAGCTGTTTGCTACACTCGATCCGACTTCAAGAGCTTTGAAACTGCCAAACGGTGTATCTGTCATGATGATAGATACAGTAGGTCTTGTCAGACGACTTCCGCATCACTTGGTAGAGGCTTTCAAGTCCACTCTCGAAGAAGCCGCATTGGCTGATATTATTTTGAATGTCTGTGACGCTTCAAGTGAGGAGTTTGAACTTCACCTCAATGTCACAAATAAACTGCTTACGGAACTCGGATGCAGTGACAGACCGATAATAAATGTGTTCAATAAGTGCGATCTGGTCGGAAATCCCGATGATTTGCCTATGGGCAGGGATAGTGTCAGGATATGTGCAAAATCGGGTATCGGGATAGATGAACTTTTAAGGGCGATAGAGAAAAACCTGCCTGTAAGACTTAGAAAATTCACCCTTTTGGTGCCGTTTGACAGTGCATCCGTCATATCCGTTTTAAGAAAAGCGGGAGCTTTGCAGACAGAGGAGTATACAGCAGACGGAATAAAAGTCGAAGCTGTCGTTGAAGAACCTCTCTGGCACTTAATAGAGCATTATAGTATTAATTGATGACATTTTGGTCTGCTTGACATAAATGTGACAAAAGGATATAATTTTATACAAAATACGATATAAGGAGACTTGTATTTATGAGATACTTCAATTCAAGGATAGCGGAATACCGTGATCCTATAGGTGCCGTTACATCAGGCACTGTTATACATTTTAAAATAGTTCTGCCGAGAGATATGAAATGCACAGGTGCATTTCTGTCCGTGAAGGACGATATTTACGGCGACACAAATATATACGGTATGTTTTGGGCAGGCATGGTCGGAGATGACCATGAAAAATGGGAATGTGATGTCAAAGTCGATAAAGTCGGTCTGTACTGGTATCACTTCGGACTCGAAACCGCTGAAGGAAGAAAATATATCATGAAAGGCGGATTCGGTGAGGGCTATCTCGGCATGAGCGATTGTGAACCGAGATTCCAGCTTACCTGCTATGATGCCGACTTCAAAACACCCGACTGGCTTCCCGGCGGTATCATGTATCAGATATTCCCTGACAGATTCTGCTTCTCAGGTGAAAAGAAAGACGGCATCTATTCCGACAAGAAACTTCAAACAGACTGGGACACCATACCCGATTGGCAGTTCAATGAATTCGGCATGGTCACCAATTCGGACTTCTTTCAGGGCGACCTTAAAGGCATTACCATGAAACTGCCGTATCTTCATGAACTCGGCGTGACCTGCATATATCTCAACCCGATATTTGAATCCTACTCCAATCACCGCTATGACACCGGTGACTATGAAAAGATCGATCCCGTTCTCGGAACAGAGGAGGATTTTAAAGAGCTTTGTGCAGAAGCCAAAAAACTCGGTATCAGGATAATCAATGACGGCGTGTTCAGCCACACCGGCAGCGACAGCAAATATTTTAACCGTGAAGGCAGATACGATAGTCTCGGTGCATACAATTCAATGTCATCTCCGTACTATACATGGTATAAATTCATCGACTGGCCAAATATCTACAATTCATGGTGGGGATTCGGCACTCTGCCCGAAGTCGAGGAACTTTCCAACTCCTTCAATGAGTACATCAACGGCGAAAACGGCATTATCCGCAAGTGGATACGCAGCGGCAACAGCGGTTGGAGATTGGACGTTGCAGATGAACTGCCTGATGAATTCATAGAGTATATCCGTGAGGCAATAAAAGCCGAAGATCCCGAAGCCCTGCTCTTAGGCGAGGTTTGGGAGGATGCTTCCAACAAGCACAGCTACGGCTCAAGAAGAAAATTCCTCTACGGAAAGGAATTGGACAGTGTCATGAACTATCCGTTCAGAAAGGCTATTATAGATTTTCTCAGATACGGCAATGCCAAGTATATGTTTGAGGACATTATGACCATAGTTGAAAACTATCCCCGACCGGTTCTGCGTTCTCTTATGAACCATCTCGGCACTCATGACACCGAAAGGATCATCACCCTTCTTGCAGGCGAGCCTCTCTACGGCAGGGGACGTGAATGGCAGGCAGTCACAAAACTCTCTCCCGAACAAAGAGAATTCGGCTTGAGACGTATGAGAGTCGCAAGCGGTATTTTGTATACACTTCCCGGCGTACCCTGCATATACTACGGCGATGAAGTCGGTGTAGAAGGCTATAAAGACCCATTCAACAGATGTACATTCCCGTGGGGCAAGGAAGATAAAGACCTTCTCAACTGGTACAGGGAACTCGGAAAAATGCGTCATGCGTGTTCATGCCTTGTTGACGGAGACATCATGGACTATAACTCCGACGGGCAGATCATGGCATTTATCCGCTCCGATGAGAACGATACACTTATGTGTGTATTCAACTCGTCAGACCATGAGGTCAGATTCAGGATACCCAAAGAGTTCATAGGCGGAGAGACTTTCATGAACACCGTCCTTGACGAAGATGAAGTAGTCATGCAGAGAGATGACTGTGCATTCGTGAAGATCAAGACACCTGAAAAAACTGTTATCAGCCCCGAAGTCGAAGAACCCGCCATAGACGAGCCTTTGACGGAAAGTGCAGACATCTTTGAAAGTGACACTGAGTTTGCTGCTGCCGACTGATTTTATCAGCAATAAAAAAGACGAACTGCTTTTTACAAACAGTCCGTCTTTTTTATTCGGAAATTTTAAGTGCTTCCACCATATCTATTTTTTTATTTTTTCGGGCAACCATCATGCCCACCAAAAGCGATACACAAAATGTAAGTAAAACCGATACACAGTAGGTCATAGGTCCGAGCATGAGTTTCATTTCATATTCTCCTGCGAGTGCTGCAAGCATCCATTCCAAAGCCCCCACTCCTGCGGGAAGTCCTATTATAATACCCGTTATCGTAAGCCATATGTTCTGTGAAATGAGAAGCCTGCCGATACTTTTATTTCTGAAACCGAGAACCTTCAGTGTAGCCAGCTCCCTTGAACGCTCCACATAACTCATTATACCAAGATTGTACAAAACGACTATTCCGAGTATAACTGCCGCTATCACAAGAATTACCACCATAGCATCCATTATACCAACGAAGCTGTTAAATGTATCCATGAGTTGTGCTTTATCCTGCTTGCCTGAAATAATATCGGATGACGGTATCTCCGTGATATTTTTATCTGTATAGACAGAGGTGATATGATAATCTATCCCAAGTTCATCAGCCAATGTATCGGTCATTGTAACGCTCTCCGTCATGATCGATCGGTTATAGCCTATCACTTTTGCGGTATACGTCTTTGATGAACCGTAGGCTTTATCAAGTATTTCATCATCTGACATATCATTCAGCTTTTTTTCGATCAGCTTTTGAAAAACATTTATTTTACCTATATTTTCGGAATAGGTATTTTTAACTTTTTCTTTAAGAACGGTTCTGAACCTCTCAGGTGATATATACACATATCCGAATGTACTGTAATCCGGCATGAGCTGATTATTGTCTGCAATACATATCATATGTTCGCCCGCTTTTATCAAGCCTACGACTTTACCTGATATTTCCGTTCCCTGAAAGACAAGTGTCAATTCATCACCGAGCGAAATATCATTTGCCGCAGCAAATTTATCCGACAGCCAGAACCCGTCGCCTTTTTCATTATATTCCTCACCGTCCGTCACGATAAAAGTAGATACTGTATAATTTTCACTGACATCAAGGGCGAGTGATTTATTTTTACTGTCTTTTATATCAAGATTTACACTGATATAACGTGTTGCAGCTTTCACACCGTCTGTTTCCATTATCTTATGCAGTTCATCAGATGTAAAACCGTCTTTTGAATACAGTCTGTAATCGGCATAATTCGTGTCGGAAAAAAATCGGGAAGTATCATATTCTATCGTATACCACTCCATGTTGAATCCCAAAAATATTCCGATACCAAGAGTTATCATGATAATCATTGATATGAACTGCGACTTGTAATTCCATGCAGTACGGAACAATTTTCTTACCAGCATCACCATTCCACCTCGTCTGCACTCATGGGAGTTTCCTGCTCCTCAACTGAACGTATTTTACCGTTTTTTACACGGATAATCATATCAGCCATTTTTGCGATACTCTGATTATGAGTGACGATAACTATAGTTTTACCATAGCTTTTCGCCATACTCAGAAGGAGTTTCAGAACCATTACACCCGTTTCCGAATCCAATGCACCTGTAGGCTCATCACAAAGCAGTATTTGAGGATTTTTTGCCAAAGCCCTTGCAATAGATACTCTCTGCTGTTCACCGCCCGACAACTCCGACGGGAAATTATGCAGATGTTCGGACAGACCTACCTCTTCTATCATCTTTTTGGCATCAAGATGATCTTTTGATATTTCCGATACAAGCTCTACATTCTCATATACAGTAAGTGTCGGTATCAGGTTGTAGAACTGAAAGACAAATCCCACAGTTTCTGCACGATAATCGGCAAGTTCATTGTCGGTGAGTTTGGAAATATCCCTGCCGTTTACTGTGATAGTACCTGTACTCGGACTGTCAAGACCGCCAAGCAAATTAAGAAGTGTACTTTTGCCTGCTCCCGACGGTCCGAGAATGACAACGAATTTTCCCTCATCAAGCGTGAAGCTGACATTATCAAGTGCTTTCAGCTCCGACTTGCACATAGCACCTATTTTGTTCTAATCAAACCCAAAAGTGCAGTAAATAAGCATCTTTTAGCAATTTAAAAATGATATTTTGGAATTTTCAAAGTCCCAATTCAAGAAATATACACATATAAATCGCACTGATACTGTACTGTTTTAGGTGCTGTGTGCAAGTCGGGATTTTAATATAATTATATAAATATTGTCAAGGAGATTTGTGAAATATATCATCATTCCCGAACCAACTTGACTTCAATAATCTGCTGCATACGATGCCGTTGAACAGACCTGCAAGTATACCGCCTATTATCAGATAAGGCATATACCATGAAAGAAATGTATTCATCACTATCGAGGCAGCTAAAAGCTGTCCGATATTATGAAAAACTCCTCCTGATATGCTGACATAGATAATATGTTTCGGAAAAAATTTTTTTAATATCATCATAATTATAAAACTCAGTGATCCGCCTGCAACACTGTATATCAGTGAATTGACGTTCCCGAAAAGTATGGAATTCAGAACAAGTCTGCCCATAAGTACCAAAAACGCATCTTTTGAACTGCAATAGTACATTGTAAAAAGAATGGCAAGATTTGCAAGACCTATTTTTATACCCGGAATGGGGGGTGTGATGGATAATATCATTTCTACCCAGCTCAAAACAAATGCAACGGCTATCAAAACTGAAACAGTTGCTATTTTTTTAGCACTGTTATTTTTTCGGTTACTCACAAATATCACCGTCCTTTACAATATTATATATCATATTTTGGCACCGTTCAAGGCTTGTTCGACAGCTTTCATGATACCTTGTGAACTGAATGTCGCACCTGATACGGCATCAACATTTGTACTCTGCGAATTTATTATTGAGGGAATAACGGTTCTCTCGGCATCTTCAAAATATTCGGGTTCAAATTCATCTGAACGTGCAGTAATATTTGTTATCTTATCCCCCTGAATCGTGACAGTAACATAAATATCACCGTCATAACCGTAAGCCTGACCTGTATATGTTCCGTCATTATAAAGAGTATTCTTTGAGGGTTCGGGCTGTACGGGTTCTTTTGAGGCTTCAACAGGTTTACTTGACTGCTGTACAGGTTTTGAAATCTCGGCAGGCTCGCTTGACTGCTGTACGGGTTTTGAAATCTCGGCAGGCTTGCTTAACTGCTGTACAGGTTTTGAAATCTCGGCAGGCTTGCTTGACTGCTGTACGGGTTTTGAAATCTCGGCAGGCTTGCTTGACTGCTGTACAGGTTTTGAAATCTCGGCAGGCTTGCTTGACTGCTGTACAGGTTTTGAACTTTCAACAGGCTTTACCGAACTTTCAGCAGACGACTGAACGGTATTTATACTGCTTTCGGTCACTGAAACAGAACTTTCTTCTATTGAGATCTCCGATGTTTCAGAAACTTCCGTTGTTTCCGAAACTACTGAAACTTCCGTATTTTCATTTACGCTCTCCTGTTCCGATATTTCGGATACATCGGAAATTTGACTTTCCTCTAATATTATTGAAATTTGAGGAACAGAGGAAGTTTTGGCGACTTCAACCGCACTGTTCTCATTCATCTTTGCAAACGGAAACGCTGTCAGGCATATTATCAATGCACATACTGCACCGCCGACACTTGAAAAGATATTTGCATTTTTTGATGTTTTGGGCTTTTTTCGGAGAAGATAATATTTTCTTACTCTCATTGCGAGATATACCGCAAATATAACGGTATATATCACCAGATCCGCATATTTCATCATATCTCCACGCTGTACCTTTGACCACAATACAAGTATTACATGAAGATATATCATAGCATAAAATAAATATGCAAATCTTTGTATGTTTTTCCAAGTCTTTCCCTTGAATTTTTTTCGTATCTTCTTTATCGACATGACCGTCAAAGGTGTCATTATCAGCACAAGCACAAGTGCAACTATCACAAAAAATATTATATCAAAAGTCAGATTTCTGCCCGAAAACAGCCTTTTCAAATATGTAATGCCGTAAATGACGATATGACCGACTGTAAGAAGTGCCGCTGTGATGGAAAGTTCTCCACGAATCGGCATTAGTTTTTTAATGAGTTTTGAACCGTTTTTCAAAGCACCCGTGAACATTACCACCGTCCAGAAAGCTGTTGCAAAGAGAGCATTTGTCAGAACCGGTACAAGACCATCTCTGACAAACGGGGCAAGAGTTCTCACTTCAACAAATTCATCGATACAGAATGCAGCAGCGGATAAAAGTGCTGCACCGATATAGAAAAACTGTGGATATTTTTTGATAGCCTTATCGCAAGTAAGGCATATCAGAATCGTGACCGCAAGGCATACTGCAAATGTCATATTAAAATATCTCCTTTGCGTGAATTTAAAACAGCTTTCCGAAAGTTTCAACAGTCGGAAAGCTGTTTCTTAAAAAGAAGGGTGTATCTATGAACAGACGATCAATTGTACTTTTTCTTTTTGAAAGAGAACATAGCTGCCAATGCCGATATAGCTGCCATCAAAGCGGCAATTACAGCAAAATCGGATGAACCTGTATTTACAGTATTGTTGTTAGTATTGGTAGCAGCATTATTGTTATTGCTGTTATTATTTGTGTTGGAATTTTCGATATTGCCTACGCTTGTCTGTGAATTTTCAGATACTTCCGAAATCTCTTTACTCTCCTGAGATACTTCCGAATTTTCGGAAACTTCACTGTTTTCTGAAACCTCGCTGTTTTCGGACACTTCGGATATTTCGGAAACTTCCGATACCTCTGAATTTTCATCTTGCTTTTTATCATCGTTAAAGACAAATTCAAGAGTCTTGTTGTAGCCCGTTGCACTGACAGTGATCTTATAAGGCTTATCTTCTGCAAATACGGGAACATCTCTCATAGCTGCATCTTTGATGATAGTGCCGTCTTCTGCGATTATCTTAACTCCACGCTTGCCCGAAGCAGCATAACTGTTTTCATCGACCGTTACAGAGGATATGTTTCTTATGAATGAATCAAGATCAGCCTGTGAAAAACCGTCTGCAACAGTTAATTTTTCGCCGTCAAACTGTGCAGGCATATCATCTGTCGAGATGACAAAAGATGTATTTACAGTTGCATACTTGCCCTTGCCGTCCGAAATTTCGAGAATATATTCTCCCGGAAACTCAACTTTATAATTGATAGTACCGTCCTCAACAGAGAATTGTCCGTTGCCTGCGATAAAGTATGCTTTTTCGTAATCTTCGGGGAAACCTGTTGTTGTGAAAGTCGTTGCAATATCCTTGATACTGCTGTCTGCGATCTCAACAGTATTTTCAAATTTTATCGGGATATAGATATTAACGGGAACAGTATGATAACCTGTTTCTGTAATGAATGTTATACTTGTCAAGGTCTGTCCCATCAAGCCGACATACTGTTCATATTTGAGAGCATTTCCGTGAGGCTCGGATTTTTTAATGCCCGATGACCATGCAATTTCGTCTCTCCAGATATTTTCAAGATGACGCATACCGTATTTGTCACCCTCTGCCGTTTCGAGAATAACACCGTATATAGTGCCGAATTCAGACGTACCGCCGGAGTTATTAAGACCGCTTATATCAAGTACATAGTCACCCCAAGGCATTTCTGTTGATATTGAAACCTCTTTTTGTTCTTTTGTGGTATCACCGACAACTTCGGAAAATACTGCTTTACCGTTCTCGACAGTAACATTTTTATATGCCTGAGGTACTTCGTCAGATTTTTCAAAGTGATAGCTTTCATCAAGCTGTGCAAGGTCATCAGAACTTATCGCAACAAAATATTTTACACCGAGAATATCTCCGCCGTTTTCCGTTTCAACGGAGTATGTGCCTTTGACGAGATTTTCATTTTTCCATTTGTTTGCAGTTGCAGACGAAACTGCATCTACGCCGTCAACGCCTTCACTTGAATAAAACTCGCTGTAAGGTATCTCCATAGTGCCGTATACGACATCAGAGGCATTTGCCGTGACCGTCAGCGGCAGGGAAGAACCTAAAACAGCCGTACTCAATAAAACCGCAAAAACTGCTTTTTTACTCATAATACTTCTCTCCTGTATCAGATTTAGTTAGATGTATAAAATTAGATACAACTAACTGATAAACAGTTTAACACAACTAACTAAATTTGTCAATAGAAAAAATAAAAAACATTTTTGAAAACAGCCCTTGACAAAATATAAAAAGTGTGATAAGCTGTATGCGGTTAGTTAAATAAGACTAACTAATATTTTTGATAACAAGTTAGATACAACTAATCATTTTGGAGGTCAATATGAGTGTCGTTATAGTAGGCGGAAACGAATGTATGGTAAGGGATTATATAGAATTATGCAGGTCTTATGACTGCAAAGCGAAGGTCTATCCGAAAATGTGCAGGGGCTTGCAGAATATCGGAAATCCCGATCTGATGGTTCTGTTCACAAACACCATCTCTCATAAAATGGTAAAATGTGCCGTTGAGGGAATAAAAAATCTGAATATTCCCATTGAAAGATCACATAATAGCTCTAAAGCAGCACTTAAAAATATTCTTGAAAAGTATTCATAATTTTTACAGAAGGGCTGATGGTATATGTCTGAGGAAATGCTTGTAAGACACTGTGCACCTACACTGATGGGGCTGAAAACGGGAAATATGTTTTCATGTCATTTTGACACAAAAGAGGACGAGCATGATGCTCTCACTGAAATGAACAGGAAACTCACTTCAAAGGGACTTCGTCTGATACCTCTCAGACATCACAACGGTACAACTCTTATATATCTTTACAGACCGTCGAAATTAAAGAAAGACCTCAGCACCAAACAGGCAGCAGATATTCTTCGTAAGATGGGCTATTGCTGCGAAAATGCAAATTTATGTATTGTGAGTCTGATGAAGAGGCTGCGTCACAGCAATGATTTTCCGCATGAGATAGGGCTGTTTTTAGGCTATCCTCCCGAAGATGTATGCGGATTTATCAGAAATAACGGCTGTAACTGCAAATGTGTCGGCTGTTGGAAGGTCTACGGCGATGAAAACAAGGCTAAACAGACTTTTGATAAATATAAACGCTGTACAGAAATGTGCTGTTCTCTCATGGAAAAGGGATTCGGCATAGAAAATCTGGCAGTATCGGATCAAACAGTTTTCAAAGCATAAATGCTTGTGGAATAAATTATTTTTTTGAAAGGAAGATCTTGATGAGTAAAATCGCAGTGGTATACTGGAGCGGAACAGGCAACACCGAAACAATGGCAAATGCCGTTGTAAAAGGTGCAAAAGACAAAGGGGCGGAAACAGAACTTTTTACTGCATCTGATTTCAGTGCCGATATGGCAGATGATTTCAATGCTATTGCATTCGGCTGTCCGTCGATGGGAACGGAAGAATTGGAAGAAGGCGAATTTGAACCCATGTTCAGTTCCGTCAAAGACAAACTCAACGGCAAAAAAATCGTACTTTTCGGTTCATACGGCTGGGGTGACGGTGAATGGATGAGAAATTGGGAAGATGACTGTAAAAACTGCGGAGCTGTCCTTGCGGCAGAAAGCGTTATTTGCAATGATGCTCCCGATGATGATGTGATCGCACAGTGCGAAGCTCTCGGAGCAGTTCTGGCATAATATCGTTTCACAATAATAGATCGGCAGAGAAATTGAGTAAATTTTCTCTGCCTTTTTTATGTACAAAAAATGATCTCTGCGGTAAGCGGTATTTTTATACTTTTTTATTCGGATATGAAACCTTCTTTCATGAAAAAACGTCTATAATAACAGAAGTACTTCTATAAGCAAGGAGGACAAAATGATTGGACGAGATCAAAAAACTTGCCCTGCGTCTGAAAGATCATGATGAATCTGCATTAAGACAGGTCATTTTGAAATATACTCCGCTCATTACAGCGATCATTAAAAATATCTCCAACGGCTCTCTTACAAAAGAGGATATTGAAGAAGCCGTTTCAGATACATTTGTGGCTTTGTGGAAAAATGCCGACAGCTTTGCACCCGAAAAACTTGCAGGCTATCTGTGTACTATCGCAAAATCCAAAGCATTTGACCGCCTGTCAAAAAAGCATATCGCTTTTTCCGACATAGATGAGATCGATATTCGAGATGATTTTTCTCTTTACGATAATATTGAAACAAAGCAGGCTGTCGATGAACTCAAAAAAGCCATATCCGTCATAAATGAGCCGGATCGTGAGATATTGATACGTCATTATTTCTATTATCAGAAGATCGGGGATATTTCAAAAGCTATGAATATACCGCAGGCGACCGTTAAAGTAAAACTTCACCGTACACGGCAAAAACTTAAAAAATATCTTACGGAGAGGGGATTTGAACCATGAATCTGCATGAACTGTTCAACGGCATTGATGATACCTTCGGACTTGAAAATGAATTTCACACAGACTTTATCGACACCGATAAGATCATATCAATGACTAATGAAAAGCTGGGTATCAAACACAAAAGAAGCTATTCAAAAATAAAATTCATTTCTTTGCTTGCAGCGGCATTCATCACTTTATTTACAGTCATAGGTGTATCTGCCGCAATAAACTACAATACAGCCGATACATTTTCGGATATTTTCACGGGTGAACCTAACTCAGCAGGGCTTTATGAAAGCCGTCACGTTCAATTTACAAGTCCCGATGAAAATTTACAGGCAGATGTAATGGGCATCACTGCCGACGATCAAAATGTCTATGCTGTGCTGAAGGTCACTCATAAAGACGGTTCTACTTTTGCTGAAGACGGCTTTCAATACGGTATTTACGCAGTAAACGGACTTTTTAATGATGAGTGCAGAAGTACCATCAAATGCCGTGACAAAGACGGGGAGCTTTTGGGAAATTGGGGAAATGCAGGAGGATATTCAAACAGATTTTTTCTGAATGATGACCGTACCGAAATGAAAATATATCTCATTGTCAGTGTCAGGAATTTTGATGCACAGGGCGGTACGATAACTTATAAAAACGTCAATTACACCGCTCAAAAAATATATGAAATAAAAGAAAGGTTTGATGAAGTCACCACACGAACATGGACAGATAACATGGAACTGCTGCACGATAAAAATGACCCTTACACCATTATTCACACTAATGACGGTTATGTACTTTGCAAAACTGTCCAAAAAACTTTTGACCTGCCCTTTGAGATGACCTTTTCACTTGATTACAGCATTGAAAACAATATACATATCAATCCTTCAAGAGTGGGGACAACAAATATTTTAACGCCTGTTGCAAGAAACATCAGTGCCGTTATATCCAATTTCGGCATTGATATGAAAAGTGACTGTTCAGCAGAAACTGCCGCCAATACAGATCAAGATTCCGGTTTTCATCTTGTAAATTTCCGTGAGATCGACAGCAAAAACTCTGTTATCACCCTTGATGACGGTACAAGCTATTATCTTGTCATTTCTTCCGCCGGCGGTCATGATGACGAAGATAAATATATCTTTGAAGAACATATACAACTGCGTTACAAAACCGTTCCCGATCCCGCATCAACCGATGAGATCATAGTCATCGACACCCGTAAAATCAAAAATATCACCGTCAACGGTGATATTATCTATACGAAAGGAGAATTTGAAAATGTGGCTGAAACCAATATTCCTTAACATACATGATCTTATCAGAAACAAGCCTGTTTTATTTATATTCATCATAATTTCACAGATGATCTGTATCATAGCTGCTTTCACGGTTGCAGGCATGATAGATGCCGTTACTCAGCCGCCTGATGTAAAAGATACCCGTTCCGATTGGGAAAGGTCTTTTCAGATGGATCTTTGCAATTATAAAGATAAAGGTCAATTTTATGGAACTGTGTTTGACTTGAAGTCAGGAAAAATCATTTATCGTGGCAAAGATGAAAATGTATTTTCTCAATATACGTCAAATGATTATGTCTTTTACGGCAGTGAATTGAAATGCGATCTTGATAAAATGCCAAGATACAAATATGTCAAAGAAAAATTCAACCGCATATTGAAAGCAACAGGAACGCATTATCTGAGTACAAGCATAGTCGGATATGTACCTACGAAAGATTATATTTTCAAATATTACTCAATAGGCGGCGAGGAAGCACAGTATTATCCCGGTCTTGATAAAAATATGATAACATTTTCCATAGAAGAAAGATTTAAAAATGTTGATTTGGGTATCAAAGAAGGGGACATTCTGAAATTAGGCGATACCGAATATCATGTAAGCAAGCTCTTTTACAGCAAACACGGATATGACGGTACAAATTTCACCATGCGTTCTGAAGATATTGATGACAGTTTCATTGTTACTTATATGAGGATAAAGGTCGACGACACCCTGACAGGCGATGAACTCGGCAAAATTTCCGATATGATACAAAGAGAGTTTCAGGGACTTATCGAAAACTTTGAAGAACCTAAACCCAAACCCCTCATTGAAAAGCAATTCAACAACATGATATATGTCGTTTCTTTTATACTCATGGCTTTGATGATGCTTAATTTATCAAGAATTTATACATATATCCTTGACAAAAGAAAAAATACTCTTTGTATCTGTTCGCTTTGCGGAGGCACAAAAGCTGAAATTTTTACAGTGCTTTTTACAGAGATAATGCTGATACTGATTTTCTCATATATTACAGGCTTTTTTATATTCCGCTTTGGTGTTATGCAGATGATAGGCATAGTCTATCCGTCATTCCTTGAATTTTTCGATATGCGTATATGTGCGATAATTTTAGGCTCATATGTGATTTTCAGCGGGTTTGTCATGAGCTTGTGCATATTGCCCGCCATAGACAAGTCTGTCAACGAACTCAGAAGGGAGTGTGAATTATGAGATATATCCGTTTGGCTATGGGCATGATGAAAAAAAGATGGCTTTTCACCGTCATCATAATTATTGAAACAGCCGCTCTGCTTGTTCTCACAAACATCATGATCGCATCTGCCAACAGCAAATATATGCTTTATGAGCCGTACAAGGAATTAATGGATAAAAAAGGCGTTGTGCTTGATGCAGGAAATTTGAATATACTCGAATGTGGAAACGAAGATGTAAAGCCTTTTTTAGAGAAATTTCCCGATCTGATAAGCGTTATAAAATTCCTTGAAAAGAAACTTGATGTAAAAATACATCATTCCGATCAGCTTACATTTGTAGAGGAGTGCGAACCGCACTCCGTCATGTACAGGGACAAGGGGCGTAATATCTCCTATATTCTCCTCGATAAAGAAATTCTCGAAAAATGGAAATTACCTCTTGCAAGCGGTCGTTATCCCATGTCTGAAAGGAACTCCGACGGCGAAATCGAAATTCTTGTATCCGGCGGTACAGATGCACATTTGAATGATGTGTATAACACTCCTGCGGGTAAAATACGTGTTGCAGGTATCCTCACCGACAATACATACAAGCCTGTTGCAAATTCCACACACGATGACGGCATACAACACGGTATTGACTTTGAAAGCATCTTCAATTACTGCATACCTATCGATGTGGGAACAGATCTGGGCGGACCTTTTGCGATAGCCGCAAAGGAGCTTTTTTCGACAGGTGATGACGGTTACGGTGCAAACGGCTATAATATCATGCCTGATTCCGTATGGTTCGTCACTTATCCCGATAATATCAGTGAAGAAGATTTCAGATCAACGACCGAATATTTAAGCACAATAGGAATGATACGTCCGAATCAGACACTTGCCACTCTCACTCAAGCTACAAAACAGAAGATCAATTATATTTACTATCACATGATGCCAATGATTATAACGGCTGTTATAATGGTCCTGCTGGGTTCGATAGGTTCATCAGCAATATCTGCTGTCAGACAGACACGCACATTCGGTATATTTTTCCTGTGCGGCTGCCGTAAAAAAGACTGCCTTTTCATAGTCGGCACAGAAATGCTTATAACACTGTTCATATCCGTAATTTTATCATTAACGTGCATGATCGTTATGCAGATACTCAATTTTGAATATATCATAGGCATGACTTTCAGCATGATGAATATTTTTGCAAGTACATTTCTGCTGTTGCTGATATTTGTTTTATCACTTGTACTGCCTTTCGGGATCATAAAAACATCTTCCCCTGTATTGACTTTAAAGGAGCGTGTTTGAACATGATAGAAATAAAAAATCTCACTAAGACATATAACTATAAAAAAGCGAATGCATTTACTGCACTGACGGATATTTCCCTGACGGTGAATGACGGCGAAATGGCGGCGATCATAGGAAGATCGGGTGCAGGCAAATCAACTTTACTGCATATCATCGGCTGTATAGACACCTTTGAAGAGGGTGAATACATAATTGACGGTATCAATGTGCATAAGCTGTCAGACAGAAAACTTGCACAGATAAGAAATGAAAAAGTCGGTATAGTCATGCAAGATTTTGCTTTGGTCGAAGAATACACCGTTCTTGAAAATGTAAAGATACCCCTGTATTTTTCAAAAAAGCATAATATGAATGAACTTGCACTTTCGGCTTTGGAAAAAGTCGGTATGCGTGAACTTGCAAAAAAAACTGTCAATAAACTGTCGGGCGGTCAAAAACAGCGTACAGCCATTGCGAGGGCTATTGTCAACGATCCGTCATTCATACTTGCCGACGAGCCGACAGGTGCATTGGATACAAAGACTTCTGCCGAGATAATGGAGCTTTTCAAAAAACTGAATGATGACGGCAAAACGGTCATTATCATCACTCATGATGAAAGCATCGCAGAAGCGTGTCAGAGAAAGATAGAAATTTCCGATGGTAAGATAATATAGAAAATACAGAAAAAATTTCGGTAATGCACTTGAATTTGCGTAAAATAAGTATTAAACTATAAATCAATAATATAAAAAATTACCGAATGGAGATGGCAGACATGAGTAAAATAAGTGATTTTTTAAAAGAGACAGGCATTTTCTTTCTGGCAACAGCGGACGGCGATCAGCCTAAATTAAGACCTTTGGGAGCATTTCTTGAAGTTGACGGCAAGATCATTTTCGGAGTGGGCGGCTTCAAAGACGTATATAAACAGATGGTAAAAAATCCGCTTGTAGAGATAGCTGCCTGCAAGCCTGACGGTCATTGGCTGAGATATACAGGCAGAGCTGTTTTTGAAACGGACGGCAAATATGCGGAACAGATGATAAAGTCATTCCATCTTGATTCCATTTACAACGAACAGACAGGAAATAAATTGATGACATTTCATATAGAAGATGCAGCAGCCGTTGATATTGCCGTAATGGGCAAAGGGGAAAGCCTTTTATAAAATGGATATTAATAAGTTGTCGGACTCCTCCCGTGAAAACAGCGGAAAATATACGAGTGTAATATTCCTTGACATCGACGGCGTGTTGAATGATTTTGATGACCGCCGAAAAGAACGTGTGCTTATTGATGAAAGCATGGTGTCAAGGCTGAAAAAAATTGCAGATGTCAGCGGTGCGGCGATAATACTTACATCTTCATGGAGGATATACTATTACGATCAGCAAAAATCTGATGACAGACAGATGAACGACCATTTTAAAAAACTTCTGGATGCCTTTGAAAAATTCGGTCTGACCATATCCGGTGCAACGCAGGAGATCGGATTTGATAAAAATTCACGCCCGTTGGAGATACGTCATTGGCTGCTGGATAAGCCCGATGTTGAACGGTTCGTTATTCTTGATGATATGGAGTGGAATTGGGGGTGGCTCAGTGACCATGTTGTTCATACAAGAAGAAAAGACCGTTCATCGTTAAGCGGATGGAGCAGCGGTCTTGATACAAACAACGTAAATGAGGCACTTGTGATACTAAAAACTATCCCGACCATTGCCACCTACGGCTGTAACAACACGTTTTATTGAACTCACGTTAAAAAATAATGCACAGATCCATGCCTTCGGATCTGTGCATTACTTTTTCATTTGATCTCCTGCCTGCCGAATACGAACATTCCTACGGCAACAGACAACACTAAATATATCGGTGCTATCATGAACGGGATATATATATTATTGTTCTGATAGAGGGTACTGACAAGCGTTGTGGCATCGAATATCCAGTAACTTGCGGCTTTCGTCACCCAGTCAAAACCGAATGAAAGTATTCTTACAATGAGAGAAACTATTATCGGTATTACGATACTCAGGGCTATTGCAAAACCTGTTCTTTTGGCAAGGGTAGCTATTAACATGAATACCGCTGTAAGTGCTATGAAAAGTGCAGAATACGCAAGCACCATAACGATCATTTCTTCATCACTTACATCTGTAGTCAGGTCAAATTTTATCGCTGCAATAATTCCTCCACCTGCTATGTAGGAAACTACCGTTATCGCCATCGCAAGAACTGATGATATGAATTTTGATATATATACAGATGTTCTTGAAAATCCCCTTGAAAGCGTGT
>CADCCP010000044.1 GCA_902800005.1 uncultured Ruminococcus sp. | reverse complement strand
AAGAATATCCCTGTATCTCAGAAAGCTATTTTTGCAGTTCGGTATGATAATGGCATTATTCAGGGCGTATGTTGTACCGAAAGCCAGTGGGAAGTCAATGATGGAATGGTAAAACTGAATGAACAGGTGACAGCACTTCCTGTTTATCAATTTGAAGAGAAAAGTTGCATTCTGATAGCCAACAAGGTATTCTACAACAACATTAGTCTTGGAAAGCCTGCAAAAGTTGAAAGGATCAAAGACTCATTTGAAATGATTCGTCAGATTGTTTTGGAGTATATAAATTGGACTTCATTCAAACAAAGAGGAATCAATAAGTCTGAGTGGAGAAATTACAGAACATACATAGAGGAACTGCATTCAACTGAAATCATATCAAGAATAAGCAAAGAATGCTTATGTTCAGAGAAAGAAGCCGAAGAATTATTGTGTGAATTTATGTGCAAAGGCTTGATCATGACTGATTGGCAAGAAGAACACAGACAGCAAATTGAAGAAGCAAACGTTGTCATTCAAGATATAACAAGGCAAAAAGAAGCGTTATCTTCGGAAATGACGAAAATAAAAAACAATATTGTGAGCCTAACCAAAACGAAAGAAAGAATAGAACAAGAGATACATGAAAAAGAAAAATTAGCAGTCGATGTGCAGAATAACGTTGAAACTATTATTGCCAATGCACAGAAACATACCGCCGAGTTTATAGCTTCAATGACATTTGTCAATGCGGCTGGCACTACTCCTATAACAGCAAGTAAAGACAATGGTTCTGGTTTTACATCGGGTGTAACAATATTGACAGAGCAAGTGGAAGAATACGAAGAGTGGAAAGACATGATAGATAATCTATCGGACAATCTTGTTGAAGCCGGTGTTTGCAGCCAATATTCAGAATCATTTGCAGTTTTTTTATATTCCTCATATCTGAATCATTTCCCGTTGTTATTGGCAGGTCCTAATGCGTCTGAAATTGTAGATGCGTTTTCTGTGTCATTATTTGGTAAAACAGCCGGCACATTGGAATGCGTTAGAAATTATGATAGATCAATTATTTCAGCAGCGTTGGCAAGTGAAGACGAGATCATTAAAGTAGTAAATCCCTTTGCTTCAGAGTGGATTAGCAGTATTACTCAACTAAGTACATATTCAGGCAAATATTGTATTGCAGTTCATCCTTTTGCAGAGGATATAGCCATTGAACCGAAGGGGATTGCCCATTACTTCTATCCCATGCTGACAGAAATGCTTGTTTCTCATGCTCCGGAGTGTAAGTTTTTATCTGTTTGTTATAGCGAAAATTATCAGGATTATCAGCATATAATTCCCAAAGGAAAGAAAGCGAGCATACTCAAAGATATGCACATGAGTATGATGACCTATAATTGTATTAATGATGTCATATATAATCTTCATAAAATGCTGGATGATAATTCGATTGACTATGATGTATTGTATGCCATTCTGCCGTATGCGTATATGACAATGCAGACGGATAAGCTGTTGGATGCGGTAAATAATAAAAAACTTGCCGTTTCAAAGGACTTATCTGATGAATTGAATCGTTTGTATGGTGATGAATGATGGATAGATACAATGGATTGTTGCGTAAAATATCGGATGAATATGGTATCAAGCAAGGTAAAACTGAAAATGAGTCGATGTGGAAGGCAAGAATTGTTTACACTCTACTTGGACAAATGGGATTGTCATCTCTATATGATGAATATCCCGAAGAAATCGTTTCAATTACGCATTTCAAAAGCCGTATCAAAACTATTTTAAAAACTTATATCGAACTATATCCGAATGATTTGAGTTCTGTATTTATTGCCGACGATAAAGATTTTGCTGATGAAATCTATGAAGTGTATCTGAAAACAGGACACTTTTACCACATAAACTTCAATATTCGCAGTGCGAAGGAAAACAGTGCATCATATCACGGGGTAGAACTGTTGAGGGGTTATTCTCCCGAAATCAAGCACAACGTCAGTGGGTTAGGAAATTATCGAAAAACAAATCATGAAGATGATCCGGCTTCTGTAGTAAGGATGTTTCGGCTTTCAGAGAATGACCTTGCAACAAGTTGGAACATTCTTGTAACAAACACAGCGGAATGGAGAAAAATGCAGCCGGATGCTGATACGGAATATCTCCGGATGGAGCCGCCTTTTACAAGAAGTTACTGGATCAATCGTCCGTACAAGGACAAAGGTGTATCTATCATGCGTTCCGGCATGACAGGCAAACAAATCTATTATCTGTATCGGTATGACGGAAAAGATATTCTTGTTCATCAGCTTGCTGAGTGGCAGACGGCTGATGCAGAATATATCAATTTATCCAACGCCTGCCTGTATGTAAACGGTGTCTTGCCTTCCACAAGATGTCATGATGATGGTGATATCATTCATGTGCGTCTGCATTATCTTTTGCCGCCTGCGGAACTGAATCTAATAAAGCTCTATAGTTGGCCTGATAATTTGGGAAATATTACAAGCCCGTTTAATCGTATCATGAACCGTGATGTTTTTGAGATGATAAAAGATATACTGTCTTTGCAGGGGTATCAATTTGAGAAGGAGTGAGAAAATGTCAAACGGAGCAATTTCTGTACATAAAGCAATCAGAACAGAACTGGAAAACTATATTCAGTCACAGTATTTCGGGAAATCTATGCTGTTGCTGAATGCAGTACAGCCTGAACTGGATAAGGAAGGCTTATTATATAAGCGACCGTATATTGAATCATCACCTGCTTATAAAAGCAGTCCCGATGGTATTGAGAAGTCAGATATTCCGGATTGGATGAAAGGATATTTCAAAGCATTGATCAATGCAGGTATCGGTGTTTACCAAAATCCTTATGTACATCAAGTGGAGGCACTGAAAGCTGCTGTCAAAGGAAAAAATCTGTTTGTATCAACGGGTACAGGTTCCGGTAAAACGGAGTGTTTTATGTGGCCGCTGATGGCAAAATTAGCCGATGAAGCAAGAAACTCACCCGAAACCTGGTGTAACAGAGGTGTCCGAACAATCATCATGTATCCGATGAATGCACTGGTTTCCGACCAGATCAGCCGATTACGAAGATTGATTGGTGATGCTGATAATAAGTTTGTTGGTATTTTCAGAAATATCTGCGGTGAAACTGTCCGCCGACCTCAGTTTGGAATGTACACCGGAAGGACACCATATCCGGGAAAAGAGCCTGAACAATCACAGGACAAAATGCTGGAGAAAACACTGAAACAGTTATCATTTCCAAAGAGTGAACGTCAGAGAGCCTATTACAATCAGCTTCTTTCCGAAGGAAAAATTCCAGCCAAATCCGATATGAGTGCTTTTTTAGAAGGACTGCATAACGGAAAGCATATTCCTGATGATAACGATGCCGAGTTAATCACACGCTTTGAAATGCAGCAATTTTGTCCCGATATTCTCATTACAAACTACTCAATGTTGGAGTATATGCTGCTTCGTCCGATAGAAGCGAAAATATGGAATGATACACGGAAATGGTTGCACGAAAAAGAGGAAAACCACTTGCTGTTTATCATTGATGAAGCACATATGTATCGGGGATCCTCAGGCGGTGAAGTTGCACTTCTTATCAGACGATTGTTCCATAAGCTCGGCATCAGAAGGGACAAGGTGCAATTCATTCTGACAACTGCAAGTATGCCTAACAATAATGACGATGACAGAAACACCGTGATGAAATTCGCTCGTAACCTGACAGCCGATGACGGTCATTCTGAATTTACTTACCTGACAGGCGAACGAGAAACCATAGACGGGTGCGTAAAATTTGATATTCCTTTTGAAAAATTCAGTGTTATCGAGGTAAATAATCTTGAAGAAAATGAAGAAACAAAGTTGTCAGAACTTGCGAAGTTCTGGGATGGAGTTTCCGGTTGGACGAATTCAAAAGATTTGAATGAAATTTGCAGTTGGATGTATGATCATCTGATCGAATACAAGCCCTTTAACACTCTTATCAGACAATGCAGAGGAAACGCTGTTTCATTAGAAGAACTTGCAGAGCAGATTTTCGGGAAAGTTGCCGAGAATACCTTACAGGCAGTCAGTGTATTGTTAGCTGTTGCGGCATTGGCAAAGAATAATAGAGGTGCAGTGTTGTTTCCTGCCAGAATGCATATGCTTTTTAAGGGGTTGTCCGGAGTTTATGCCTGCACCAACCCGAATTGTCCGCACCATCATACATACAAAGGTATTACGATAGGCAAGGTTCTGTTAGATGACGGTCGTTTTACCTGTCCTGACTGTCATAGTATAGTTTATGAGTTATATAACGACAGACGCTGCGGGGCTTTATATTATAAGGGATATATCCGGTGCGATACAAACGGAGTACCGGAGGCTCCGGGCTATCTGTGGCACTATCCCGGACAGATAACAGAGCTGATGAAGGAAATACATTTGTTTATTCCGGAGCCGGACTATAAGCCTGAAAGAGGAAAGCATATTCACCCTTGTTATTTGGACATCACTAATGGATTTATCAATTTTCAGGACGATAAATGGGACGGACAGGAAGGTGTTGTCAAACTCTATTGGTCAGAATTTACCGCAAAGGGCAGACCGCAGGTGCTGACATTTGAAACCTGTCCTCATTGTCAGCACAAATTTTCATCCGCACAATTGACTTCTTTCAATACAAAGGGCAACCAATCATTTTACAATTTGATCAAATCCCAGTTTATGATGCAGCCGGTTGTTTCGGGAAAAGAAGAACTTCCCAATCAGGGCAAAAAGGTATTGCTTTTTTCTGACAGCAGGCAAAGAGCCGCAAAATTAGCCCGTGATATGTCGGATGCTTCTGATACAACAGCCGTTCGACAGTTGTTTGCATTGGCTATTAACGATATGGAGAAGTCGTCTGGTGAATGTTCAATGGATAAGCTGTATGATTACTTTTGTCTGGAAGTCGTGAAACATCATCTGAGTCTGTTCTATGGTGAAGACAAAGATAAGCTTAATGAAGGCTGCAGCAAAGTCAAGGACAATTATCAACGGTCAGAACGAAGAAAAAGAGAATATGAGCCGAAGTTGACGACCAATCATGCCCCCAAAAAAATGCTGGAATATATCATCAGGATGTTTGCAGGGGGGTATAATACACTGTATGAATCGGCAATTAGCTGGCTCGAACCAACCGAAGATGTGCTTTATGATGTTATGGATTCTTTTGAACAGAATAGTGTGGACATTACTGAAGAAGAATTATTACAGGCTTTTAATGCTTGGATTATCTACATATGCGACCGTCATACAGCTCTCGGACAAACGATTACTGATGATGTTCGTAAAGAAGTCAGGCGTGTCTATGATGGTTACGGTATCAAAAAGAACTGGACATTCCCCGATAAAATACTGACTTCAATGGGCTATGGAAAGGATAACAATACAATCAATATGTGGACAGATGTTTTTAATAAGCATTTTCTTGATTCTAATCAGAATTCGGGAAGACTGTATGTTGATCTGACACGCATCAGACCAAGATTGGATACTTCTCATGTGTGGTACAGGTGTGAAAAGTGCTCTGAGATAACCCCATATCCGTTAAAAGACTTTTGCCCGATGTGTTACAGAAAGACTATCAGACAAATGACGGAACAGGATTATCAATCATTAGCTTTCTGGAGAAATCCGATCAATGATGCTTTAAAGGGAAAGAGAATTACTGTCATTGATACGGAAGAACATACTGCACAGCTTTCGCACATTGACCAGAGAGAAGACGTTTGGAGTAAGACAGAAACCTATGAATTGCGTTTCCGTGATTTGGTGTCTGACAATGAAACACCCATAGACATTCTGAGCAGTACAACGACAATGGAAGTCGGTATTGATATCGGTTCATTGGTTGCTGTCGGTTTACGCAATATTCCGCCTATGAGAGAAAACTATCAGCAGCGTGCAGGACGAGCAGGACGACGAGGTTCAAGCTTGTCTACAATCGTAACTTTCTGTGAGGACAGTCCTCATGATCTGCTGTATTGGGGCAATCCTGTGCCAATGTTCCGTGGAGATCCAAGAAAACCGTGGATAGATGTCAACAGCAAAAAACTTTTATATCGTCACATGAGTATGATTGCTTTTCAAGGCTATCTTTCTTCAAAAGGAAACAGTCTTGACATGATATCGGCTAAAGTGTTTTTGACTGAGAATGCAGATGATTTTACAGAATATATTCGCCTGCTTTGTAACAAAAAAGATAACTCTTGTCTGCCTGAAAATGTTGTCTTTGATTTTGATGAATTCAGAAAAAAGGTTATGGGTGATTTGAAAGCTATTCAGGATAAGTTGGACAGCCATCCCGAACTCTTTGCAACAGACGATGGATTTGGACATCAAAAAGAAAAATCCATGCTGGATACGTTGTATGAAGAGGGCATCATCCCAACTTATTCATTCCCGAAGAATGTTGTCAGTACATATATTTCCGATAGTGAAGGAAAAGTAAATTATGAAGTTGACAGAGGAATCGATATTGCTATCGGTGAATATGCTCCCGGACGTTCCATTGTAGTCGATAAAAAGACATTCCAGATTGGCGGATTCTATCGTCCGGGCAGTGATAAGATTAAAGGACTGACATTCAAGCCTGCAGAGCCCTATATCAATGATGCGAATTATTTGAAACGTATCGTAAAGTGTTCATGTGGCTGGTTTGGTTTGGAAGCAGACGGAGATGAAAGCTGTCCATTCTGTCGAAGCAAGTCATTGATTCAAAGCAAGCCCATGCTCAGACCATGGGGATTTGCTCCGAAAGACGCCAAACAAATTCCTGAGGCTCAGCTCAAAGAGCAATATTCGTCTGTTGCTGTTCCTCAGTATTCAACGCTGCCTTCATCTGACGGAATGAAGCCTATCAAAGACTGCCGGAATATTCGTATGGCTTCCCGTGAGAACCAAAGGATTATCATGGTAAACAAAGGTCCGTATGAACAAGGGTTCATGGTATGCAGCGAATGCGGTGCAGCTATGCCAGGAGAAAAGAGTGATGTTTTAAAGGATATTTTGCGGCCATACCGTTCCAAGTATGTTCAGAATCAGAAATGCAGCCACCGAAATACGGTCAATATTGATCTTGGCTTTGATTTTATCACGGATATGTTGGTTCTTGAATTCTATATTGACAGAACTATCATTGAGGCAGATGATCCCCAGAATCAATGGATAAAAAGAGCAGCACTGTCTTTAGCGGAAGCTTTGAGATTGGCTGTCAGTAAGGAATTGGATATAGAATTCAGTGAACTGATTGCAGGCTACAGAATACGTGAAAATGACGAAGGTAAATACATAGACATATTTCTGTATGATGCCCTCTCAAGCGGAGCAGGATATTCTGTAAGTCTTGCAGATAATATTGAAACGCTTCTGCAAAAGACAGAGGAAATATTGGCTTGTGACTGCGAAACAGCCTGTCATAAATGCCTGAAACACTATGGAAATCAGCAGGTTCACGGTATGCTTGACAGAACGGCGGCTATGGAGCTTCTGCAATGGGGCAGGAATAGTCAGGTAACCCATGAACTTTCTTTTGACAAGCAGGCAGCATTATTTAAGCCGTTGGAGAGTATTGTGCGTTTGTATGGCGTTGATGTGCGTTACGATAACGGACATATTTTGCTTGATAAGAGTGGAATGACGAAATTTATTACAGTTTATCCGGCTATGAGAATAGAGCCTTTCGATGAAGATACTGTGCTCATCAGTGACCAACAGATAAAGTATGCAAAACCGTTTGCTGTCAAAAAGATTGTGGATGCGTTTGGTGGACGATAATTCAAATGGCGGTGGTAACTCTGCTAATAACACGAATATTCAAGAAAAATTTACACAAACACGGTAGAAATCAGTTTTTGTTTTTGGTATCATAAAATGCAAAGAAATAGTTTGGAGGTAAAAGAAAATGATTATCAAAGCAGTCAAACTCTACAAAAACGGATTTATGACACAGGCACTTGCATTCGGCGGTGAGGGTATGGAAAATATTGATCCTGCCGTAAAGTATCGTTCAAGTTTGCAGAATTATCTGATTGATACCGGTAACGAAGTAATTCTTGTCGATACAGGTATGCCTACGGAAACACCTGTCACTGCACCGAATGAAAATGCATCTCTCTACATGGGTGAACGTATCAGCGACTATGTAACGGCACTTGCAGAAACAGGCTATAAGCCCGAACAGGTCACAAAAATTCTTGTTACTCATAAACATACGGATCATACAGGTGAACTGCGTTCTTTCCCGAATGCAAAAATTTATATCGGTCCCGAAGATGCAGACGCTATGGAACTTAACGGAGAAAATGTTGTTCGTGTTGAGTATAATGACGGTGCCTATTATAATTTCCCTGACTGCAAGAAAATAGCAGAGGGAGTATATTTCATTCAGGCAAAAGGACATACAAACGGCAACAGTATTATTATTGCCGAAAGCAACGGGCTTTTCTATATGATGCACGGAGATGTGACATATACGGATGAGGCTCTTTATGCCAATAAGCTGTCCGTTGTATTTGAAGATGTCAAAGAGGCTCGTGCAACGCTTGACAATGTAAGAGAGTTTATCAAAAATCACCCAACGGTTTATTTGTCCACTCATACGCCGTTAGGATATGAAAATCTTGAAAGCAATAAAGTCATTGACCTGAATAATCCTCCCGAAAGCATACCTGTCGGTGAAATAACATATCAGGCACCTACAGGAAAATATATTTGTTCGGTATGCGGATATATTTATGATCCTGCTGAAAATGACGGAGTGAAATTCGAGGATTTACCGGAAAATTGGCGTTGTCCAAGATGTAAACAGGGTAAAGAGAAGTTTAATAAAGCATAATCGGAGGAGTATTGCAATGAGTAAAATAAAAGATTTTCTGACAGAAACAGGTATTTTCTTTTTGGCAACAACAGACGGTAATCAGCCGAAAATAAGACCTTTGGGAGCATTTCTTGAAGTTGACGATAAATTGATTTTCGGTGTAGGTGATTTCAAAAATGTATATAAGCAGATGGCTGTGAATCCTCTTGTAGAGATAGCTGCCTGCAAGCCTGACGGTCATTGGCTGAGATATACAGGCAAAGCAGTTTTTGAAACGGACAGCAAATATGCAGAACAGATGATAAAAGCATTTCACCTTGACACTATCTACAATGAACAGACAGGCAATAAACTGATGACATTTCACCTTGAAGATGCCACAGCTTTTGATATTGCAGTAATGGGCAAAGGTGAAAGCCTTTTGTGAATCGAGATATTTAAGGCATATTCCTGTAAAACATAAAAAATCCGTTTATAAAAATAAAGTCCCCCGAACTTTCTGACAAAAACAACGGAAAGTTCGGGGGCTTTTGTATTGGTTATGCAGATGTAACAAATCACCTGTTAAATTCTCTGTATATCATTTCGGCAAGCGCTGTCATAATGGCATGATACTTGCTTTTGTTTTTAAAAAGTTCTGAGAATGCCTCTGTCTGTTCCATATAGCTGTCCTGTGCGACTGAATCAAAAGATTTCGGAAATATGCTTTCCATGAACACCTGCGGATCTGACGTTTTTGCAATTTTGCCTAATTTTTTATCACTCTTCATTTTGTCATGCAGAACATATAAAATTACCCTGTCTGCTTCGGTAAAATTGCCGCCTGTTGCCTGATTGATTTTTTCGATAATTTCTGCCAAAGGCTCTTTCTTTTCGGGGGAAACTTCGCCTTTTGCCTTTGCAGGCTCGTATTCTCCCGACATATCCGTTAATCCGATATTTCCCTTAAAAGTCTTTTCCAGCTTGTAAAATTCCAATTTCAGTGCGTTTTCAAGGTCAAGCATAATTGTTGAATCTTCGGGTAAAAGTTTCAGCAGGTTTTGACAGAAAATATATTCTTTCTGCAATTCTGTATCAAACATACGGCTGATTTGCGATATATAGCCGTACCATTTTATGAATGAACGCAGTTTTCTTCTGAATTGATAACGCTCGTCAGATGTCTTTTTATTATATCTGACAGCAACAGGCTGTAAAGCTGATGACATTTTACCAAATGATTTATTATCCTGCCTGCCGACAGAATATATCTCTATCACCAAATCAATTTCCTTTTGCGTGTACAGACAATAATCATGCAGTTCCCTTTGTGTCCGATATATCAGGTCTATATTGATTTCCTGTGAAAGTGCCGTTTCTGTATAAAATGGTTGAAATGCCTCTTTTATATCGTCCGCTGTATTCACAAAATCAAGTATGAATGTATCTGTTTTGCCGTCACATATCCTGTTGAGCCTTGAAAGCGTTTGTACACATTTTACTCCTCTTAATTTCTTATCAACTATCATTGTATGTAAAAGCGGTTCATCAAAGCCTGTCTGATATTTCTCGGCAACAATCAGCATATTGAAATTATCGTGAAATTCCGCTTTTGTCTGGTCTTCCGAAATATGACTGCCGTCTTTGCGGATATTCAATTTAGGCTCTGTATATTCTTCTTCATGGTCTTTGACCGAACCTGAAAATGCCGTTAAAACATCTATTGTATCATAGCCGTTATCCGTGATATATTTTTTTATTTCGTGAAAATAGCGTACTGCCGCCAATCTTGATGATGTGACTACCATCATCTTTCCTTTGCCACCTATTGCATGAGCCGTTGTGGAAAGAAATGTTTCAACGATTATCTGTGCTTTCTGGGAAATATTATACGGGTGCAGTTCTTCAAAGCGTCTTATCGTTTTGGCTGCCCGTGATGACGGTACATCGGGATTATCCGGTATTGTCTTGGCTATTTGATAGCTTGTCTTGTATGTCATGTAATTTTGAAGAACGTCCATGATAAAACCTTCTTCAATCGCCTGTTTCATGGAATAGATATGGAACGGGTGAAATGAACCGTCTGTATATTTCGTGCCGAACATTTCAAGCGTTTTATCTTTCGGAGTTGCCGTGAATGCAAAAAACGATAAATTTTTATGCCGACCGTGTGCAAGCATTTCCTGCACGATTTTATCCTCTTTATCAATCTCCTCTTCGGCTTTGCCCTCTATCTCTGCATACTCTTTCAGGGCATCAGCCGTATCTGCAAGGGCTGATTTTAATTTTATCGCTGATGAACCCGTCTGCGAAGAATGTGCTTCATCTACGATTACGGCAAAATTCTTTCCCGATGTGCTTTCAACTTCTTTGTAAATAACAGGGAATTTCTGCAAAGTCGTTACAATCATTCTGCACCCGTCATTGATGGCATTCAGCAAATCTCTTGAATTTTTGCCCTCGCCAATCGTTTCGACCGCCCCGAGAGCATGGTCAAAGCCTGAAATGGTGTCCTGCAACTGTGCATCAAGAACGGTTCTGTCCGTGACGATGATTACAGACGTGAAAACAGGCTTATTCATTTCATCATGCAGAGAGGCTAATCTGTATGCCGTCCATGCGATTGAATTCGATTTTCCCGAACCTGTCGAATGCTGTATCAGATAATTTTTCCCCGAGCCGTTTTCACGGACATCTGCAATCAATTTCCGCACCACATCAAGCTGATGATAACGTGGAAACAATATCATATTCTTTTTTCTGTCGAAATGAACGAACTTTTGGAGAATATCCAATAAACTGTCCTTTTGGAGAACACTCTCCCAGATATACGCTGTGGGATAGCCGTCAGGGTTGGGCGGATTGCCTGCACCGCCGTTATTTCCTGCACCATTGGAACCCTGATCGAACGGCAAAAAATAGGTATCCCCTTTGGCAAGGCGTGTTGTTACCAATGCGTTTGTATGGTCAACACAAAAATATGCCAATATCCGCCTATTGAAGTGAAATACAGGCTCATTCGGATCACGGTCATTTTTCCATTGCGTGCGGGCATTTTCAATATTCTGCCCTGTATATTGATTTTTGAGTTCAAGGGCAACAACGGGTATGCCGTTTATCGTCAGAAGCATATCAACGGATTTTCTGTTATGTTCGGAATAGTGCCACTGACGGACACAATGACAGATATTCTGTTCATAGAGCATATCAGCGGTTTTATTCAGATGTGATTCGGGCTTGAAAAAGCATACTTTGAAACCGATACCCCTGTATTTAAAGCCGTTACGCATAACGGAAATCAGCCCGTCCATTTCAACGGCATTGTCAAAGGCATCACAAAACTTTTTTGCAGGCTCACCGTTACAGCTTTTTTCAAACCTTGCCCATTCTTTCGGCTGTGTACGCTTTACAAAATTTATCAGCGTATCCACATACAAACATTCCTTTTTATCATAGGTATCATTTGTTTTTGTATAACCGCCCTGAGCCGAAATCAAAAAACTTTCTATATCGGTTTCAAATCTTTTTTCGGTCGTGTCCATAAGTTTACTCCCTCAATAATGTCTGTTCTTTTCGTTTGATTTTTGAATAAGTATTGCACAACAGCAACGCCTCAATTCTTGCTGATATTCAGGTGCGACTTTTTCGCAACTATCAAGAAAATCTTTTAATTTATTTGATGCGTCCATAACATTATAAACTTGTTGGTTATGATACTGTTGGGCTTGTTGCTGAACATAGCTCATATTAAAGATATTATAAATTGAATTATTAAAATTTTGCATTTTTATCATTCTCCTTTTTTTCTCTGATAATGAAAACATATTATACTTCTTTTTTCCCCGTTACATACTCATATATCACGGCTTTTTTGTAGTTTTCCATTTCGGTCAGCAGTTGTTCTTTCTTTGCTATGAGTTTATCAATTTCGGTGCATTTTTCATCAAGATAGTTTGCTATTTCCTGCTGTTCATTTTTACTTGGCAAACAAAGCATACTATTCCTTACAAATTGCGGAGAAACTCTTTTTAAACCGCCTGTGCCTGTCATAGTGGAACAAGCTATTTTTATAAAGTTTTGATTTTGTAGCCAATAAAATAAAAACTCTTTTTT
>CADCCP010000043.1 GCA_902800005.1 uncultured Ruminococcus sp. | reverse complement strand
ATATCTTGCTGCCAAGTCTGAAACGGCTTTTTGTTTCATTGCCCACTAAAAATCACTCTCCTTAAATAATGTTTTGTAAAAATGTCGTTCTGTCATCTTTAAGCCCGTCAATGTACCCCTTCCGCAGTTTCCTGCATACATCAAACAGACTTTCGTTAATATTATTTTAACATTTTATTAAAATTTGTAAAGCAAGCGAAATTCACAAAATTATTTATAATTTTAAATATGCCTCCGTTTTTATTGCTCCAAAGGAATTTAATTTAAAATATTTTTCAAAAAACTGTCATCAAACATAGTAATTTTAACCATTAAATATTGATTTATTCAGCATAATCAACATATTTTTATAACTAAAATAAGTAAAAGTGCTAATTTTTATTTTCGTAAAATTATACAATTAAAACTCAAAAAACAAATTGCAAAATGTATATTTTGAAAAGTTTCCTTGAAAATTTTTAAGGTTATTTTAAAATAAATGTGTACAAAATTCTCTAAAACCGATTATTCCCTGCCGAAAAAAAGTGCTTTAAAAAAATCATATTTTTTTCTTGTAAAAAGTGTATTTTTATTGTATTATATATACATAAATAAAATGTCAGGAGCGATATTATGCGTAAAACCAAAATTATATGTACACTCGGTCCCTCAACCGATGACGAAAATGTATTGAGAGAGCTTATGCTCAACGGAATGGATGTGGCAAGAATAAATATGTCACATCAGACTCACGACACCCACAAAATAAAAATAGATGCCGTCAAAAAACTCCGCAAGGAACTCAACAAGCCTGTTGCCATTCTTCTTGATACAAAAGGTCCCGAAATCCGTACAGGCAATTTCCCCGAAAAGGTAATCCTCGAAGCCGGTCAGGACTTCACGCTTACAACAGAACCCTGTGACGGTGACAAAAATCACTGCTCCATAACCTTCAAGGGACTTCCCAATGATGTCGACAAAGGCTCTCGAATACTTATAGATGACGGTCTTATCGAAATGAAGGTCACAGGCAAGACTTCAACAGAAATTTACTGCACTGTCATCAACGGCGGTCCCGTTTCATCACACAAGGGTATAAACGTTCCAGACGTATTCCTCTCACTCCCCTTTATGAGCGAGCAGGACAAATCCGACATTAAATTCGGCGTTGAAAATGATGTTGACTTTGTAGCCGCTTCATTCACCAGAAATGCCAATGACATCAATGAAATGAAAGCCGTTCTTGAAAGCTATGGCGGAAGTGATATAAGAATTATCGCAAAGATAGAAAACAAAGAGGGCGTTGACAACATAGATGAAATTCTCCGTGTAGCTGACGGTGTAATGGTCGCAAGAGGTGACTTGGGCGTTGAAATTCCGATTGCCGAAGTCCCTATCATTCAAAAAATGATAATCAAGAAAACACGCAATTCCGACAAGCCTGTTATCACAGCTACCCAGATGCTCGATTCTATGATGAAAAATCCCCGTCCTACTCGTGCAGAAACAACTGACGTTGCAAACGCTATCTATGACGGTACAAGCGTTATCATGCTTTCGGGTGAGACTGCCGCAGGTTTATTCCCCGTTGAAGCTGTCAAAACTATGGCTAATATCGCCGAAATTACTGAAAATCACATTAACTACATAGACAGATTCAATCATCTCGATATCCACGAAAGACCTGATGTTACTTCTGCAATTTCCCATGCCGCCTGCACTACTGCACATGATCTCGGTGCATCCGCTATCATAACCGTCTCAAAATCAGGTATGACCTCAAGAATGCTCTCCAAATACCGCCCCAACTGTCCGATAATCAGCGGCACCCCCAGTGAAAAGGTATGGAGACAGACAAATATGTCATGGGGTATCGTTCCCGTTATGATAGAAGAAAAAAATAACACTGATGAACTTATAGACCATGTAATCGCAATCTCCCAACAGCAAAATCTCCTTAAAAACGGTGATTTAGTCGTTCTCACAGCAGGTGTTCCTCTTGGTATATCGGGTACGACAAATCTTATGAAGGTACACCTTGTCGGAAATATCCTCGTCAGCGGTCAGACTATCGTAAATGACCTTTCCGCTCACGGTCATCTCATGGTATGCAAGTCCGAAGAAGAAGCTCTTGAAAACTTCACTGAGGGTGAAATTCTCGTTATCCATGAAACAACTAACCGCCTTATACCCATTATGAAAAAGAGTGCAGGCATTATCACCGAAGTTGACGGCATAAACTCCCATGCGGCAGTTGTCGGACTTGCCCTCAATAAACCTGTCATTGTCGGTGCCACCAATGCAACCTTCATTCTCAAAACAGGCACTAACTGCAACATATATGCAGGAAAGAGCGTTGTCACCACCGCAACAACAAAATTCTAATTCATTTGTAAAGTTTAATTCTTTATGTCATCCTGAGCGTAAGCGAAGGATCTTAAGGATTCCTCGCTTGGCTCGGAATGACAAGATTGTCCGGAAGGATATAAATGCATATTCAAAAAACGAAAGGTGCGTTTGCAATGAGTTATAAAATAAACGGAAAAGAAATCCCTTCTGTTGCAATAGGTACATGGGCTTGGGGCAGCGGTACAAACGGCAGTAAAATCGTATTCGGCTCAAAGTCTGATCCCGATACACTTAAAGAGAGCTTTGACATTGCTTTCAAAAACGGCTTTACTCTCTTTGATACAGCCGCCGTTTACGGTATGGGAAATGCTGAGACACTTCTCGCTCAATTCACTGACGGCAAAGACTTCATCTTCAGTGACAAGTATACTCCTCTCAAAAAATTTTCTGCTGAAGCTGTCGATAAAATGTACAATGAAAGCATCGAAAAATTCAACGGAAGAATACCCGATATATATTGGCTCCATCAGCCAAGATATATCAGGGAAACTCTCCCCTATCTCTGCAAAATGCAAAAGGACGGTAAAATAGGCAGTATCGGTGTATCAAATTTCAGCTTCGAGCAGTTACAGCTTGCAAATGATATAGTAAAGAAAAACGGTTGTTCCATTGCAGGAGTGCAAAACCATTTCAGCCTTCTCCACAGAGTTTCCGAAAAGAACGGTGTTCTTGAATGGTGCCAGAACAACAATGCCGTATTCTTCGCATACATGGTGCTTGAACAGGGTGCTCTCACAGGAAAATTCAATTCAAAAAAGAAGATGCCGTTCTTTTCAAGGCGTGGTTTCGCTTATAACAAACATCTCAAAAAAATCGAGCCTCTCCTTGAATCTCTCGAAGAAATCGGCAAGAAACACAAACTCACCATATCACAAACAGCAACTGCCTATGCAATTTCAAAGGGCATGGTGCCGATAATCGGCATAACAAAGCCTTATCAGGCTGAGGAACTTTCAAAGACAGTCTCAGAGAAACTGACCAAGGGCGAAATATTACAGCTTGAAACAACTGCAAATGAAACAGGCGTTACAGTAAAAGCGGGCTGGGAATAAGTCCAATTATCATACACAGCAAATATAAAAGACTTGTTCTACTTTATATAGAACAAGTCTTTTTATTCAGAAATTCAGCCCTGATAAATTACTTTAGTGTATCACATTTCATACGATAAGTCATATCTTCTTTCTTTTTTACTGTAAAATTTTTTACCTGATCTCTCAAAGATATCTATTGAATATTCCTGTTCAATATACTTCAATGATCGCAATATCCTTTCTCTTATCTTTTGCTGTCTTACTTTTGAGGTATTTCCATACATTTCGTCTATTCTTCTACCTTTTATATAGGTATCATAAACATTGTAGGAAAAATAGTCCGTAGTGAACAGGTATATACCCTTGCTTTGTCCTCTGTCAACCTTAAGATAAAAATCTATAAAGCCGTTGTTGACATTTCTCTGACAAAAAACCTTAGGCTTGCTTTTACACATCTTTCATCACTCCATATTTTATTTTTTGTTCAGGACTAAACACCCAATTTATATATTACACCAATTTCAGCCATAATTCAATTAACGTAAGCACAGAAAAATCTTCCTTTTTTCTGTCATTTATGACAAAAAAGTGTATCTGAAAAAAGCGACCACGAAAGATCACTTTATTCAGATACACTATAATATAATGTCAACAGAATATAAAAATTATATTTAATGTCAATTACAATCAACGATACGGACGGAGAGTTTTTCTGTTTTCTGACGAATGAATTTTATAAGCTGTTATGATTTCGGTACAAGTTTTATCTCAACTGCTTCCATACGCAAACCTTTACCCGGTGTTCCGGCAGTCTGACCATTCTTTACCCAGTCAGTCCAACCTATATCCTGGCAATGAACTCTGTAAACTACGTCATACGACTTGGCATAATCTCCGGTGAGTACAATCTCTAAGGCTTCCATGCAAAGACTCTGTCCTGTTGTTCCTGCAAGCTCTCCCGAGTTGTGCCAGCCTTGCCAGCCCTGATCCTGAACATTGGCTCTATACTGTACTGCACTGCTTCCGTCACTATTTTTCAAATCAATTTTAATGCCTTCCATTCTCAAACTGCGACCTGTTGTTCCAGCAGTTTCCACATTGGTGCCGTTTGAAGTGACGCTGTTTTGCCAGCCGATGTCTTGAACATGAGCTCTGTATGAAATACCGACGGAGGAGAATTTTTCGTTTATGATCTGGGTTGCCGTTGTGGGAAATGATAATTCGCTGCCCGCCTTGAAAAGAAGCATTTTGCAGCTCGGAGCATCTTTATTGTAGCTCACACAGCTCCAGTATTCGGTTTCTATCCTGTTTCTCCATTCATTCCATGAATGAATATTATAGACTTCCTTTGAAATAGAATCGTTATTCCTGCTTGATGCATCGAAGGTTTTCATGTAGATATGCATCTCCTTAGACGGAGCTCCGCCTTTGTGAGCAACCTTATCTCCCGATGAATAGGCAACATCAGAGATAGGAAAATAACAGTTGCTGCCGTAATTTGTATTAATTCCCATTGAATTCAGGTACGCATTAAAGCTCATGCCTTTGCTGTATGCCAGCTTGCGTATCTTTTCAATCTGGCTCGGACTTATTTCACTCTTGTTTGCTGCATTTTTAACTGATTTTAAAGTTTCGTCCTTGACACTGTTAAATCTGTTCTCAAAATCACTGTAAAAATAGTAATCCGCATAGTTCGGCATACCACAACTCATACTATCCGTTACAAGTGTTGGCGAAATGACAACGCCGTCACCGTTTCCGTTCATATCCACAAATACATTACGGTTATGATCTTTAGCGTACATAAATGCAGTATAATGACTGATAACACTGCTCTCTTTGTCAGCATTCAATGCCATATCTATCAAATAGATTAATTCCGAATCAATCAAATCCACATCATGGCAGGCATTATTGTAGTCTGCACGAGCATCGGCAGACAATGATGCCACCTGTTCCGGTGTAAATTGTGCAACTTCTCTTGCTGCCATCAGGCATTCCATAGCTGTACTGAATGAATTGAAATATTCGTTCAGCACATAATTTGCAAAAGGTGCTGCCGCATCATACGCATCACCGCTGAACATGGCATTGTTACAAGCAAGCTTATATGCAGTCATAAAACCGTCTCTTGCCTTCATATCACTGGCTGCCAACATAAGCTCTTCACCCGAAAGTGCTTTTGACGACTGAATCACTTTAAATATCAGGTTGGAGTTTGTTGACCAATCTCCCGATTTTCCGATACGGCTGGCAATATATGCGAGTTTTTCCTCATTGCTGATATTTTTATTTTGCTTTGTGTTAATGAGCAAATTGAGCTGATCCGTTGTAGTTTTCATGGAACTGAGCCTTGCTCCGTTACTGCCCAGCAAAATAGCATTTTCCACTGTATCACAGATTTTCTGAGTGTTGCTGTCCATACCTTTTTTGATTTCATTGAATTGCTCATCCATGCGGTCACGCAAATCACTGATATCTTTCTGCACATCTGCAATAGTAGGTCCGCCGTCATCTACTTCCATGAAATATCCAAGTATGCCATTCAGGAGAGGAGCAACTACCGCTCCGCCGGGCATATATTCATTTATGGCAGATATGCCTGTATCCTTAACGATGGAAAGTGCCTTCATTGCTGCTTTTTTTTCAGTGTCTGACATATCTGAAATATCCGAGCTTGCGGCAGATACACTTATACTCATGGCAGGTGTTGCAGTTATTGTAGCTCCTGCGATTGTAAATGCCAGTATTGCAGCCATAGCCATAGGTACAAAGCCCTTTCCTCCTGCAACGTTTTCCAACATTTCATCGGGGATTTCAATGTCATAGTCATCAAGAACCTGTTCCAGTTCGTCCTCGGTCTTGCAGGCAAGCACTTTTGACTTCTGTTCCTCTGTCAGCGTATCAAGAAATGTGTTGATATTCATATTTTCCATTTTGAAAAGCCTCCTAACATGATTTTTAATATTTATTGCACTTCGGCATATTTTTCTTTGTTTCTTCTATGTCTATATATTAGCACCAATCGGAAAAAAGTTCAATTGACAATTTCAGCCCTGTTTGTAAAGTTTTTAATGCTTGGGCTGTCAAATGTAAAATAACTTACGAATTGCCATGAAATTGTAAGCATTCGGTATCAGATATCCGTTCTTTGCCTGTTGACAAGCTCTGCAAAGATACCGCCCCTTGCCATAAGCTGCTCAAAACTTCCTTCTTCTGCAATACTGCCGTTATCAAGCACTAATATCCTGTCGCAGTGTCTGATAGTTGAAAGTCTGTGTGCAATAACAATGCGGGTGCAGCCCATTTTATCGAGTGCATCGCTGACTTTTCGTTGAGTGATGTTGTCAAGGGCACTTGTCGCTTCATCAAAAATCAGTATTTTCGGATTGGACACGACAGCCCTTGCAATCAAAATACGCTGTTTTTGACCGCCTGAAATTCCGCCCTGTCCTGCCGAAACAAGAGTATGCATACCCATTGGCATATTCCGTATATCATCGGCAATACCTGCAATTTCAGCGGCTTTCCATGCATCGTCAAGGGTAGCCTGCGGTGCAGCTATAGTGATGTTGGAAAAAATATCACCCTGAAACAGTTCACCGTTTTGCATGACTGTTCCGATTTTGTTACGCAGACTGCTGAGTTCAAGGAAGTTCAACGCATTTCCGTCATAAAAAATTTCGCCATGTTCGGGTGTACGCAGACCGAGCAACAGTTTTATCAGCGTAGATTTGCCGCAGCCTGTCCTGCCGACAATCGCAACATATTCTTTCGGACGAATTTTTAATGAAATGTTTTTCAAAATGTATTGTGAATGGTCGTTATATCTGAAGGAAACATTACTTAACTCAACGGAGCCTGTCAAATCAGTTACAATTTGCCTGCCGCCCGTTGTTTCAGGCTCTGTCTGCAAGAATACGTCAAGCATTTTCAGTGTCGGATTGATTTTTCCGACCGACAGAAAAGAATCCGACAGAAGTTTTATTGCACCGAGAACTGTACCGAATGCCACTGAAAATGCGATATATGATGACGGTTCGACACTGTTATCCGCTGCAATGTTATACAGCATAATACTTGAAATCAGACTAATTGCCGTAGTGAGTACACTGTTGAGCCTTATAAAAAGAGGCGGTGAAAAGGTCAATCGTCTGCTTTCGGAATATTCACCGAGCCATTTTGCAAAAAAACGCTTTTCCGCACCCGAAAGCCGTATTTTTTGAATGCTGTTGATGACGCTGTAACGGATTTTGGCTTCTTTAGCGGTTTGGATAATCTGCTTATTGCTGATTTTGGTTTGTATCACTGCGGAGAGTACACCGAAACCGATAGCAATAAGCAATATCATCAGCGTTGGAAAACCAAGCGGCTGTGCTATCAAGAATATCTGCACGATATACAACAGAGATGCCAATGCAGTCAGTCCCGTTCCTGCCGTTGCCGAGATAAGCAGTTCACACAGTTCATCAACTGCACTTGAAAAGCCTGCTAATTCGCCCGGACTGATTCTTTCAAAAAAATCTGATGGCAGGCTCAATATCCGCATCATCAGTGCAGCATGAACAGTTAAGGAAGTTTTGTCCCGTATTCTCTGTATCAGCGAACCGACTAATGTTCTGACAAGATAAACGGAAAGCACGGTACACAACAAAAAAATGCCTGTCGAGGTCAGCAACAAAATGCTGCCGCTTGCCGTCACTTCATCGGTAAGAACCCTCACCGCCTGCGGTATAAGCAGACCGACAGCCGTCATCATCAATGCCGAAAAAGTCAGATAAACCCAATCTTTTGCACGCATACAATCTTTGATATAGCATAGGAAATCGATTGCTGTCAATTTTCTATTCGGTAACGGCATATAAAAGCAATAGGCTTCATTTTCAAATAAACCGGCTGTTTGGCGGTTTACGGAAATCAGCTTTCCCGAGTGGCTGCGAAAGCTGTAGTGCATACCGAATTTATCAGGCATCAGAACAACGGGCATACCGTTTTCTTGTATGTGTGTCAGCAATACACCGTAAGCATCCTTGTACCATTCACCTTCAAGGATTACCCGACGCTTCATCAAACCGTAATGTTTAAGGCAGTAGTTGAGCTGTTCGCTGCTGTCGGTGATACTGTCAGGCACTTTCACAGGCTTTAAGCGATAATATTTCAGTATCTCGTCAATCGCATGTTCAACAATAATGCTTTCGTCTAAAATATGATCTGCCGTCTGCTGTCCGTAGACAATTCCTGCTGCCTGAAGGAAGGTATTTTCCAAAAGCTGTTGGTCAGATTCCTTTCGTTCTTTTATCTGCTTTTCAAACCAGTTCATATCCTGCCTCCCGTCATTCGCTTGTTACAAGCTCAGTATATGTACCGCCAAGCTGCATAAGTTCTTCATGTGTTCCTCTTTCGGCAATACTGCCGTTTTTGAGTACAATTATCTCATCACAGTCACGGATTGTAGAAAGTCTGTGTGCGATAATAATACAGGTAATACCTCGGTCGGTGATTGCGTTTACCACATCATACTCTGTTTTTGCGTCCAATGCACTGGTTGCCTCGTCTAAAATCAAAACAGACGGATCTGCCGCCAGTGCTCTTGCAATTTCCAGCCTTTGCCGCTGACCTCCCGACAAATTCCGACCATCAGCATAAATCTCTGCATGATATGCACCCTCACGGGACATGATGTCATCATATATCTGTGCATCACGAGCGGCAAGTATCATTTCAAAATCCTCGATTGACTTGTCCCACATCGTGATATTATTCTTTATTGTTCCCTCAAACAGCATAATATCCTGATCCACTACCGCAACAGAACCTGTCATTACATCTCTGTCGATTTCATTTCTTCTTTTTCCGTCAAAGAGTATTTCACCGTCCCACGGCTCATAAAGACCTGAAATGAGTTTTGAAAGAGTGGATTTTCCGCAGCCTGATGCTCCGACAATTGCTGTTCTGCTGCCTGCTTTGACCGACAAAGAAAAATCTTTGATAATCGGTTCGGAAAGTCTGGAATATCCAAAGGTGATATGTTTCAGCTCAATATTGCCTTTCAGCTTATACACTTCTTCCTGTATTCCGTCATGAGTGTAAACAATGTTTTTGTCGGAAGGATATGACATAATATCCTCTACCCGTTCATATTGTGTACGCATCGTCTGCATCTGCTTTCTTATATCCGAAAGAGAAAATACGGGCGACATCAGCACGTTGAGCAGCCCTTGAAACATCCACATTGTTCCGAGTGTAAAGCTGCCTTGCATGACAAAATAAATTCCCGTCATCATAACGAGAAAATAAGCAATGCTTGACAGTAATTCGGGTATGCTGCTCAAAAAAGTTTCAGTTCTTTCCAGCCGCACCTTCTGGGTATTGACAGCCGCCTGCAAACCTGCCCATTTTTCAAAATACGAAGTTTCCGCACCGCTGATTTTTATGGTTTCAATCATGCTTAAACCCGAAAGTGTCGCAGATGACAGCTTTTCCCTGCTGCACTCCATCATACGAACAGTATTCTGATGTGTCCGGGCAATCAGCCTTGACAGAAACAGATTGACGATCAACACACTTATGCTGATGGCAGTCAATGTCAGGCTTTGTTTCAGCATTAAAATAATACAGAGTGTCGTTGTCCCCGTATTTACGGCAAGAGGAATGATAAAATTCACCAATGAAGCCGTCAGGCTTTCCGGCATATCCATTCGGACAAATACATCACTTGCCATTCTTTGAGAGAAAAACTCAATCGGCAGCTGCATCATTTTCCACATATAAGTGGAACAGCCGATAATTGACAGCTTGCCTTTTACTTTGATGCTGTAAATCGTTTGAATCCATGCTGCTGTGAGCTGCAATACTGCGAGAATCACCAATGCAGCCGTAAAACCGAGCAATAACTTACTGTTATTGCCGTCTGACAGATTGTCTATAAAAAATCCCGACAGGACAGGGGATAGCACGGCAAAAAGTGCAAGAATGACAGAAGCAGTCGTCATAACAGTAATATCCGGATTGCCGGTTTTGATTTGTTTTTTTGCAGCCTGAAAAACGCTTTGCTGTTTTCCGTCGGGCTGAAAGTTCTCTCCAGGGACGATATTGATCGTTATACCCGAAAAGGCACGGTCAAATTCTTCTTCATCGACTCTGACAGCACCTTTTGCAGGATCGTTAATATAGGCATACTTTCCCTTAAAGCCGTTCAGCACGACAAAATGATCTAAATTCCAATGGATAATACAGGGAAATATGCCTTTTTTTCTGATGCTTTCGGGACTTCGCCTGTATTTGCCGACTTCAAAGCCGTATGCTCTTGCAGCTTTGACAATATTGACTGCACTCGATCCGTCACGGGACACACCGCAGTCTGTCCGTGCAGTTTCAAGTGTGATCCATTTTCCGTAATACGCTGCCACCATTGCCAACGAAGCTGCTCCACATTCGAGGGCTTCCAACTGCAAAATCACGGGTGATTTGGCAATCCCTTTTGTGACAGGACTTTTTATCTTTGCACTTCTCATAGTCTTATACTCCAAATAACAGTTCATACGGGCGAGAGGACTTAACGACCACACTGACAGGATAATTGCCATCGGATACCAGTACTTCGGCATAGCCGACAATCATTCCAAAATCATTTTTATCTGTTCCGGAGATAGTTTCGTCTTTACCGTTAATGGTAAATCTCATTCCATTATTCAATTGATATTTTTCGTTATTTGTAAGCATGACCGTTGCCTGACCGTCTTCAACAACAGCATAGCCGCCGGTCGTTATATCAATGTTTCCAATCAGGCTCCAGATAAAAATCCCTGTCAAAAGAGAGAGAATTGCACCAAGCAGCAGCCAGACCATAGGCTTTGATACACGCAGATAATCTGTAAGCTGATCGGGCTGTGATATTCTGTCAAGTGATTTTTTTCTAAATAATAAAGGCTCTTTATCCATATGATCACCCCCAAAACAAAAGATACTAAATTGTGTACTTTCTGATAATAATTCCGTAATGTCTCACTGTCCATTTTTATTTTACCACAACATCATTGCTGTGTCAATTTACAAAAATGAGTTCCGAATCCAAAACAGCTTAACTCCAAAAGTCAGAATATCATCAAGACAGATATGTACGGTAATCCAACAATATTTTGGCAATAAAAAAGAGAGCAATTTTGAAATTTTGCTCTCGAAATACATTACCGAAATATGCAAAAAAGCCTGATAAAATCAGGCTTTTCTCGGTGACATCTTTTTTATACACCTTAGATTTCCAAAGAATATAAAAAAATGATATTTTTTATTATCCGCCATAAACTTTGAACCGCTGTTCTTTAATACTGCACCGCCAATTATTTTCATTCATTATCGGAATATCCCAATGCCAATTTGATTTGTTCCTCGGTAAAACCGTTTTTACGCATATTTTCAGCAACAGCACTGCGTTCTTCTGCTTTGCCTTTGGCTTCACCTTCACGCCTTGCACTTTCCAATGCAGAAGCTTCATCGTGCAGGAGCTTTTCACGGTAATACGCTTCCTGACGGACTTGCTGGTCGGCACTGAGATGTCTGAGCATTACGATAGTATCCTGAACTTCGGGAATAGTCGTTGACTGCTGTATTGCCATAAGATCACCTTCCGTTTCTGCATTTATCAGATTCAGCCAATCTTCCATACGCTTATTCTTCTTGTATTTGCCGACTTTTTTGAGTTCAAAGAAATGTATTGCAAATTTATCTGTCAGCAGTTCTTTTCTTTCACTTTCCAATATTTTGAAATTGGAATGATAATCTTCACATTTAAAGAGATTGAAATTAATGATGTTGATACATATTGTCTGTTTTAACTCGGTGTACTCATCACCTGCAAGGAGTTCCTCGCTGTAAAGTTTTGACCAGTAAAACAATGTTCTTTCCTTGAAAAAGCTTTCTTTGTTCACTTGCAATTCAATGTTTATGATTCTACCGTCAACGTCCATTTTTTAATCAAGGCTGCTGAATTTTTGTTCAAGATATTCCGGTGTCAGTTCAACATTGTTGATATAGATTTTTTGATGCTCGCACAAGGAATTTCAAGCAAATCTGAGATAAATACAGCGATTATTTTTTCGTCCTTATTCATCGGTATCACGCTCCATTTGTTATTTAAATTATAGCATACGGATTTGAAAAATCAAGTTATTTTACCGCAAGCCTTTAATAAATCTTCTGTCATTCTGAGGAGCGACAGCGACGAAGAATCTTTTGAAGATTCCTCACTGCGTTCGGAATGACATACTTCATTTCATCATTGTTAGAATATTTTTAAGTTATATCGAACTCACGTTTGACATATATGATTTGCCGTAGTCAAACCTGCTGACACATCGCCATACAACTTTATGCTCTCCACGAATATTCCATGTTATTCGTCTGTACGGTTTTCCGCATTCTCCACAGTAAAGCATTTCCGACAGGGCATATTTTCCGGAGTATTTTCCAAGTGCGGTTTTGGTTCCCGTTTCTTTGATTTTGGGTTTACTGCTTCTTCGGGCAATTTCCTCTTGTACTTTGTCAAATACACTTCTCTCAATAATTGCCGGATGGCTGTTCTTCACATAGTACATCGGAAGTTCTCCATTGTTTTTCTTCGTCTTTTTGCTGATACAATCAACCACATATGTTTTTTGCAGAAGTGCATCGCCTTTGTATTTTTCGTTTCGGAGAATCGACATGATATTGGCACCCGTCCAGTTCGTTTTTCCGTTTGCTTTTGGAATACCGTCATTATTCAGTTCTTGTGCGATTGCCTGCAAGGTTTTACCGAGAAGATAATCTCTGTATATCCACTTTATGATTTCGGCTTCTTTGGGAACGATTTCGGGATTGCCGTCTGCACCTTTTCTGTATCCGAGAAATGAACGGTAACAGAAGTGTACTTTGCCGTTTTTGATATTGTGACAGATACCCACTTCGACATTCATGCTTATTGATTCGCTTTCAGCCTGTGACAATCCACCGAACAGTGCTATCAAAAGTTCGCTCGATACCTGAAGTGCATTGATACCCTCTTTTTCAAAGATTATCGGAATGCTTTTTCCCTTGAGTTTTCTGACATACATCAGACAGTCCAGATTATTTCTTGAAAATCTCGTTCATCGTGCTGTTATCCAATTTCCCAATATACTTCAACAGTCTGCTTTTATCTATTGTTCTGACCTGTTCGAGCATTACAACGGATTTTCTCTTTGAATTGGGGATTTTTATTTTTTATATGTGTCGGCAAATGGCTTTTCTTTTTTCTGCTTGTCACCGATGCAATAATCGTTGTCGGACTGTAATGGTTTCCTTTATCGTTCTGTAAAATCAAAACCACCCGTTGAACGGGTGGTTTGCACTGGCCCTTCAAGGGCATATTACTGACATGTGCCTGAAGGCACGTTGAATAGGTTGGCAACCGCA
>CADCCP010000042.1:5098-17997 GCA_902800005.1 uncultured Ruminococcus sp. | reverse complement strand
ATGACACTCCACAGGCGTAAATTCCCGTATAGCCTACGGTACATACTTATCATTGCTTGTTTATGCAATTTGATAAGTTAAACAATCTCTCAAATTCAAGCTTGCATTAAAATCTCTGTCTGCGGTATATCCACATTCTGCACAAATGTAGGTTCTGTCTGATAATTTTAAGTCAGACTTAATACTGCCACATTCGTGACAAAGTTTACTTGACGGATAAAATCTGTCAACAAGTCTTAATTCTATGCCGTATTCTTTGCATTTAGCTGTCAGCTTTGTTCTGAACTCAAAAAATTTCTGCTGTGCAACTGCCTTTGAAAGATGTCTGTTTTTCATCATACCCTTGACGTTCAAATCTTCAAGCGTTACCCATTTTGGCTTGGTTTTCACCAATTCGGAAACAGCTTTATTCAAATGGTCTGTTCTTATACAGTCAAGTTTATGATGAATTTTTTGTACTTTCAGCTTTTGCTTACGGATATTTTGCCGAGTAGCTTCTCCTTTCAAATTATTTGGTAATTTCTTTAAACTTTCGTATTTTCTCGAAAGCCTGTGTTGTTCCCTTTTCAGTTTTTTCTCCAATTTTCTGATATTTTATCTTTTTATCAAAAAAGTTTTTAAAAGTCCTTTGAGCTTAACAATATCTCCTTACCAAATAAGTTTTATCCCGGATATTTCTCCCGAAAAATCTTTCCATTTTACTTCTCCGAAACACCGTTTTATATATTCATCAATATCTTTTTCAAAAATCGCTTCAAAATCAAAATGCAAATATTTTGTATGTTTATCCTTGACTGCCAGGCATACAGTACCATCATTCAACCCCATTTTGTAAATGCCCTCACCATCAGAATACAGCGGTATCGGCTTTTCGCCGTCACAAGAAATTTCAGGCACACTCCCCTCTGTCAAGTTGTAATGCCTGTTTTCTTCGGACAAGTCAAGCTCCCATACATCAATTATTTTCAATTCCGTGAACTCTTTGACAAAATCAAAAAATATTTCCAACGCTTTTTCTTCATCATTTCCGGTATGCTCCAACAGAATACCAGCATATCCCATAGAGGGATAACAATGATACTTTTTAGCTGTAAAAAAATTGAAATATCTCCATGATATGCCGTTAGCTGTGAATAATCTCTCACATTCACCGTCCATGACCGCCATCTGATAACCCAACAAAACTTTCTGCATATCAGACAGTTTCCTTGAACCGATATACATAGGGGAATGCCTTTCAACTTTCTTGATAAAATCAAATATTGTTTCCATCATATCATTCTGTCATAAAAAGTATTCCCAACGTACCGGGACCGCAATGTGACGAGATAGTACAGCTTGCACGTTCTATGAATATCTCTGTAAAGTAGTGCAGTTTGTCAAGCTCGCTCTTTACAAGCTCCACATATTCATCTCCTATACCCGCATGAGTTATAAATATCTTGTCGTTTCGTATTTTCTCATATTTGTCAAGCTGTTCATGGACATACTGCAAAAGCACCGTATCAAGTCTGCCCCTGTACTTTTTGCCGACCGTCATAGAGCCGTCAGCATTGTTGACCTCTATACAGGGCTTTAATTTCAGCAGATTTGCTCCCAGCATGGCAAGAGTGGAACATCTTCCGCCTGCCCTGAGATAATCCAGCTTATCTATTATAAAGCTGGCATGGCACTTCGGCACAAGTGCCTTTAATTCCTCTGCTATTTCCGCTGCAGACATTCCTTTTTCTATCATTTTTGCTGCTTCTATGACAAGATGCCCACTGCCTGAAGACAGATTGCAGGAATTGACGGGGTAAACGTGACCGTCAAATTCTCCTGCCGCAACGATGCAGTTCTGATATGATGAAGATATTGCCGAACCCAGATTAATATGTATAATATCATATCCTTCATCAACATAAGGCTTGAATATATCTATATATTCCTGAGCATTTATTGCCGATGTTTTTGGAAGCCTGCCCGTTTTCGCAAAATTGGCATATATATCATCAGGCTTGATATTTACACCGTCATCATAGCTTTTTTCATCAAGAATGATATGCAGAGGTATGAGTTTTGCCTTGCACCTTGCCAAAAGCTCTCCCGACACATCACAGGTACTGTCTGCACTCAGCAGTATTTTTGCCATTTTCAACACTCTGCTACTCAAAATATGGACAAATATACCCATATTGAGAAAATTCCTGTTTCATCGTGTCCGATTTTGCCAAAGCTACCGTCGTTTGTATGACACTCCACAGGCGTAAATTCCCGTATTAGCCTACGGTACACACTTATCATTGCTTGTTTATGCAATTTGATAAGTCAGACAATCCCTCAAATTCAGACTTGATACTGCCACAGTTATGACAAAGTTTACTTGACGGATAAAATCTGTCAACAATTCTTAATTCTATGCATTTAGCTGTCAGATTTGTTCTGAACTCAAAAAATTTCTGCTGTGCAACTGCCTTTGAAAGATGTCTGTTCTTATACAGTCAAGTTTATGATGAAGTCTTTGTACTTTCAGCTTTTGCTTACGGATATTTTGCCGAGCAGCTTCTCCTTTCAAATTATTTGGTAATTTCTTTAAACTTTCGTATTTCCTCGAAAGCCTGTGTTGTTCTCGTTTCAGTTTTATAACTTCTCAACATTTACAGCATCCCCATAACGAGTATATTTTAACACATTTATCAATGATAACGGTTACTTAACAATACCTCCTTCAATTCAGCTTTTTTTCTTTTTCTGACGTATATCGGAACCGAAAAACACCACTCTCCCAAATGTTCCTATTATTCTCGACACTATCCTCATATCATACTTTTTCTCCATATCGCCTATAGACATATTGGTACTTATGATAGTAGGCTTTGACGACAACATTCGTGAATTCATAATATTATATATCGTTGTTGTCGTGAATTTCGTGTCGAACTCCGTTCCCAGATCATCAATTATCAGCAGATCACATTCAAGTATATTTTCAAGTGTTCTGCTCGAATCATTCTGATAGCCGAAATACTCATTTTCAAGTTTTTTAAGCACTGTCGGAGCAGAAACATATATCACTCCATAACCGTTATCAAGAACTTCCTTTGCTATCGCAAGAGAAAGATGTGTTTTACCAAGTCCGGGACCGCCCTGAAACAACATACTTTTTGATCTCAAAGAAAATTCTTCCGCATATTTCCTGCAATTTCTTAGTATTTTCTCCATCTTTGCCTTATCGCTGTCATCTCCGCCCTCCGATGAATAATATTCAAGAGAAAACGTGTCAAAACTCGACAGTTCCAAAGGAGACATCTCATTCAGTTTTTTATACTCAATATCTCTGCAAAGTCTCTTCATACATTCACACATTCTGTCATTTGCATATCCCGTATCATTGCATTTGGAACACTTATACTGCATATCAAGGTAATTTTTCGGAAATCCGTAACTTAAAATAATACTTTCAAGTTCTTTTTGTGCTTTAAGATTTTTCTCTTTCATTTTTTCCATTTCTTCCCTGACATTTCCGCCTTTGAATATCGTTCTTGCTGCCAGTATGGAAGTTTTTGCAATACTCTGTTCAAGCTGCTTTGCTCTCGGAGAACGCATATATAATATATTTCTCCTGTTTTCAAGCTCCTGTTCATTCTGTATTCTCTGCTTTTCCAGCAACTCCCTCGCCTTTGCATAAGTACCTGCCGAATATCCCAACTCAATTCCACTCCTCACTGTCCAACAAACTTGAACTCTCATACGCTGCTATATCATACGTTGGTTTATAACTGTCACTGCCTGATTTCGACCTCTTATAATTTTGTTCTTCCTTTTTGGCATTCTCAAGGTTAGTTACCCCTTTTTCATGCCAATTGGTCACGATCTTCTTCATATAACTGAATGTATACTTTCCGGTATTGAGTACACTTTTTTCATACGCTTCTTTTATCATTTCTTCACTGAACTTCCATTCACCGAGCCACAAATTAGCTGCATTGTTCTCTTCTTTCGTTGCATTTCTGCCGGACTGCCCTATGATCGAAAGAAATTTATGTGCCAGATTTTCCCTTTCCGTCAGAAACTGTATCTGCTGTTCGGCACTTTCAAGAGTAACAACGCCTTTCTTCCACCAATCCTCAGCCAACTGCTCTATATATTTTGTATTGCACTTTCCCACGCCCGACACATATTCCAACATCATAACAATAACTTCTATCGGCATGGAATAATATTCATGTATAAACAAAAGCGTTGATCTATCATTATTGCTCAGAAGTCTTCCGTAAAGTCCCTCTGCCAGATTCATCATATATGCAACATCTTTATCCCTTACCATCATTTCGGCAATGTGCTTGGTATCAGGCTTCTGCGGTCTCAGAACGATGACAGTATTCTTTTTGTAATTTTCTTTTCCGTCATTGATATTTTCCTCTGCCTTCTCCTTCACGGCATTTGCCGTCTGTATGACACCCATCTCACACCAATACTGCATACAATCCTTTACATCTGCCGACTGCATTCCCAAAGCCTTTGATATATCCTCCGTTTCAAAATCCTCGCCCCAGTGCCTCAACACCCATAAGATCACTTTTAACTGTGCAGCTCCTGACAGCTTGATATTATCATCTACTATCGTTCCCGGGACGGCAAACACACTTTTCCATACTTCCGGATTGATATTATACTCCATTTTCTCCACTCCATTATACTACCTTTTCCCTGTTTTGGCAACATACAGATTCAGAAATCGATCTTCTTACAATTCATACCTTCGGCATATTTCAGAAGTATCTCCCTATCGTTCTCTATGTCACCGTCTATCACCTGTAAAAGCAGATCATTCAGACAATAGCCTATTGCCCTGCCGTCCGAATAGCCCATGTTTTTTAAGTCCTTTCCGTTTATTTTCAGTGTCCTTAACGTAAAATCATTATTCTTTTCCTTTTCCGCCCTGTACATTTCTTCCAGAAAATCAATATATTTCAGCGTATCCTCCCTGTAGACAGGATTTTGTGCCATCGTGTCAGCCCTCTTTAAATCAAGCATTTCCTCAAACATATCCATGCCGACATTCGCTATATACCGCCTTACGCTTTTATTCACATAAGGTCTGACATCATGATATTTCACAAGTTTACACACTTTTTCTATCGTTTTATTATCGCTTTTCAGCCTTTTCAATTCCCTTTCGGCGATCTTTTCACTTATATCGGGGTGTCCTTTGAAATGCCCTACTCCCTTTTCGTCCATTTTAAATGCGGCAGGTTTTCCCATGTCATGGAACAGTGCCGACAATCTCATAACTTTTGTCGGCTCAACTGCCGATATAACTTTCACTGTATGCGTCCATACATCATATACATGATGGTGATTATGCTGTTCAAAGCCGATCATAGCTTTCACTTCAGGTATGATCTCCCCAACGACATCGCCAAACTCCAACAAAATTTTCTCTGCATTCTTTCCGCACAATATCCTTACAAACTCCGACATTATCCTCTCTACCGAAATATTCTTCAAAAGATACGCATTTTTATGAATGCTCTTTGCTGTTTTTTTCTCTATCTCAAATCCAAGTACACTCGCAAATCTCAATGCCCTGAGTATCCTCAGTGCATCTTCACCGAATCGCCTGTCAGGGCTTCCGACACATCTGATAATGCCGTTCTCTATATCTTTCAAGCCGTCAAAATGATCCTGTAATCCCTTGTTTTTGCTGTAAGCAAGGGCATTCATAGTGAAATCACGCCTTGACAAGTCTTCGTGCAGATCTCGTACAAATGTCACACTTTCGGGATGCCTGTTGTCAAGATACGCTCCGTCAGTCCTGAAAGTCGTTATTTCATAATTTTCTTCATCGATCCTGACTGTAACTGTACCATGTCTCAACCCGTTTTTTATTATATTCTCCATTCCAAGACATTCCAGCGTTTCTTCGGGCAGTGATGATGTGCATATATCCCAATCACTCGGAACTTTTCCCATTACACTATCCCTTATACATCCGCCTACCGCATAGGCTTCATATCCGCTTTCTTCCAATTTACTTATTATCTCGTCAACCGCTGACGGCATCTCTATATCCACATCTTTCACCTTCCTAAAAATAAAGCACCCTCAATGCAAAACAACATTGAAGATGCCTTGTTTTCTATTTTTTGACAGACATTATTCTGCTGAACTTTCTGCAACTTCTGTTGAACTTTCAGCAGCTTCCGTTGAACTCTCGGTTGCTTCTGCTGAACTCTCAGCAGCTTCTGTTGAGCTTTCTGCCGCTGCACTTTCCTCTGTCTTTGATGTTCCGTCCTTGCTTTCAGCAGCACTCTCTGTTGTTTCGGTCGAGCTTTCATCAGTACCTGCCGTTGAAGTCCCATTTTCCGACACTTCCGATACTACCGATACATCTGTTGTCGGTTTGACTGTTCCGTCAGACTTGCCTGTCAGACCGAAATATGACAGAGCGTTCAAGAGTACTACCAACAGGAAAAATACTATTGCACAATATTTCGTTATCTTTGCAAACAACGCATCTGCTGTTTTTGCCTTGCCTCTTTTAAGGAATGAATCTGCTCCGCCCGTGATAGTGCCGAGTCCCGAATCATGTCCTTCCTGCAGGATGATGACAATTATCATTATCACCGAAAATATCAACACAAATGCTCCGACTACGATTTCCCAAATTCCCATATTTGATTATCCTCCAATTACTTTAACAATGCTTCCTTATGATAACACATTCACAAAATAAAATCAAGTCATTTATCAAAATTTAACACCTTTTATTCATAAAATTTTATTTTGCGGTTTTGTCATATTTTATAATTTCATCTGCTCGCCGCTCTCGTTACCTCTCGGCAACTGTCCCATTGACGGAACGGTTTTTGCCCTGTACCTTTCGGGATCGGCAAACATTCCCTCTTTATACACTTCCGCTGACATGATCCTGTGACCTTTCTTCAATTTGAACAATGCTACTCCCTGTGTATTTCTTGAAGTCTTTGCCAGCAGGTCAGATGACTTGAATATAAGTATCCTGCCCGAAGATGACTTGACCATTATATCACATTCATCACTTTCCGCATACACGATACACGCAAGTTTATCTTTATCGGAATATGCACCCGTCAATTTTTTTCTGTTTGTCTTTGTCGCATACGACTCCAAAGGCACTTTTGCAGCCTTCCCGCTCTCGAAAAAGAAAAATACATATCCTTTATAATCCTTTGTAGGTATCATGTAAATGGCATTTTCTCCCTCGTCAAACTCCAGCTTTGACGGGATATATTCTCCCAATACACTCGCTTTTGTATCACTGAACATAGGGGCTTTTGCTTTATATGCCTGACATTTATCCGTGAAAAAGATTATATCCGTATTATTAGTCGTTTCAAAGTGCTGTAATATTCCGTCACCCTCTTTGAATTTCTGTTCACCGCCCATTCTCAGCGACAACGGCGTTATCTTCTTGAAATAACCCTCCTTCGTGAAGAAAAGATTTACCGCATAATCCGGCACTTCTTCAACAACTTCATCTTCCTCTATGTCATCTGCATAAATTATCATGCTTTTTCTCGGCTGTCCGTACTTCTTTATGATATTTTCAAGTTCCTTGATAATGATCTTCTTTATCTTCACCGTACTGCCGACTATACTCTCTAATTCCTCTATATCCTTTTCAAGCTGTCCTATATCTTCTATGCGTTTTAAAATATACTCTTTATTGAGATTTCTCAATTTTATCTCTGCGACATATTCAGCTTGTATCTCGTCTATGCCAAATCCTGCCATCAAATTCGGCACGACTGCCGTTTCTTCTTCCGTATTCCTTATGATATGAATAGCCTTATCAATGTCAAGCAATATTTTTTCAAGACCTCTCAATAAATGCAGCCTGTCACGCTTTTTATTCAAGTCAAAATATGTTCTTCTCTTGACGCACTCTATACGAAATGCAGACCATTCATTCAATATCTCTCTTACACCCATTACTCTCGGTGTACCTGCTATAAGAATATTGAAATTACAAGCAAAACTGTCTTCAAGCGGTGTCATTTTATACAGCTTTTGCATAAGCTTATCTGCATTGATACCCCTCTTTAGATCAACAGTTATTTTCAAGCCGTCTATGCCCGTTTCATCTCGTATATCTGCAATTTCCTTGATCTTTCCCTGTTTCACCAAGTCGATTATTTTTTCAATTACCGCCTCGGATGTAGTGGTTTGCGGAATGCTTGATATATCTATGCAGTTTGCAAATTTATCATAACTGTATCTGCCACGCAAACGTATACTTCCACGTCCCGTTTTATAGATATTCTCTATTGTCTTTCTGTCATATATGACCTGTGCACCGCCTGTGAAATCGGGGGCTAACAGCGTTGACATTATATCAAACTTTTCATCTTTCAGAAGTCCTATCGTTGTACGGCAAACTTCCTCTAAATTGAATGAACATATCGAACTTGCCATTCCGACGGCTATACCCGTATTTGCATTTACAAGCACTGACGGAAATGCTGCCGGTAATAATGTCGGTTCTTTGAGCGTATTATCATAGTTATCCACGAAATCAACGGTATCTTTGTCAATGTCGTTGAACAACTCATTACATATACTGTCAAGTTTAGCTTCTGTATATCTTGAAGCCGCCCATGCCATGTCACGACTGTAAAACTTGCCGAAATTGCCCTTTGAATCTACAAACGGGTGTAAAAGTGCTTCATATCCACGGCTCAATCTGACCATTGTATCATATATCGCACTGTCACCATGCGGATTTAATTTCATAGTCTGTCCGACAATATTTGCAGATTTAGTTCTTGTCGTGCCGAGCAAGCCCATTTTATACATGGTATAAAGCAATTTTCTGTGTGACGGCTTAAAACCGTCTATTTCGGGAATAGCCCTCGACATTATAACACTCATTGCATAAGGCATATAATTTTCTTCTATGGTATCAGCTATCTTCTGTTCGACAATTTCGCCTGCACCTGCAATATATCCCTGTATTTTCGGCATTTGTCCGCCTGATGTTGTTTTCTTTTTTCTCGCCATAAACCATTTTGCTCCTCAAAAATATTATCCTGCTATGTTGGCATCTTTTATGCCTTTTTCCAATGTTCCGTACACCCATATACAATGTCCCCAGAACATATCGTCATCATCATAATATACATCAAATCCGTTTTCGTCAAATCCTATTGAATTAAGTATCATTCTTTCGGCAAATTTTTCTTTGGTTATCTCGACAAATTCTTCACCATCTTCCAAGCCGTCCCGTAACCAGTCATTTGCATTGTCCGTTAATTTCTCTGCCGAAAATTCCCTTATATCCTTATCCCACTTGTCAAATTCGGATATGAACTTTTTAAACTTGCTTATCAGTTTTTCAACGGTTTCTTTGTCGTTTATATCATCAACGGAAATTCCAAAATAAATTTTTTCACCGTTTATCTCAACTTCACCCTCAATATCATCTCCGTCAACTGTCAATTCACCTAAAAATTCATCTGTTATTTTCATAAAAAACACTCCAAATCACGACACATCAAGGTCATCTATATATTTATATCCGTTTTCAACGATATAATCTTTTCTTCCGCTTAAATTGTCACCTAACAGTATATCAAACATTTCCGCTGTTTTCTTCGCATCATCGGGCATTATCTTTATCAATCGCCTTGTTGACGGATTCATTGTCGTTAAACTCATCATGTCCGGCTCGTTTTCACCAAGTCCCTTTGAACGCTGTACAGTGAATTTATTTTTGCCTATCTGCTTGATAAACTGCTCTTTCTCCGCCTCCGTATAGGCAAAATACACTTTATCCTTTGAGCTTATCTCATACAGCGGTGACTCCGCTATGAATACCTTGCCTTCTTCTATGAGAGTCGGTGTCAGTCTGTATATCATAGTCAAGAGAAGTGTTCTTATCTGAAAGCCGTCCACATCTGCATCTGTACAGAATATTATCTTATTCCACCTCAGCAAGTCCAAGTCAAATGACGCTAAATCTTTATTTGCCTTTGACTTCACTTCCACTCCGCAACCCAATACTTTCAGCAAGTCCGTTATTATCTCACTCTTAAATATCTTGTCATAGTCGGCTTTAAGACAGTTAAGTATCTTTCCACGAATGGGGATTATCGCCTGAAAATCGGGATTTCTCGCCTGTTTACACGCTCCTAATGCTGAATCTCCCTCAACTATGAACAATTCTCTTTCATCTTTATTCTTACTCCTGCAATCAACGAATTTTGCAACTCGTCCCGTCATATCCATATTGCCCGATAAAGTTTTCTTGATGTTAAGACGGGTTTTCTCCGCACTCTCACGGCTACGCTTATTTATTAAAACTTGCGTTGAAATTTTATCCGCATCAAGCTTATTTTCTATAAAATAGACTTCAAGCTGATGTCGCATATACTCTGTCATAGCTTCCTGTATGCCTTTATTCGTGATAGCCTTTTTTGTCTGATTTTCGTATGAAGTCACGCTTGAAAATGATGATATTACTATCACAAGACAGTCCTTGACATCATCAAAATTTATCTTGCTTTCATTTTTGGTATATTTGCCGTTCTGTTTTAAGTAACTGTCAATAGAATAAACAAACGCATTTCTTACAGCCTTTTCGGGTGCCCCACCGTATTCAAGCCAGCTTGAATTATGGTAATATTCCGATACGCTCACTTTATTTGAAAATGCCAATGCTATATTGATTTTCGTTTTATATTCGGGTTTATCGTCACGGTCACTTACCATTCTTTCAGTCTGCCATGACTGTATCTGTGAAATAGCATTTTCTCCGACAAGCTCTTTTACATGGTCAACAATGCCATTCTCATATTTAAATTCCTGTACTTCAAATTTGCCGTTTTTTTCCGTCCTGAATACGAAATTTATGCCTGCATTGACAACAGCCTGTCTTTTTATCGTGTCAATGAAATACTCATCTGATATGTTTATATCCGTGAATACTTCAAGATCGGGTTTCCAATGAATTTTTGTACCCGTTTTTTTACCCATATATTGTTCACGGTGCAGACCGCCTATGTTTTCGCCTTTCTCGAAATGCAGAGTAAATCTCGTTCCGTCACGACGTATATCAACGTCCATGTACTCCGATGAATACTGAGTTGAACAAAGTCCAAGACCGTTCAAGCCCAGTGAAAATTCATAACTTTCGGCTTCGGCATTGTTATATTTACCGCCTGCATAAAGCTCGCAAAATACAAGTTCCCAGTTATATCTCTCTTCATTTTTATTGTAGTCAACGGGTATTCCACGTCCGAAATCCTCTATTTCAACGGAATTATCGGCATATTTAGTAATAATTATCTCCTTACCGTAACCCTCTCTTGCCTCGTCTATGGAGTTGGAGAGTATCTCAAATACAGAATGCTGACAGCCCTCTATGCCGTCCGAACCGAATATGACAGCAGGTCTTTTTCTAACTCTGTCCGCACCTTTCAGTGATGTTATACTTTCATTTCCATAAGTCTGTGGTAATGTTTTCTTTGCCAAAATATTTCCTCTTTTCAATTTTCATACTTTTTGATAGTGTCTTTTGCCCACTTCAAAGCAAATTCTTCAAAAGTCATTTCATTAGATACGGCTTTTTCACTGTAATCAACGTCAATGTAACCGATAGTGCCGTTATCTTTGAGTGTACCAAATCTTCCGCAACCGTAATCAAGTATTATCAACATATTTGTACGGCTGTATTTGCTTTCCAATTCCTCTATCGAGAAAAAGCCGTATGCCACCCCTGCACCGCCGTTTCCGACTTGTGTAAGAAAGTCAACATATCCTTTCGGCAACTTGATTTGATGACGGTTTTCAAAATCCCTCACCTTTGACAGCGGTACAACGGCATTGAATGTATATTGATGATACTCCGAACCAAATTCTTCAAAATCCCTGTCAAGTTCCCTCAATCTGCCGACAAGCCTTGTAAACTCCACTGCAAAAGGCGACATTCTCGGTAAATCATTATGAAACACTTGCTTGATTTTGTCAAGCCCTGTTATATTTATCTTTTCAGGCTCTTTTTTTATCATATCAAGTCCCAATATTTCCATTTATCCCCTCAGCTCCTTGATTTTATCACGCAAATATGCGGCGTGTTCAAATTCAAGCAATTTTACAGCCGCTTTCATCTCTTTTGTCAACTGCTCTATCAATTTTTCACGCTCTGCCTTTGTCAATTTCTGTTTCGGCTTTTTGCCGTCATCAACGTGTGTTGAGATCTCTATTATATCACTGACTTTTTTCTGTATCGTCTGCGGAATTATCCCGTGTTCTTCATTGTACTTCTGCTGAATACTGCGGCGACGTTCCGTTTCTTCAATAGCCTTTTCCATTGAATTGGTCACAACGTCTGCATACATTATGACTTTACCCTCTGCATTTCGGGCGGCTCTGCCTATGGTCTGTATCAGTGAACGCTCACTACGCAAAAAGCCCTCTTTATCTGCATCAAGTATCGCCACAAGCGATACTTCTGGTATGTCCAAGCCCTCTCTCAACAGGTTAATGCCAACAAGAACATCAAATTCACCTAAACGCAGATCCCTGATAATTTCCATTCTTTCGACTGTATCTATATCATGGTGCATATATCTGACTTTTATGCCTACGGTTATAAGGTATTCCGTCAAGTCCTCTGCCATTTTCTTTGTCAAGGTAGTTACAAGTACTCTTTGTTTTTTAGCCACACGTTCATTTATTTCGGAAATCAAGTCATCAATTTGTCCGTCAACGCCTCTTACACTTATTTCGGGGTCAAGCAAGCCTGTCGGACGAATGACCTGTTCGGCTATGACTGCACTTTTCTCTTTCTCGAAATCCCCCGGAGTTGCACTGACAAATACGGCTTGATTTATCCTTTCATAAAATTCATCAAAATTCAGCGGTCTGTTGTCATA
>CADCCP010000042.1:0-5069 GCA_902800005.1 uncultured Ruminococcus sp. | reverse complement strand
AAAGTGTATAGGGTGCAGAACCCGCAGGTCTGCCCAAAAGCACTCTTGAATAATTCTCTATGCCGCTGCAAAAACCTATTTCTTTCAGCATTTCTATATCATATTTTACTCTTTGCTGAATCCTCTCAGCTTCAAGAAGCTTTCCCCTGTCCTCAAAGTATTTAACTCTCTGTTCAAGTTCCTTTTCCACGTTCTCTATTGCTATATCAAGCTTTTCTCTCGGAATTATATAATGTGATGCAGGATAAATTGCGGCGTGTTTCAGAACTCCCCTGACCTCTCCGTTGACTGCATTGACTTCTGTAATTCTGTCTATCTCGTCACCGAAAAATTCCACTCTTATAACTTTATCGCTTGACGACACGGGGAATATCTCCACAACATCTCCCCTGACACGAAATGTATTTCTCTTGAAATCAATGTCATTTCTCTCATACTGCAAGTCAACCAATTTGGCAAGCAGTTCATCTCTTGATTTTTCCATGCCCGGACGGAGTGAAATAACCATTGTACGATAGTCAATAGGACTTCCCAAAGAATAAATGCACGATACACTTGACACGATTATAACATCACGTCTTTCGGATAATGCAGATGTTGCGGAATGTCTTAATTTATCTATCTCGTCATTGATGGAACTGTCCTTTTCAATGTAGGTGTCGGTCGTGGGAATGTATGCTTCGGGCTGGTAATAGTCATAGTATGAAACAAAGTATTCAACGGCATTTTCGGGGAAAAACTCCTTGAACTCCGCACAAAGCTGTGCAGCAAGTGTCTTGTTGTGTGCAAGAACAAGTGTCGGTCTGTTAAGTTCGGCTATGATATTCGCCATTGTAAAAGTCTTTCCCGAACCCGTCACGCCTAAAAGCGTTTGTTCCTTATTGCCTGAATTTATACTGTCTGTAAGAGTTTTGATAGCTTGGGGCTGGTCGCCTGTCGGTTTATAGTTCGATACAAGTTTGAATTTATCCATGTGATCACTCCGTTAAACGCTTTTTTCTCAAAAGTGAACCTTTCGGTATTTCGATTTCTGTCGGCACGGTCAATTTCTGCATAGCATGAGGAGCTACTTCTATTTCTTCTCCTTTATCATTGAACATCTTTTCCACTGTCACATTGAACGGTATTCCGCTCGGCGGTAATACGTCCAAAATATCGCCTGTGAAAAATCTGTTTCTCTGTGTGAGATATGCAACGCCGTCTTTATAGTCGTCACATACCGCCACTACATCATAATGACGGATATATCCGCCGTTTGATGTAACCTGCCCCGGCTCTCCACCATAGAAGAAGCCTGTATTATATTCTCTGTGACTTACTTTTTCCAATTCTTCCTTTATCCATTCAGCTAATTTCCAATTATCGCCCTGTGCATAGTAATCATCAAGTGCATGACGATAGGCATTAGTCGTTACTGCCACATAATAGGCAGATTTCGCCCTGCCCTCGATTTTAAGACTCTTTGCACCTGCCTTTAAAACGTCATCTATATGTTCTATCATGCACAAATCTCTTGAATTATATAAATATGTACCGTCATTTTCTTCAACTACGGGAAAATATTGTCCTTCACGGTGTTCTTCATACAAATGATATTTCCACCTGCAAGGCTGGGCACAATCTCCCCTGTTGGCATCTCTGCCCGTCATATAGCTTGATATTAAACATCTTCCCGAAAACGATACGCACATTGAACCGTGTACAAATACTTCCAATTCCAATTCAGACGGTGTTTTTGCCCGTATGCCTGCAATATCTTCAAGTGTCAATTCCCTTGCAAGCACAACACGCTTTGCACCCATTTCATAAAGCACTCTTGCCGTCTGATAATTTACAATACCTGCCTGAGTGGAAACGTGTCTTTCAACTTTCGGTGCATACCTCTCCGCAAGCGACAGCACACCCATATCCGCTATGATAAAAGCGTCAACGCCGATTTCCTGAGCCTGTTCCAAAAATTCGGGCAGTCTGTCAATTTCACTGTTTCTCGGAAGTGTATTGCACGTCACATACACTTTGACATTCTTTTCATGTGCCTGTTCAACGGATTTTTTCAGCGTATCCAAATCAAAATTTGCCGAAGCCGTCCTCATTCCGAACTCTTTGCCTGCTAAATATATCGCATCTGCACCGAACTTCAATGCACTCTCAAAACACTCTTTATCTCCTGCCGGTGAAAGCAATTCTCCTTTTAACATATCAAAAATACCCCCGTCACTTGTATTATACTGAATTTCTATTATATCACCGAAATTTTAAAATTGCAACCGTCTTAAAACTGTTCCATAACGCCCCACAGTCCAAATAACGCCCCTAAAAATATGATATTATATATTGTGAATTGTAAAAGATACTTTCCTTTGGTCTCCTTGAAGTTCACGGCATAGCTTTTATAGGAAATAAGGCTTGCCATTGATGCTATGAGAGTTCCCAAACCGCCTATATCCACGCCGATGACCAATTCTTTATAATTATCCGTGAACCCCGACAACATCAACGCCGCCGGCACATTACTGATAAACTGGCTTGCAATAATGCCTGTAACAGCCTCTCTGCCTTTCACGATACCCTCTAATGTGCTTCTTACTATCTCTATGCTTCCTATATTCCCTATGAACACGAAAAAACATACGAATGTCAGCAAAAGAAAATAATCTGTTTCTTTATATGCCTTTATGTCACATAATGCCATCGTCAAAAGAGTGACGATCAGAAATATCTCATACGGCAATATCCTGCATACCGTCAGTATGCCGGTCAAAAACAGTATCGCATATATCACAGTTAAAATTCTGCTCTTTTTTGAAAGACAGGTCTGACTTTTATCATTTATGCTGACAGGCTCTTTTTTTACAAGTATCATGCTCCCGCACAGCATTATAAATGCCGTCACCGCATACGGCAGCAACAACATAACAAACTCTCCGAATGCCATTCCCGACAGGTCATACAAATATAAATTCTGAGGATTGCCCGACGGCAAAAGCATACTTCCGAGATTTGCAGCTATCGTCTGCATGACAACTACAAATATCGCTTTTTCCTCATGTCCCGACTTTTTAAGAGCATATATCGCTATCGGCACAAATGCTACAAGTGCCACATCATTTGTTATAACCATTGATGAGAAAAAACACAGCATTATAAGGACAAATGCAAGCTCTCTTACATTCTTCACACTCCCCAGCAGCTTTGAACATATTCTGTCAAATATCCCCGCCCTCTTGAAGCCCGACATGATGAGCATTAATCCGAGCAGTATGCCAAGCACTCTGAAATCTATATACCCCAAATAGTCCATGCTGACAGGCTTGAATATGACCGATACCGCCGCAAGCACAAATGAAACACAAAATACTGTTTCCTTTTTCAAAAATCCCTTTATCATTCCGCTTTCCCCCGAATAAAAAATTCTGCAACTCCGATTATATTATGATAAAAGGCTTTTTGCAACCGTTATTTTTTCTATTGTTCATTTTTCAGGGAAATTTTTTGCCCGACATATGCCATTTTCTGCCTGTTTCGTAACTTTCCATAATTTTTTTAATAAAAAAATAATAAAAATTAAATATTTTTTTGCTAAAAAGGTTGATTTTTTTTTAATTTTTGTGTAAAATGTATATAGCAGTATTGATGAAACTATAAATAGGAACTTTCACATTCAAAATACTATTAAAGTGAGGTAATATATATGTCCAACAGACTTTTTCAGGGAGTTATCCATCAGATGCGTGATACGATCGACAGAACTATCGGTGTCATCGATGAAACTTCCGTTGTGATCGCTTGCAGTGAGCTTGGAAAAATCGGCGAAGTCAATGAACACATTACTTCAGATATGCTCACATCTTCCGCTCCGTTTGTCCTCAATGGATATACATACAAATCCTTCGGCACAAAACCCATAGGAGAATATGCCGTGTTTGTTGCAGGAAACGACTTTGCGGCTCAGAAATATGCTGCTATCCTTGCCATCTCTCTCGGCAGTATCAAACAGTACTATGACGAAAAATATGACAGAGGAAACTTTATAAAAAATGTCATCCTTGACAATATCCTGCCCGGTGACATATACCTGAAATCAAGGGAACTCCGCTTCAACTCCGATGTTACAAGAGTTTGTATGCTCATCAAGATCTCCTCTAAAACTGACATATCCGCTTATGATGTCATTCAAAACCTCTTCCCCGACAAAAACAAGGATTTTGTAATCAACATCAATGAAACGGATATTGCACTCGTCAAAGAGATCAAGACCGACATCGATTCCAAAGACCTTGAAAAACTTGCAAGCTCCATCGTGGACACACTTTCGGGTGAGTTCTATACACACTGTGTTATCGGTATCGGCACTCCTGTTGTCGGCATCAAAGACCTTGCACGTTCCTTTAAAGAGGCTCAGGTCGCTCTTGAAGTCGGAAAAGTATTTGACACCGAAAGAACTATCGTCAGCTATGACAATCTCGGTATCGCAAGACTTGTTTATCAGCTTCCCACGACTCTTTGTGATATGTTCCTCAAGGAAGTTTTCAAGAGAGGCTCAATTGAATCTCTCGATCAGGAAACACTCTTCACAATACAGCGTTTCTTCGAAAATAACCTCAACGTGTCTGAAACATCAAGAAAGCTCTTCGTACACCGTAATACCCTTGTTTATCGTCTCGAAAAGATCAAGAAACTTACAGGTCTTGACCTGCGTGAATTTGAGGATGCTATCGTGTTCAAAGTAGCACTCATGGTAAAGAAATATCTCTCATCCAACCCCATCAAATACTGAACGATCAAGCCGATATGACCACAAAGTCATATCGGCTTTTTCTATCGACGTGAGTTCAACAGGATCACAATGCATGAATTTTTGATATTTCCGAAATGTAAAAAAGCGGTGTGCCGAAAAAGCACACCGCTTTGTTATCACTGAATCGAACCGTCGAGGTACTGTTCAAGTTCCTCGTCATCTCTCTTCTGCTTTTCTCTGATGATCAGGAAAGTTGTAAGTGCCGCACCGAGAACCATAAGTCCTCCTGCTACCGATATGAATATTATCCAAAACTTTTTCATTTAAAATA
>CADCCP010000041.1 GCA_902800005.1 uncultured Ruminococcus sp. | reverse complement strand
CAATGTGCAATGTGCAATGTACAATTATGTTTGCGGATACATTGTTAATAAAAATAGTTGGTTGAATGAAAAGTTAGCGTGTTGCTTATGTACAGTGGTAATGATAATTACACATTGTAAACTGTACATTGCACATTGCTAATTGAATTGTCGGGGCAGGGCGGAAAATGCCTTGTCCCGTCTTTTAGAGAGTGTGGAGAGTTGAGAGTGAAGCAGTTGAGTAAACTTGAACTTTTCCGAAACACGAAAATTTTAAATTAAAAAACAGTGGATTTTGAGAATGAAGTGGAGATCGCAATAACTCCACTCTCCACTCTCAACACTCCACTCTGATAGAAAGGGAGATTTTAAAATGGACAAGTCATTGAGAAAAACTATAATTGCAGGTAACTGGAAGATGAATAAAACTCGTCCCGAAGCAAAGGCTTTGATAGAGGGCATTAAGCCGTTGGCTGAAAATGCAGATTGTGAAGTTGTAATATGCGTACCTTTCACGAACCTTGAAACAGCTATTGCCATGACAGAGGGTACAAATATAAAAGTCGGTGCAGAAAATGTACATTTTGAAAAGAGCGGTGCTTTCACAGGTGAAATTTCCGCTGATATGCTGACAGAACTCGGTGTAGAATATGTTATCATCGGTCACAGCGAGAGAAGACAGTATTTCGGAGAAACAGATGAAACCGTAAACAAGAGAACAAAGGCAGCTCTTGCAGCAGGCTTGAAACCTATTGTATGCGTTGGTGAACTGCTTTGGGAAAGAGAGTGCGGCATTACAGAAGAAGTCGTTGCAAGACAGATAAAACTTGATTTGTTCGGCGTAAGTGCAGAGGACGTTAAAAAGACGGTTATCGCTTATGAACCCGTATGGGCTATCGGTACAGGTAAAGTTGCAACTTCCGAACAGGCTGAAGAAGTTTGCAAACTCATTCGTGACACTCTTGCAAAACTCTATTCACAGGATGTTGCAAATGCTGTAACGATTCAGTACGGCGGTTCAATGAATCCTGCAAATTGTGAAGAACTCCTTGCACAGTATGACGTTGACGGCGGTTTGATAGGCGGTGCATCTCTGAAAGCAGATCAGTTCGGCGTACTCATCGCAGCAGCAAGCAAATAATAAAAAGGTGGCTAAAATATGAAAAAACCTGTAGTATTGATGATACTTGACGGCTTTGGAATAGGCACGAATTACGGTAATGCCATAAGAACGGCTAACAAGCCAAATATGGAAAAGATATTTTCGACAAATCCCGTAACACTCATAGCAGCTTCCGGTATGGATGTAGGCTTGCCCGATGGACAAATGGGTAACAGTGAAGTCGGTCATACAAACATGGGTGCAGGCAGAGTTGTTTATCAGGAATTGACGAGAATTTCAAAGGCTATCCAAGACGGCAGTGTATTGAAGAATGAAGTGCTTGTAAAGGCTATGGAAAATGCCAAAGGTGAGGGAAAGGCTCTGCATTTGATGGGCTTGATGTCGCCGGGCGGCGTTCACAGCCATATAACACACATTTACGGTATCGTTGAGATGGCTAAAAAAATGGGTGTGGAGAAGGTATGGCTCCATGCTTTCCTTGACGGCAGAGATGTTCCCCCATCAAGTGCAAAGGACTATGTAGCCGAGTGTAAAGAAAAGCTCGAAGAAATAGGTCTTGGCAAAATTGCGACCGTTGCAGGACGTTATTATGCTATGGACAGGGATAACAACTGGGACAGAGTAGAAAAAGCCTATGCCGCTCTTGTATACGGTGAGGGCGTGAAAGAAAATGATCCCGTTGAGGGTATCGCCAATTCATATGCAAACGGTGTTACAGATGAATTTGTCATTCCTTTTGTATGCGAGGAAAATGCGACTATCAATGCGGGTGACAGTGTTATTTTCTGCAATTTCAGACCTGACAGGGCAAGGGAGATCACAAGAACTCTTGTAGATGAAAGTTTCGATAAGTTTGAGAGAAGAAAGGGATTTTTCCCGTTGAATTACGTTTGCATGACGCAGTATGATGCAACTATGCCGAATGTTGAAGTTGCATTCAAGCCGCAGTCACTTGTAAATATGTTTGGTGATTACATTTCTTCAAAGGGCATGACACAGCTCAGAATTGCCGAAACGGAGAAATATGCTCATGTAACATTTTTCTTTAACGGCGGTGTAGAGAAGGTCTCGGAAGGTGAGGACAGGTGTTTGATACCGTCACCGAAAGTTGCAACATACGATCTGCAGCCTGAAATGAGTGCATATGAAGTTGCAAAGAATGCTGTTGAGAGGATAGAGAGCGGCAAGTATGATGTAGTTATACTGAACTTTGCAAACTGCGATATGGTCGGACATACAGGTGTGTTTGATGCTGCTGTAAAGGCAGTTGAAGCTGTAGATGATTGTGTAGGACAGGTAGTTAATGCAGTTGTGAAGATGGACGGTGTGGCACTTATTACAGCCGATCACGGAAATGCCGATAAGATGATAGAAGAAGACGGTTCACCGTTCACGGCTCATACAACGAATCTTGTACCGTTCTGTGTAGTGAATCATCCGTGTATTCTCAGAGACGGCGGCAGACTTGCAGATATAGCTCCGACAATGTTACAGCTTTTAGGCTTGTCAAAGCCCGAAGAAATGGACGGTACAAGCCTTATGAAATGAGGAATTATGAGTGAGGAATGAGGAATATTTTTCGCTCTGAGTGCAAATAAAAGAATGACTTACAGCATATTGACTGTAAGTCATTTTTTATTTTTCATTAACGGTCTCTCGGAAAGCGTTTGCGGCAGCCTCGCTGTCGGAAGCGACGGCAACGAATACATAAGGGTAAACGGTATCTGTCTTGAATTTTGCAAGCTGACCGCTGCCTTCTTTATTTTCGTTGTTTTTTGAAGAGATGTGTTCGGATATTGAATCGGAGAGTATGGGAGCACAGTCCTCGCTGCTCAGGCGGAAACAGGCAAGCTCCATACCGGAATCAGTGCGGTTGGATATGTAAACAGAGGAGTCGGTAATGATACCGTTGGGGATATTATAATATTTGGATATATTTTCATCAGAGATCTTGGAAAGGTTTTGATAATTCATTTTTTTGATGACCTGAGATACGATGGTATTAGTGGCAAGATATGATCTGGCATTTTTCTGAGTATTCTGTTCGGCAAGAACGGCGAGCACGATGACAGCCGTAACAGCAGCGATAATTGAAAGCAGGATAACTGTAAGAAAGATGTTTCTTTTTTTGTCCATAAGTTCACCTCTCAAAAAATGACATATTCTGTAAGCTAATTATATAATTTTTTTCAGTACATTTCAACTACAATATTGTAACAATTTGTCTTGACAAAATGAGTACAAATATTGTAAAATGATGCGGAAAGGAGATGCTTTTTGATGGAAGATAAAATGATATTCATAGCGATATTTTCCGGTATATTCTGCGGTATGGGGCTGATATTCCTGATGGTATCGTGGATACTGTCATCTGTCATGGCAGACAGGAAAAAGAACTGTACGTCAAAGGCAGTTGGAACAGTCACGGATATGGTGAGAAGCACATATGATTCGGACAGGGAATATTCTGTCAGAGGATTTCATCCTGTGGTGCGTTACACGACTGCAACGGGTGAAACTATAACGGTGACATCGGCTGTTCACAGAAATCCGCCGAAATATCATGTGGGAGATAGCGTACATATCAGATACGATCCGAATGAGCCGAAGAAATTCTACATAGACGGAGACAACACACTGAATATCGTGAAAACGGTATTTTTTTTGGTAGGTCTCGGATTGGCAGTTATAGGTTTGATTGTCGGGATTTTGGTGTTTATGTTTGCGTAAAAAAAGCAGCCGCTTTTGCAGCGGCTGTTTTTTGATTTGAAGTGAAAAAGAGATCCGCCCAACCGTTCATGTCATAAATAACCTGCCTACGAGATAAGCAGGTGGGTGCCTGCTCAACGGTTTCATACTCCCTTCGTCCACATAAGTGGGAGGTCTGAAGTCCGCCGCCGAAGCCAAGCTCCCGAAATACAATTTGTAGGGTTAAATAGACAATTACACGAATTGGGCAGAATTTGTAAACAAACAGAAGTTTTTTTGTATGAATATATTATATAACATTCTGTCGGAAAAATCAAGAGGAAATTTTGTGATTTGAAGAAAAATTATTCTTCCTCGTCATCTTCATACATAGCCTCGTCAAACTTCTCTTCAAAGAGTTCTGCAAGTGTATCAAGAAGTGCTTCATCATCGATCTCGGCAAGCTGGGCTTCACCGTTCTCGTCGATAATATCCTCGAATATCATATAGACGTTTTCACTGTCCTCTTCGTCGGGCATCTCAAACAAAGGCATGAGTGCATAATAATGTCCGTCTTTGTAGTCAAGTTCCTCAATTATCTCAAACTCATATTCATTACCCTCGTCGTCAAGAAGTGAAATAAGGTTTGCATCATACATTTCATTGTCAAGTTCCTTTTTGCTCATAGCGGAACATCTCCTTTAAATAAAAATTACAATTTTATTGTATTATAAATCATGCAATATGTCAACTTATTTTTTTGATTTTGCATTGATGGAGTTGTTCATCTTCACGAACATATTTGAAAGAGGTTTATATATAAGCATTGTGATTATTGCATCTATCATGCCCTTTACGAAAGTGAAGGGAAGATTGAAGATGATAAGGGATTTGATGAGATCATCGGAAGCGGGGAGGATAGCCTTGTACATACCGATTATCACGTTCATATCACCGCCTGCCCAGAGCTGTGCATAAGCAGGGTAAACGATAAAATAGTTGATAACGACACTGAGGACGGACATTGCCAAAGCACCCGAAATGCAGGCTATGAAAGCGACCTTTTTTGTTTTTTTGTATTTGTAGATGATGCCGGCAGTAAAGGCAAATACAGCCCCCATCAGGAAGTTGGCAAACTCTCCCACTCCTACGGAAGAACCGAAAGGCAAATGAATAATGTTTTTGATAAGGCAGATGATGACACCGTAAATGGGAGAGATGACAAAAGCACCTATCAATTCGGGAATGTCTGAGAAGTCGAGTTTGAGGAAAGAGGGGACTAAGGGTACGGGCATTTCAATGTACTGCAAGACAACAGCTACGGCTGTAAGCATTGCAGTAATTGCGATTTTGGTGATGTTGCTCTTGTTTCTTGAAGATTGATTTGTCATGGGAAAGACCTCCTGTTTTTTGTGCTGTCCACAAAAAAAGCCCATGCATAAAGCAAGGGCGTAATCGATACGGGTAAAATATCTTCTTTCATCCGGACTGTTACCGTCGGCATCGGAATTGCACCGATTCAGCAAAAAATTGCTCGTGGGCTTTGACCACCGGTGAGGACTTGCACCTCGCCCTGAAGACAGCATAATATATTTTCAAGTGCATTATAGCACTCGTAATATGATATGTCAAGTATTATTTCTGGTTGATTTTTGTAAAAGGATAATATATAATAGAATCGCAAAGGGAGGAATGTTTTATGAAACTTTATGAAAAAACATTGGAGAAAAAAGAAATATTCAACGGAAAGGTCATTCATGTGACAGAGGAAATTGCAGAACTTGAGGACGGCTCAAAGGCATTAAGGGAAGTTGTCGGACATCCGGGAGGTGTATGTATAGCGGCACTCACTGAAAATGATGAACTTCTGTTTGTGAGGCAGTTCAGGTATCCGTATAAAGAGGTACTTTTGGAGCTGCCTGCGGGCAAGCTCGAAAAAGGTCAGACACCCCTTGAAAACGGTAAAAGAGAACTTCTTGAAGAAACGGGTGCAATAGGAAGGGAATATATAACTTTGGGAAAACTCTATCCGAGTCCGGGCTACTGCGGAGAGATAATACACTTGTATTTCTGCAAAGTCGAAAGATTTGAAAGACAACAGCTTGATGAAGATGAATTTTTGTCATGCGAGAAGATACCGCTGAAAAAGGCAGTTGAGATGGTTTTGAATAACGAGATAGTTGATGCCAAAACTCAGACGGCAGTTTTAAAGACAGCCATGCTTTATAAAAAGCTGACAGGCAAAGACGGTGACATGATATGATAAATCCGATAGTGATAATAATAACGGTATCGGTGATATTATCAATGATAGTGGTGTGCGTGATAAACAAGCCGAGAAAACCGTTGATGACAGCAACGATGATATTATTGCTTATATTCTACCTTTCTGTGACGTTCGTAATAGATAGTGCAATTACAGGCATGGGCGGAAATGAACAGCTTTACAGAGTGGTAGGTTTCATCGTCATGAACGACACGCCAAGCTATGACGAATTGGCAGAGTCATTCAAAACATTTATGACACTTGATATAACGCTTGTGATAACTGCATTGGTATCTATGTTCGGTGAGATCATGCTGATATTCAGAAAGGAATCCAAAAGATGACAGGTGTATATATACACATACCTTTTTGCAGGCGAAAATGTCCGTACTGTGATTTCTACTCTGTCGGCTATTCCAAAGAAAAAGCAGATACATATACAGAAAATGTATGCAGGGCTGTCGGTCATTTCAGTGAGCGTATCGGGCAAAAAGCAGATACACTTTATTTCGGGGGCGGTACACCGAGTATCATTGGTGCAGAGAGATTGTGCAGGATAGTCGGTGAAGTGCGTGAAAAATTCGGTTTTGCAGATGAAGCTGAAATTACTGTTGAAGTGAATCCCGAAAAGCAGGACATTGATTTTGAATTGATGAGAAAATGCGGCATCAACAGGCTTTCGATAGGCTTGCAGTCGGCAAGTGACAGGGAACTGCAAATACTTGGAAGACTTCATGATGTGAAGCAGGCTGAAAGATGTATCGAAAAAGCCAAAAATGCGGGATTTGCAAATATATCGCTTGATCTGATGATAGCTACTCCCATGCAGACAAAGGACAGTCTTGAAAAGTCGATAGAGTTTTGTGCAGAGAGGAAAGTACAGCATATATCTGCATATATTTTAAAAATAGAACACGGAACACCCTATCATGATATGCGTGAAAAGCTGGATATATGCAGTGACGACGAACAGGCGGAAATGTATTTATTTGCAGTTGATAAGCTGAAAGAATACGGCTACGGTCAGTATGAAATATCGAATTTCTGCAAAGAGGGCTTTGAGAGCAGGCACAATTTAAAATATTGGCATGACGAGGAATACATAGGTATAGGCTCATCTGCACACTCTTTTGTCAATGGAAAGAGATTTTATTTTTCAAGATCATTTGAAGATTTCTATGCATTAAAGACCGTTTCCGATGGGGATGGCGGAAGTGAAGAGGAATTTATAATGCTTGCCCTGAGATTGACGGAGGGTTTGACGGAGGACAGATTTTATGCACGTTTCGGCAAGTGCGTACCCGACAGATACAGGCGTAATGCGGAAAAATTTTCAAAACACGCATTTCTTGAGATCGACAAAAACAGCATAAGACTTACACCGAAAGGCTTTTTAATATCAAACTATATCATATCCGAAATACTTGATTAAAATATCAATAGTGTTTCCTGCCATAACAAAAAACGGGCTGTCAATTGACAGTCCGTTTTCAAGTTTACTTCATATACATTACCAATTTACATATACATCAAGAGTAATATTGTTGCCGCAGCCGCAATCATAGACTTTACCTGCTTTGCCGAAAGGAGTTGAAACAACAGTACCTTTGGGGAGGAAGTCGCTTGCAAGGCAGATGTAGTCATTTTCATCACATACATAACCATTGTAGTCGGTGTGTCTGCCGGGGATGTCAAGACCGCCGCCGGGCAGTACCTGCTCACTGTAGTATGTCCATCTGTAGTCGCCCCAGAACTCCACGCCGTCAAAACGGAAGTCACTTGCAGCGATGATCTCATCATAATAACTGTCTGTATCATAGTCGTAATTTACGACTTCTTCAACGTCCTCTTTATAGACCTCTTCAACTTTTTCTTCGTCATCTTCTGCTTCTGCATAGTAATTGTCTTCTATCTCTGCATACTCATATTCAACGAGATAGTCGGAGTGCATATAATAAACTCCATCATTGTAAACGACCTGACTCCAGCCGTTGTCGAGCTTGCATATCCTCTGTATAGGCATATCGGGAGCAACAACATCAATGATAGCTGCTTCCAAACCGGGAGCTTCTCTTACTCTGAGATAGTCGGTCGTATATACGGTAGTAGTGCTGTAAGCAGCAGCCGAACATACCGAAATAGAACTTGCAATAGCACCTGCTGCAACGATACCCAAAACCTTACTAATATTTTTCATAAAAAAGCCCTCCTTGAATTAGGCGTAATATACAAATCTGAGTGATTGTTATTTCCAACGTGTTATATATTAAACGATTTTGAAATATTTGTCAAGGGTTTTGTTACAAATTTGTAATCTTGGTTAAAATACACCAAAAGTTTTGACGTATGAGATATAAAAGATGTGGCAAAAGGCGGATGAAAACCTGTAAAAACACAAAAAATCTCAATATTCGACAATCATAAAAAATGTTGTAGAGGGACAAAATTCGTTATTTTTATTATAATGGAAGTGATATAAATATAAAAAAGACAATTTTTTTTGGGAGGAATGGATATGGCATTGACGGCGGTAAAGTCTGTAGGGGCGTACAGGGCATTGTGCAGAGTGCTTGAAAGGAACGATATAGTACATGAATGTGATGAAAAGAATTTTTGTGTAAGGTGCATTTTCAGCGGGCGTGAAACGGATTTCAGATTTGCATTTGTGATAGAGCCGTCCAAAATGCTTATCACGCTGTATGCACCGATAGATGTGGACGTATCGAATATCAGCATATCAGACCTGTCATTTGCCCTGTGCATGATAAACGACAGTTTGTCGGACGGTCATTTTTGTCTTGACAGGAAAAGCATGGGAGTGTATTTCAAGATAACTGCCAGCTTTTATGATTCATTCATGAACGAGTCAATATTTGAGTATATGCTTTCAGAGGCAGCGGAAAATGCAGAGGAATATTATTCAAAGATAAAATGCATAACCGAAAAAATGCAGGCATATAAAATAATGGACAAAAATCTGTATGGATAAACGGAGTGAGTGAGCTTGTATGTGATCTTCAGGAGAAAGACTATAATATGTGCATTGTCTGGGCTGATGGCGGTGATAATGGCAGGGGTGATAATTTCGGGCATGACGGCAAATAGGGCGATCATGACCAGTGCAGATGTAAATTGGGGATTGAGCTTCAATTCTCCCGACGGCATACCTACGGGAAATGCAGGTGCAGAGAAATTGAAAACCTATGATGCCTATTATGTAGGTGACACATCACAGAAAAAGATCTATCTGACGTTTGATGCAGGCTATGAAAACGGTTATACCGAAAATATACTTGACGTTCTGAAAAAGCATGGTGTGAAAGCAACGTTTTTTCTTGTAGGAAATTTTTTGCAGACTGCTCCCGAACTTGTCAAGCGAATGGTGAATGAGGGGCATACCGTTGGCAACCATACTATGACACATCCCGATATGTCGGCAATATCGGATATGGAGAGTTTTAAAAAAGAGCTTTGTGGACTTGAAGAACTGTACAAAGAGGTCACGGGAAAGGAAATTGTGAAAGTCTACAGACCGCCTCAAGGCAAGTACAGTGAAGATAACTTAAAGATGGCACAGGAAATGGGATACAAGACGATATTTTGGAGTCTGGCATATGTGGACTGGTATAACGATAATCAGCCGACAAAGGAACAGGCGTTTGATAAATTATTGCCTCGTATCCATAACGGTGCAGTTGTGCTTCTGCACAGCACCTCAAAGACGAACAGCGAAATTCTTGATGAACTTTTGACAAAGTGGGAAGACATGGGTTATATCCTTTCACCGATAACGGAACTTGTCGGACAATAAAAAAATCGGCAGAGATCATCTGCCGAATTTTTTTATATTGCACATTGCACATTGTACATTGTACATTGCACATTGTACATTGTACATTGCACATTGCACATTGCACATTGCACATTGCACATTGCACATTGCACATTGCACATTGTACATTGTACATTGCACATTGTACATTGCACATTGTACATTGCACATTGTACATTGTTATTTTGCCCGAATTATTTCTGCATATTTTCAAGGTCTGCAAGATCATATGGAGTTTGCTGGTAGACGTAGTAGTTGAGCCAGTTTGAATAAAGGATAGTGGCATAGCTTCTCCATGTAAGTGCAGGCATTGAACGGGGATCATTTCCTGTAAAGTAATTGTATGGAATTTGAGGGTGAAGTCCCTTATTGACATCACGGTAATATTCATTATAGAGGGTATTTCTGTCATACTCTGCATGACCGAATACAAAAAACTGTCTGCCGTTCTTGTTGGCAACGATGGAAACGCCTGCAATATTGGAGTAAGCGAGAATTTCCAGTTCATCGAATTTTTGAATGTCAGAGCGGTGTATACCCGTGTAGCGTGAATGTGGCATTAAAATTTTATCGTCAAAGCCACGCATTAACGGGTGATAGATATTACTGATACGGTGCGTGTAAACACCTGAGAGTTTTTCGGGGAGTTTATATTTTTGTATGCCGTAATGATGATACATAGCGGCTTGTGCCCCCCAGCATATATGCATGGTACTGTAAACATTTTTTTTTGACCAGTCCATGACCTGACAAAGCTCGTCCCAATAATCGACATCTTCATATTCGAGAAGTTCAACGGGAGCACCTGTTATTATCATACCGTCATAATACTGGTCTTTTATCTCGTCAAAGGTCTTGTAAAAGGCTGTGAGATGTTCTGAGGACACGTTTTTTGAAACATGGGTAGCCATCTGGAGCAGTTCAATATCAACTTGCAAAGGGGAGTTTCCGAGCAGGCGTAAAAGCTGAGTTTCGGTTTCTATCTTGGTCGGCATGAGGTTGACTATAACTATTTTGAGAGGTCTTATATCCTGAGTGGTAGCCCTCTGATTTGTCATGACAAAGATATTTTCTGATTCAAGTGTTTTGAGTGCAGGCAAGCCGTCCTGAATTTTGATAGGCATAATATTCATCTTCCTTTTTTCGCAGATTTCCTAAGAGATTATATCACATATACAAACCAAATTCAAGCACAAAAAAACTGCACTCCTTTTTCAATGAAGTGCAGTTTTTTGTTAAACGACAAATCCGCCGTTTATACCTAAGACTTGTCCGGTGATGAAAGAGGAATTGTCGCTTGCAAGGAATACAACTGTTCGTGCAACGTCGAAGGGAGTGCCAATGGAATTTGTCGGAGTCTCGTCTTTTAGGGCGGTGAAGTCATCTTCCGATAAATTTGAAGTCATATCGGTTTTGATGACACCGGGGGCTATGCAGTTGACGGTGATACCGCTTAAACCCTCTTCCATAGCAAGTGCCTTTGTCAAGCCTATGATGCCTGCTTTGGCAGCGGAATAGTGGACTTCACATGAACCGCCGACCTGTCCCCACATGGAAGAAATATTGATAATTCTGCCGAAATGCTGACGTATCATGTAAGGCAGGGCTGCCCGACAGCAGTAAAATGCACTACTCAGATTTGAGGCTATCATGTTATTCCAATCATCATTTGTTATGTCGGTGAAAAGTTTGGTTTGTGCAATACCTGCATTGTTGACGAGAATGTCAATGCCCGAAATTTCGCCGAACATCTTTTTGACTTCATCAGGCTTTGAAACATCAGCCTTTACAGCCTGTACGGAATAGTTTTTTAATTCATCAAGGAGTGCAAGGGCGGCATTTTCAGATTTGTTGTAATTGATATAGACATTATAGCCTTTTTTTGCAAAAAGCCTTGCAGTTTCCGCACCTATGCCCCTTGATGAGCCGGTTATCAATACATTTCTCATGCTTTTATGAGAGCCTCGACGATCTCGCCTACATATAATTCATGCAGATCATTGTCGGCATAAAACTTTTCAATAAATGACTTATCGATAAAACCTTCAAGTGACATCTGCTGTTTAAAGAGTTTCTTGCAGACAAGCACAAGTTCTGCTTCTTCAAAATAGGTGACATTTCCGTCATGTACGGGAGTAAGACCTGTTTCTTTTATCTTGTCTACATCTCTGCCGGAATTTTTGCCGCAGAAAACAAGTTCTTTCATGCAGTTTCCGCCGAAGAATGAAAGAGTGTAGCAGTCGTTTTTGTCTACAAATTCAAGGGTATATCTGGAATCACGGATAAACGTGAAAGCTACGTTTTTATTCCAGAGGATACCGATACCGCCCCAGCTTGCCGTCATGGTATTGAAATTTGTTTCACAGCCCGCCGTAACAAGTGACCACTCTTTGTTGAACTTTGTGAAGAAGTTGTCATTGAGTTCAGTGACATCAATTTTTTTGAACATAGAAAAACCTCCAAAAAATTTATTTCAATCTATTATATCACATATCGGTGCAGAATAGAAACAATTTTTTTGACAGACCGACAACCCGAAAATAAATTTATGATGAATAATATACATTGAATTATGAATAAATGTATAATTATTTGAAAAGATGACAGTGAATTTATTGATTTACAGGTTAAAATACAGTGATTTATGTTATAAATTTATTGCTTTATATATAAAAAATCAAAGTAAGTCAAGTGTTTTTTGTTTTGAAATGTACAAAAAACGGCTTGCTTGAATAAATATTCATAAAGTACTTGATTTTATGCAAAAAACGTGTATAATATATATTGCAGTTAAAAAATGATTACGGAGGTTTTTACAATGGGAGATATAAAAAAAGTAGTTTTGGCATATTCGGGCGGTCTTGATACATCTATCATCATTCCGTGGCTGAAAGAAAATTATGACAACTGTGAAGTTATTGCAGTTTCAGGTGATGTCGGTCAGGGTACGGAACTTGACGGCTTGGAAGAAAAGGCTCTCAAAACAGGTGCGTCCAAACTTTATATAGAGGACTTGAACAAGGAATTTATTGAAGAATGTTTATGAAAGCAAGTATCTTTTGGGAACATCTTTCGCAAGACCTGTTATTGCAAAGCGTATCGTTGAGATCGCACTCGCTGAGGGTGCAGATGCTATCTGTCACGGCTGTACCGGCAAAGGCAACGATCAGGTGCGTTTTGAACTTGCTATAAAGGCATTCGCTCCCGATATGAAGATCATCGCTCCTTGGAGAGAGTGGACTATCAAATCCCGTGACGAAGAAATAGACTATGCAGAAGCACATAACATTCCTCTTAAAATAACAAGAGAAACAAATTATTCCAAAGACAAGAATATATGGCATATATCCCATGAGGGACTTGACCTTGAAGATCCTGCAAATGAACCTATGTACAATAAAGAGGGCTTTTTGGAGTTGGGTGTATCACCCGAACAGGCTCCCGACAAACCCACTTATGTTACAATTTCATTTGAAAAAGGTATCCCTGTGGCAGTTGACGGCGAAAAACTCGGCTCTGTTGAGATAGTTAAAAAACTCAATCAGCTTGGCGGTGAAAACGGTATCGGTATCGTTGACCTCGTTGAAAACAGACTTGTCGGCATGAAGTCAAGGGGTGTTTATGAAACTCCCGGCGGAACTATCCTCTATCATGCACACAACAAGCTGGAAGAAATTACTCTCGACAGAGATACATACCACTTTAAACAGCAGGTAGGCTTGCGTTTTGCCGAACTCGTTTATTTCGGTCAGTGGTATACACCTCTCAGAAAAGCAATTTCCGCTTTCGTTGACTCCACTCAGGAAACTGTTACAGGTGATGTAAAACTCAAACTCTACAAGGGCAATATCATAGATGCAGGTGTGACTTCACCGTATTCACTCTATGACATGGACATTGCAACCTTTGATGAAGATGAAGTTTACAACCAGAAGGATTCAGCAGGATTTATAAAGCTGTTCGGACTTCCGATAAAAGTTCAGGCAAAGAAGAATCTTATCAAAGAATACTTCGTGACTGATAAAAACAGAGATCATTCAGGGCGAACAATGGGAAAAATCATTGTCCGCCCAATAGCTTTTGTAATGCATAATTCATAATGCATAATGCATAATGGATTGTGTTCGGCAGTTTTCTTGTTTTAAAGATAAATTTGGGATTTGAAAACAATTATGAATTGTGCATTATGAATTATGAATTGAAAAGGAGTTGATCTTGTGAAACTTTGGGCAGGACGTTTCTCAAAGGAGATAGATAAAAAAACAAATGACTTCAATTCGTCAATATCATTCGATAGCAGAATGTATCGTGAAGATATAGAGGGCAGTATGGCTCATGCCGAAATGATAGGTGAATGCGGTATAATAGAGAAAAGTGAATCACAGGCTATCATAGAGGGCTTGAAAGGTATTCTTGCAGACATTGATGAAGGCAAATTGCAGATAGACCCCAATGCCGAAGATATACATACATTCATAGAGGGCGAACTTACACAGCGTTTAGGACAGACCGGAAAGCGTTTGCATACGGCAAGAAGCCGTAATGACCAAGTAGCCGTTGATATACGTCTTTATCTGAAAAAAGAAGTTCAGAATATCAAGTCGCAAGTCAAAGAACTTATCGGAGTTATCTGCAATAAAGCGGAAGAATATGCAGGTGCAGTCATGCCGGGTTATACCCATTTGCAGAGAGCACAGCCCATTACATTCGGTCATCATCTTATGGCTTATGCGGAAATGCTTTTGCGTGACGTTGACAGGCTTGAATGTGCTTACAGACACATGGACGAAATGCCTTTGGGAAGCGGTGCATTGGCTACAACGACATATCCCATTGACAGAAACATAACAGCTAAATTACTCAACTTTGACAGAGTTTCACAGAACAGTCTTGACGGTGTTTCCGACAGGGATTTCTGTATGGAATTGGCAAGCGTTCTTTCTATCATCATGGTACATCTTTCAAGATTTTCGGAAGAAATAATCATGTGGTGTTCATGGGAATTTAAGTTTGTCGAGCTTGATGACGCATTTTCAACAGGTTCGAGTATCATGCCTCAAAAGAAAAATCCCGATATAGCGGAACTTGTCAGAGGAAAGTCTGGCAGAGTTTTCGGAGATTTAATGACACTTTTAACGGTGATGAAAGGAATAGCCCTTGCATACAACAAGGATATGCAGGAAGATAAAGAGGCTATATTTGATGCAGTCGATACTGTCAAAATGTGTTTGACGGCGTTCACTCCCATGATAGATACCATGAAAGTTCTCACGGATAACATGAGAAAAGCTGCTGCAAACGGCTTTATCAATGCAACAGATTGTGCAGACTATCTTGTTAAAAAAGGCTTGCCTTTCCGTGATGCTTATAAAGCAACGGGAACTCTTGTAGCGATCTGCATAGAGAAAAAGACTACTCTCGAAGAATTGCCGATAGAGGAATACAAGAAAATATGTGAAGTATTTGACGAGGGAGTTTATGAAGCAATATCGCTTGAAAACTGCGTGAACGGCAGAAAAGTAATAGGCGGTCCCGCAAGTGAAAATGTCAAAGCACAGGTCAAAAGAGTCAGGGCTTTAATTGAAAATTAAAAATTCAGGTTTTTTTGAAAGGGGTTTGGGGAAAACTTTTTTGCAAAAAAGTTTTCCCCAAGAAAAATAAAATAACAGGAGTAAAAGAAGATGAAAATAAAAGCAGGAATAATCGGTGCAACAGGTTATGCGGGTGCAGAGTTGGTAAGAATATTACTGACACACCCCAACGCTGAAATTGCGGCTATAAGTTCAGTAAGCTTTGAGGGAAAGAAATTGAGTGAAGTTTACCCGTCATATAAAGGACTTTGTGATATGGAGTGCGGAACGCAAGATGAAGTCGTTGCAAAGAGTGATGTTATATTTGCGGCACTTCCTCACGGACTTTCACAGGAATTAGCCGCCGAGTGCGACAAGCAGGGTAAGGCATTTATCGATTTGGGAGCAGATTTCCGTCTTGAAAGTGAAGATGAATATAAAGAATGGTATGGCTGTGAATTTCTCGACCATGACTTGCATAAAAAAGCGGTTTACGGTTTGCCCGAACTTTTCAGAGAGAACATCAAGGGAAAGAAAGTTATTGCAAACCCGGGTTGTTATACAACGGGAGCACCTTTGGCACTTGCACCGGCAGTTGTGAACGGTCTTGTAAGCACTGACGGAATTATAGTAGATTCAAAATCAGGCGTAACGGGTGCAGGCAGAAAGCCAAATCAAAGCAATCACTATCCCGAATTGAACGAGGGTTTTCACGCTTATAAAGTGGCAAATCACAGACATACACCCGAAATTGAACAGACACTTTCCAAGTTATCGGGAAAGAATGTCAAAATTACATTTGTACCGCATTTGTTGCCCGTGAATCGTGGTATCATTTCAACGTGCTATGCAAAGTTGAATGAGGGCGTGACGAAAGAGCAGTTGAGAAAGGCTTATGAAGATTTCTATAAAGATGAATTTTTTGTAAGACTTCTCCCCGACGGTGCAAACGCTGATATACACAATATAAAATATTCCAATTTCTGCGACATATCACTTCACGTTGACGAGAGAACAGGTACTTTTATAGCAATTTCAGCTATTGATAATATGGTCAAAGGTGCGGCAGGTCAGGCTATTCAAAATATGAATATCATTTTCGGACTTGATGAAAAGACGGGGTTAGTGATAGTTCCACCCGCATTTTGATTGAACGGAGGAAAAGAAATGGCATATAAGTTTATAGAGGGTTCGGTTACGGCGGCAAAGGGTTTTAAAGCATCGGGTATTCACTGCGGTATCAGAAAAAATAAGTCCAAAAGGGATATTGCTTTGATATACAGTGAGGTCAAGTGTACGGCGGCGGCAGTTTATACGACTAATTTAGTACAGAGTTCGCCTATCACCGTGACAAAGAAAAATCTTGCTGACGGCTATGCACAGGCAGTCATCGTCAACAGCGGAAATGCAAATACCTGCAATGCAGACGGTATTCAAAAAGCTGAAATGATGTGTGAACTTGTTGCCGATAAACTGGATATAAGTGCAGAAGATGTTATAGTCGGTTCAACGGGAGTTATCGGTCAGATATTGCCGATAGAGCCTATTGCAGAGGGCATGGAACAGCTTGTCAGCGAATTGGATAACACTCTTGAAAGCAGTTCAAATGCGGCTGAGGCTATAATGACAACTGATACAGTTAAAAAAGAGGTTGCCGTTGAAACCGAAATTGACGGTAAAATTGTTAAAATCGGCGGTATTTCAAAGGGAAGCGGTATGATACATCCGAATATGGCAACAATGCTTTGTTTTGTGACAACGGACGCTGCAATTTCTGCCGAAATGATAAAGAAAGCTGTCAAGACAGCGGCAGACTGTACATTCAACATGGTGAGCATTGACGGAGATACATCTACAAATGATACACTTGCGGTAATGGCTTCGGGTTTGGCAGGAAATACGGAAATTACCTGTGAAGGTGAAGATTACGATAAATTCGTTGAGGCATTGACAGCGGTATGTAAAGGCTTGTCAAAGATGATGGCAAAAGACGGTGAAGGTGCAACGAAATTGCTTGTATGTAAAGTAAGCGGTGCAAAGACCGAAAAAGATGCAAAGGGCGTTGCAAAATCTGTTATATGTTCAAGTCTGCTGAAAGCGGCAATGTTCGGTGCAGATGCCAATTGGGGACGTGTATTGTGTGCGATAGGCTATTCGGGTTGTGACGTTGATGTAAATAAAGTTGACGTTGCTTTTCAGTCGAGAGCAGGCAAAATATGTGTATGTCAGGGCGGTGCAGGCATAGAGTTTTCAGAGGAAACGGCAAAGAAAATTCTCGTTGAAGATGAAATTGATATTCTCGTTGAACTGAATGACGGGGATTTCAATGCCGAAGCATACGGCTGTGATCTGACATACGAATATGTCAAGATAAACGGCGATTACAGAACTTGATTTAAATGATGAATGAGGAATGAGGAGTGAGGAATATATCACTCATTCCGAACGGAGATGAAAACAATGCAAAGTGATATTGTATATACAATAAATCAGATAAAGTCATTGTTAAAGCCTGTTTTTGATGAATATCACGTTAAGAAAGCCGTTTTGTTCGGTTCGTATGCAAAGGATAGTGCAGTACAGAACAGTGACATTGATATATTGGTAGACAGCGGTTTGAAAGGTCTGGCATTTTTCGGATTGCTTGAAGATGTTGTTACTGCACTTAATAAAGAGGTTGATATGCTTGACGTTACACAAATAATTCCCGATTCGGCAGTGGAAAGGGAAATCAACAAAAGCGGAGTGCTTATTTATGGAACTTAGAGATAAAAGAGTTTTGCTGAAAATTTGTGAACACATAAATTCTATTGAAATTTATTGTAGGGATTGTTCGACTTTGGAAGAATTTCAGTCAGATAATATGCGAGTGGAAGCGTGTGTTTTCAATTTGATGCAGATAGGCGAACTTGCAAAATCATCTTTATCGGACGAATTGAAAATGACGATAACTTCTATACCATGGAAACAGCTTTATGGTATGCGTAACAGGATAGTACACGGATATTCGGGAGTGGATATGCGTATCGTTTGGGACACGATATATGATGACTTAAAGCCATTGAAAAATGAATTGGAAAATGTTTTAAGGAGTAGGTTTGGAAATGCAGAGTAATATTTCAAATCAGGATAGGGCGAATGTCCTTATTAAAGCGTTGCCGTATATACAGAAGTGGTCGGGAAAGACTATCGTAGTAAAATACGGCGGAAATGCTATGATAAATGAAGACCTCAAAAGTGCCGTAATGAGTGATATAGTGCTTTTGCAGTTGGTAGGAATAAATGTTGTGCTGGTGCATGGGGGCGGTCCCGAAATAAGCGATATGCTTAAAAAAATCGGCAAGGAAAGTAAATTCATCAATGGTTTGAGAGTTACCGACAGTGAAACCATTGATATAGTACAGATGGTTCTTGCAGGTAAAGTAAATAAAAGTCTTGTGCAGAGATTGGAACAGCACAGCGGTAAAGCTATCGGTTTGTGCGGACTTGACGGCAGAATGATAATGGCTGAAAAGAAGTCAACGGCTTATGACTTGGGATTTGTCGGAGAGATAACCGAAGTCAATACACAGATAATCGAAGATGCGACTAAAAACGGCTATGTACCGATAATATCAACGGTTGCAGGCGGTTATAACGGTGCAGTCTATAATATCAATGCAGACTTGGCGGCGGCAAGAATTGCGGCTGAACTCAAAGCGGCAAAACTTATTCTTATGACGGATATAAAAGGACTTCTCAAAGATAAAGATGATGAAAATACATTGATACCTGTTGTAAACGTCAGCGAAGTTCCGTCACTCAAAAAAGAGGGCATTATATCGGGCGGTATGATACCGAAAATAGAGTGTTGTGTTGAAGCCGTAAGGCGTGGTGTAAAGAGGGCACATATCATTGACGGAAGAATACCTCATTCAATACTTATAGAGATGTTCTCAGATGAAGGCGTTGGCACAATGTTCTATTGAGGTGCGGTATGAAAAAGCCTGAAATGGTATTGTTCGATTACGGCAATACGATAATTACCGAAACGATACACGGCTTTGATAAAGGCAACAGTGCATTGTTAAAGTTAGCCGTAAAAAATCCGCTGAATATCACGATAGATATTTTACAGGCAAAGGCTGATGAAGTCATTAAAGGCATTTCAAAGAGAATGGGCTGTCAAAACAGGTTTTATCAGCCGTATGAGATAAGCTGGACAAGCATTAACAGATATATCTATGAATATTTCGGAATAGAGTTTGATAAAAGCTATGAAGAATTGGAATGGATATACTGGAACAATGCGACATCTGCAAGACCGTCCGAACATATAGAAAGTCTGTTGGAATATCTGTATGAAAGCGGTATAAAAACAGGCGTTGTCAGCAATATCATGTTGACGGGAAATTCCCTGAAAAGAAGAATACAAGAGATCTTGCCGGAAAATCACTTTGAATTTGTGATAGCGTCAAGCGAGTATATTTTCAGAAAACCCGAAAGCGAGATATTTGAAATGGCTCTGATAAAATCGGGACTGAAAGCAAGTGAAGTATGGTTTTGCGGAGATAATCCGATATGCGATATAGAGGGTGCTTTGAATGCAGGTCTACAGCCTGTATGGTATAGAAAGAATTTCAGAGAAAAGCCTGATTTGAAGATGAATTTGAATGGCGGATATATTGAGATAAATGACTGGTTGGAATTGAAAGAGATAATAAAGGGGTGTCGGGAATGACCTTTGAGGAGATAAGGAATGATGAACAACAGTATATGATGCACACTTACGGCAGATTTCAAACTGCACTTGTAAGCGGAAAAGGTGCTGTTGCAAAGGACGTTGACGGAAAAGAATATGTAGATTTCACAAGCGGTATAGGCGTAAATAGTTTGGGATATTGTGATGACGGCTGGGTGAAAGCCGTTTCCGAACAAGCCGCAACTTTACAGCATATTTCAAACTTGTATTACTCACCGTTACAGACGGAAGTATCAAAGAAACTTTGTGAATTAACGGGATTTAATAAAGTATTTTTGTGCAATTCGGGAGCGGAAGCAAATGAATGTGCAATAAAGATAGCGAGAAAATACAGCTTTGACAAGTACGGCAAGGGCAGACAGAAAATAGTTACTCTTGTAAACTCTTTTCATGGAAGAACTGTAACGACTCTTGCGGCAACGGGACAAGATGTATTTCATAACTTTTTCTTTCCGTTCACAGAGGGATTTGAATATGCAGAGGCTAATAATATTGAAAGTCTGAAAAGCTGTATAAATGATGAAGTTTGTGCGGTGTTTATCGAACTGATACAGGGTGAGGGCGGTGTTATGCCGCTTGATAAAGAGTTTGTCGGTGAAATTGAAAAGATATGCAAAGAGAAAGACATTCTTTTCATGGTAGATGAAGTGCAAACGGGTGTATCAAGGACAGGTGCATTTTACTGCTATCAGAATTACGGCATACAGCCTGATGTGATCACATCTGCAAAAGGCTTGGGCGGCGGTTTGCCGATGGGAGCTTGTCTTTGCGTTGAGAAATTGGCAGATGTTCTGAGTGCAGGTACTCACGGAACAACTTTCGGCGGTAATCCTATCGCTTGTGCGGCGGCGAAAGAAGTTCTTTCAAGGGTTACGACAGAGGACTTTTTGAAAGAAGTCAATGCAAAAGGCGAGTATATCAGAGAGAAATTGCAGGGCATGGCAAATGTAAAAGAAGTTCGTGGAATGGGCTTGATGATAGGCATAGTCACCGAAAAGGATAACGCAAAGGAAATTGCAAAGAAATGTGTTGAAAACGGCTTGCTTATCCTGACAGCAAAGAATTTGTTAAGAATGTTACCGCCGCTTAATATCACTTATGAAGAAATAGACAGGGGATTGTCTGTATTAAAGAAAGTCATGGAGGACGATTGAAATGAAACATTTATTGAAAATGCTTGATTTAAGTTCGGAAGAAATTTTTGAAATACTGAATTTAGCCGATCAACTTAAATATGAGCAGAAACACGGAATTGAACACAAACTTCTTGCAGGAAAATCCGTAGGATTGATATTTGAAAAGGCTTCAACAAGAACGAGAGTATCTTTTGAAGTAGGCACATATCAGCTTGGCGGACAGCCGATATTCCTTTCTTCAAAGGATATGCAGATAGGCAGGGGCGAACCTGTACAGGATACAGCAAGAGTTCTTTCAAGGTATCTTGATTGTATAATGATCCGTACTTTTGAGCAGAGTGAAGTTGAAGATCTGGCTAAATACGGCAGTATTCCGATAATAAACGGCTTGACGGATTTCTGTCACCCTTGTCAGATACTTGCCGACTTGATGACTATAAGAGAGTTCAAGGGCAAATTGGACGGCTTGAAAATGTGCTTTATCGGTGACGGAAATAACATGATGAATTCATTGATAGTCGGTGCATTGAAAACGGGTATGTCGATAGCAGTAGCTTGTCCGGAAGGCTATGAACCGCATGAAGATGTATTGGCATTTGCGAAAGAATACGGAGATAAATTCCAGATGTTCCGCACTCCCAAGGAAGCTGTCATTGATGCAGACGTTGTTATTACAGACGTATGGGCATCTATGGGACAGGAAGGTGAGGCTGAAAAGAGAAGAAAAGCCTTTGACGGTTATCAGGTGAATGAAGAATTGATGAAACTTGCAAAACCCGATGCAATGATACAGCATTGTCTGCCTGCACACAGGGGAGAGGAGATAACCGAAGAAGTCTTTGAAGCCCACGCTGATGAGATATTCGAGGAAGCCGAAAACAGACTTCATGCACAGAAAGCTGTCATGGTAAAATGCGTTGGTAATGAATAATTCACAATTCATAATTGCATAATTTTGACAGGGCAGACAAGCATATAAAATGTCTGTCCTGTTTTTGTGCAAAGTGCTATATATTGAAAATAAGTTGAAATGTAAATGTAAGGAATGATAAAAATTATTGATTGTCTTGACGTTTTGTTAAAAAGGGTTTAAAATAAACATTGAAATAATTATGAAATGGAGATGTAATCTTTTATGGATACAAAGGTTTTTGAAGAATATGAATCGGAAGTCCGTTCTTATTGCAGGCATTTCCCGACGGTTTTCACAAAGGCAAAGGGTGCATATTTCTATGACGAGGACGGTAATAAATATATAGACTTTTTCTGCGGAGCGGGTGCCGTCAATTACGGACACAACAATCCCGAAATAAAGGCGAAATTGATAGAATATCTTGAAAATGACGGCGTTATGCACGCTCTTGATATGTATACAGTACCGAAAAGAGAGTTCATTGAAACATTTGAAGAAAAGGTCTTGAAACCCAGAGGATTGAATTATAAAATACAGTTCCCCGGACCGACAGGCACAAATGCAAATGAAGCTGCCCTCAAACTTGCAAGAAAAGTTAAGGGCAGAAGAAATGTATTTGCATTCATGGGAGCTTTTCACGGAATGACATTGGGTTCACTTGCACTTACAACGGATAAATCATCTCGTGGAGGTGCAGGCGTACCGCTGGAGAACGTGACTTTCATTCCTGCACCGTATATGTTCCCCGAACTTGACACTATAAAATATATGGAAACACTTCTCAAAGACGATCACAGCGGCGTTGAAAAGCCTGCTGCCGTATTCCTTGAAACGATACAGGCAGAGGGCGGTATCAGGGTATTTGAAATTGAATGGCTGCAGAGAGTGAGAAAATTCTGTGATGACAATGATATATTGATGGTCGTTGATGATGTACAGGTAGGCTGCTGCCGCAGCGGTACATTCTTCTCATTTGAGAGAGCAGGTATACAGCCTGATATAGTAACAATGTCAAAGTCAATAGGCGGTTACGGCTTGCCGTTGGCGATAACTCTTTTCAAGCCTGAACTTGATGTGTGGACACCCGGCGAACACAACGGCACTTTCAGAGGAAATCAGCTTGCATTTGTAGCCGCAAAGGGCGGTCTTGAATATATGCTTGCCAACAATATTGAAAGTGAAGTAAAGAGAAAAGGCGAGATCGTCAAAGAGTTCATCACAAAAGAGATACTGCCGCTTGATGAAAGACTTGAACTTCGTGGAATGGGCTTGATATGGGGTATTGAATTTGAGAATATCAATGTCGGCTTGGCGGATAAAGTCATTGAAAAGTGCTTTGAAAACGGCTTGATAATCGAGGGTGCAGGCAGAAAGAACTCTGTTGTAAAACTCATGCCGCCGCTTGTGATAGATGATGAAACTCTCGTAAAGGGCATGGAGATAATCAAGAAGTCCGTAAAAGAAGTAATGTAATATCAAAGTGGGGATAAAATGAATATAGGATATTTTGCGAGGATATTAACGGGTGTTCGTTTCAGTAAGATGAAAAAGGCGATAGATACCGTTTACGAAAAGTCGGGACAAGGCAAGGTCAAGACTTTTTTTGACATGATAGGCTGCGGCATTAAATACGGTGCAGGCTACTATGACTATATCATCTTTGAATTTTACAACATGAACGCTGAGGAAAGAAAAACCTATTTAACGAGAATGAAAAATAAATATCTCATTTCCAAGCTCAACAGGAGAGATCTGAGATATATTTTCAATGAAAAGAACGTATTTGACAAGAGATTCAAGGATTTTCTCGGCAGAGAAGTTATTGATCTGGCTGATATAGGTTATGAGGAATTTGAGAAATTCGTTGAAGGCAAGGAATATTTCTTTGCAAAGCCAAACATTGGCGAGAGTGGAAAAGGTATTGAAAAGATAAAAGTATCTGATTTCGAGGATACAAAGAAATTATACGAATATGTCAGACAGCCCGAAAAGAATTTCGGAGTGATAGAGGAAGTCATTACACAACACCCCGATGCAGCGAAAATTTACCCCAACTCTATAAACTGTCTGAGAATAGTTACGCTTGTGTATGACGGCAAGCCAAATATATTATACGCTGTATTCAAAATGGGAAATGGCGGAAAGTTCGTTGATAATCTGGAAAACGGCGGTTTGGCTTGTCACTTTGACTTGGATAAGGGCGAGATTGTCGGACAGGGACATACATCTGCATTGATAAACTATGATGCACACCCTGCAACAGGCATAAAATTCATAGGTTATAAATTGCCCTATATGGACGAAGTGAAAGAACTTGTAAAAAAGGCTGCTATGGTCGTAGATGATTTCGGATATGTCGGTTGGGACGTTTGTATAACTCCAAATGGACCTATAATTGTAGAGGGAAATGACTTTCCTGCATACGATTTTCCGCAACTGCCCGACCCCGATAAGCCTAAAATAGGACTTATCCCGACTATTGAAAAAACGGGTATGAAAGTTAAAAAGTGATTTTTTGAAAGACCTGACATTTTGTCAGGTCTTTTTTGGTTTGTGACAGGATATAATTGTAGAGTGGAGTTTGGAGAGTGGAGAGTGAAGTTTATGAAAATTTTAGGTATATGTGCAGGAGCGATTTTTATAATGAGCATAATTCATAAAATATCGGGTGCGAAAACGCCTGTACGAGCATCTTTAATATCCATGCTTTCGGGGATAATTGCATTGATAGCTGTAAATTTATGTTCGGGCTTTACAAATGTATTTATCCCTGTCAGTATGCTTTCACTGGGGGTATCGGCATTTTTGGGAATATCGGGAGTGACTGCAATGCTTATTATACAAATGATCTTATAAAACTTGACATTGTGGAAATCGTCATTACCGTAAAAGTCAGAATACTCCCGCATTTTTTCATGCAAAAAAGCAGACAAGATATTTCTGTCTTGTCTGCTTTGTAATATCAGTTATTTCTCGGAGCGTTCTGATTGAGCATCTGCTGTGCCCTGTATCTCAGATCGTTCTGTGCCTCTGCAGGTCTTGTGACATTTACAGGCGGTGCATTATTCACACTGCTTGTATTGTCTATATGCGGTCTGCGTGTATTATTGACGGGCTGTTTCGGTGTTTTGTCGATATTCCCGTCTGTTACCATTTCTTTCAGAGTTGCAGCAAGTCCTGCCATATTCTGTATATCCGACGGTATGATTATCTTTGTAGCCCTGCCGTCTGCAACTTTCTGGAATGCCTCAAGGCTCTTGAGGGCGATAACTCTGTCGGTCGGTGCGGCTGCATTCAACATTTTCAAGCTGTCTGCATAAGCCTGCTGTACTACAAAGATAGCTTCAGCTTCACCCTGTGCTTCACGGATCTTTGTTTCCTTAACGGCTTCTGCACGAAGGATAGCAGCTTCCTTTTCGCCTTCTGCAACGAGTATCTGACTTGTCTTTGCACCCTCTGCATCAAGTCTTTGCACGTCTTTCACGTTCTGCCTTCATCTGCTTCTCCATTGCTACCTGTATCTCTCTGGGCGGCAATATGTTCTTCAATTCAACTCTCTTTACCTTGATACCCCAGGGGTCTGTTGCTTCATCGAGTTTTTCTCTTATCCTGTCATTGATGTTATCACGGGAAGTAAGTGTATTATCAAGTTCCAACTCACCTATGATATTTCTCAGAGTCGTCGCACAAAGATTTTCAATAGCCATTATCGGACGTTCAACACCGTAAGTATACAATTTCGGGTCTGTTATCTGGAAATATACGACTGTATCTATCTGCATGGATACGTTATCCTTTGTAATTACCGACTGCGGTTCAAAGTCAACGACCTGTTCCTTGAGTGACACCTTTCTTGATATTCTGTCGATAAAGGGAACTTTTACATGAAGTCCCGTATTCCAAGTCTTGAAATAAACACCGAATCTTTCGATGACATACGCATTAGCCTGCGGTACTACCTTGATGTTCGCTACGATTATCGCTACGATTATCGCTACAACAATTACAAATCCTATCAGCCATTCTGGCATAACAATTACCTCTTTTCAATAAAAATTTTTTTCATATCTGCACAACAGTTTCACTTGAGGGCTTTACTATCAGCTTCACACCCTCTATTGCCTGTACAACTACCTCTGTTCCCACAGGCAATACTGATTTGTTTTCGGTCGTTGCCGACCAGTCGTTATTTTCTACCTTTACACGCATAACGCCAAGTTCTTCATCAACGATCCTTGTGACCTTGCCGACTTTCTCTATATTCATATCGGCATTTGTTGCTGTCTTTTTGAAGCCTGTCATCTTCTTTGCAAGCGGTCTTGTCAGAACTATTGCAAATATGGTCACCGCAAAAAATACAACTACCTGTACTTCCTTGCCGACACCCGCAAGCTCAAGTATCAATGCAACTACACCGCCGAGTGCCGCCCATATCGAGATCAACTGCACCTGCGTTGCCCATTCCATGATACACGCTACAACTATCACTGTTATCCATACCCAAAGCATAAATCTCACCACCTTTCCACAATATCAAAATCACGGCTTCACAAGCAGGCTTTCATCAAATGCTATATTAAAATCACCTTCAAAATAGCCCTTGTATGCAAAAACCTCGTCACCTTTCAGATAAACGTCTGCACGAATGAATTTTTCTCCGTTGAAGTAAGCTATTATCTGAGCATTACCGAACTCGTAAAACTCATAATAAACACCTTCACCACCGACTTCGACATATCCTGCTTGTGTCAGACTGCTTGTTATGGTGTCCATACTGCTCGTTACAAGTATCACATCATCTGCCATATTCTCCTTGATACTCTTTGTACGTTTGTCCGTCAGCCTGTAACTCTGACCGTCTATCGTGATAAACTCGTCCTGCGTTATGTCATCAACGATTCTCTTTGTGGTCTTTGTATAAACAGCCTTGTCTTTTCTCTCAACTTCCACCGTTATAACGTCAACTTCCGAACCGAGCATATTTTCAGCTATATTATACTCTGTTAATTCATAATGTGCCGTGTCTGCCGTCAACGCCGCTGTCGCTTTTTTAAGCCTGCTTTCAGAACTTTCCGCTGACGGTTTAGCTTTTTTCTCGAAATCCTCCAATTTCTCAAAATACGGCTTTTCCGCACTCTTTACAACTATTCCCGTATCTTCATCAACAATTACCGACGGCGTTTCAACAGACGATTCGGGCGGTGTTTCAGGCTGACATCCAGCCATGCTCAATGCAAGCATCGACGTTATCAGCAAAGCAGATATTTTCTTTTTATTCAAATTCGCTCACTCCTCACTTTTGATATACAGGATATGCTGTTGTTATCTTCTTGTTGCTGTCCAAATACATATCTATCTCAATGTCACCATAGTGACCTATCCAAAGAGATTTTTTCGGATTATCCGGATTTTCGACCGCTTCATCATACGCTGTATTTATCGCATCAACTACTTGCTGAGGTGTCCACGCTTCCGGATAGAATGAACTGAATCCGTTCTTCTTCACGCCGTCAACTTCAACATTTCCCGTGAATACGCCGTTTTCATCTTCCTCTGAACGTGTACCGTCAATTATTTTTCCCTTGCTGTCAAGCACCATTGTATAATGATAACCTGTTGCATTACCCTTTTTGTTGATAGTGCCGTCAAAGATATGTTCAAGTGTGCCCTTTGCGAAATAATCCACGTTTTCCAAATTGGAAATATCCGCCATGTAATAGCCCGAACTCTCGGAAATTTCCGTTTTGCTTTCCGTTTCGGAAACGTCTGAAATTTCTGATTGTTCCGACACTTCAGATATTTTTTCGGATACCTGTGTACTTGTCTGATTATCGGCATTTCCGCCGAATCTCGTTACGGCTATCGGCACTCCCAGCGATACGGCTACCGCTATCACCAAAACCAATGCTTTACTTAAAATATCATTCTGCATGGGATTTTTATTATCTGCCATTTTTCAACACCTCTGTCAAATATACTACAAATATTTTATCCCAATACAAGCCGTTTGTCAATTTACAATTTTTTAATAATGGAGGAATAAAATGTCATAAGTTTCTTCCCTGTCCCATGAATACCTGTAATCAATACAGCATATCCTGCCGCCTTTATTAAGGCACTTTTTCGGCACATGATAAACAGTGTCCTCTACAAAAAAATCATATAGTCTTTCAAAGTCCTCCGTATTGCTCACTGAAAACCATTCCAAAAACGCTTCATCAACACCACCGTCCAAATCACAATAACGTATCTGTCCCGATTCGATTGCAGATTTGATTTTTGAGTAGTCATCTACATTCGCCAAGCCCGATATATTCCATATACCTGTTTTCAGATATGTAACAGGTAAACCTGCTTTCATATAAATAATAAAAGGATATATCCACCATATTACTACCAAAGACGCAATGCCAACAATCCACGGTATAACTTCGCCCCAATCGGGCAAAGGATGATTTCTTGCTTCACATATCACTGACAAAAAAGTTAAAAACACAACCACTCTGCCTTTCCAAAGTGATTCTCTGGTTTCATTGTAATCTACAGCCTTGATGAAAAGAGGTACCATCAAAATTTCAAAAACAAGCATCAGAATTTTTGCATGAATAGATATATTGTCAACGTTTATAATGAATGTACCCAAAACTGCCAACATCAGTCCTGACAAAAGCCATTCCCACCATTTGATTCTTTTTGGTTCGTGTAAATTGAAATACCATTTTTTCCACAATCCGAACTGCTCTTTTCCCAAAACTTTCCATTCCATTTTGTTCCCTCCCGTCACGCTGTTCGGGAACGGTGAATTATTTTACCACGTTCCCTCCAACTGCGTTGTAACAATACTTCCGTCTGCATTTAACAGCGGTGTGATTCCTGTATTCGTCAGAAGATAATTCACCCCCGTCATTTTATCGACTATTATCGTCAACTTGTCCGTTCCGCCCTGTTCATAGATATATTCAAATCTGTCACTCGGGTTATTTCTTTTCTCTGTCAACAACATCTCTTTGTCCTCCTCACCATATAAACGGCAATATCCTGTATTTTACTTTCTCCTTGTAATCTTTGTAGCCGTCAAGACTTTCTTCAAGTACCTTTTCTTCGTTTATTATTCTTCCTGCTATGATAAACGGATATGTCAAGAAAATTATGAAAGCTATCCATGAACCAAGCACTATCGGCATTGACAAAAACATCAATATCGTTACTGCATACATCGGGTGTCGAACTATGCCATACAAGCCCGTATCTATGACTTTCTGATTTTCCTGCACCTCTATCGTCCTTGATAAATAGGTGTTTTCTCTCAGCACTTCCGCATACAAGCCATAAGATACCAAAAATATCACTGCACCCGTTATCACAAGCCATTCGGGAATTTTCGTCCATTGAAACCTGTTATCAAGTCCTGCCACTATGAACCCTGACAAAAACATTATCCCACTCAATGCAACTACCGTTTTTTGCTGTGACTGCTTTTCCTTAACGTCAAGCCTTTTTCTTAAAAGCTCGGGATTTTTCTTCATCAATATCAATCCGCCTATGAACATAGGTATAAATAAAATTCCCATGAAAAGCCATGTGTTCCAATAACCGAAACTTCCTGCCGACAGAAACAACGGTAATGCTATCAATATCACTCCCGATAAAAATTTTACTATCGCACTTGCAAAAAGTTTTTTATCCATAGCTTTTCATCTCCGTTTCTTTTTAGGCTTGCCGTTATTCTTATTTGCATTTTGTATCATGTCATATTTCTCAAATGAAATGCCATATTTTTTTTCTTCTTCCGTCAACGGCTTTGCAGACTTCTTTTTTGAATTGAGATCTTTTGTGTTTCTTGGCTTGATAAGGCATTTTTTGTCAAAGCCTATCAAATCAGTCCTATGTGCCTTTACAAGTGCTTCATGCACCAAATCGTAATTTTTGGGGTCTTTGTATTGTATCAATGCCCTTTGCATAGCCTTTTCATGCGGGTCATTCGCAACATATACTTTTTCCATAGTTCTCGGGTCAACGCCTGTATAATACATACAAGTTGATATAGTTGAGGGTGTCGGATAAAAGTCTTGTACCTGTTCGGGCATATATCCCAAGTCCCTTAAATACTCCGCCAATGCAATAGCTTCTTTCAGCGTGGAACCGGGATGTGATGACATCAAATACGGCACTAAATACTGTGGCTTACCCAATTTTTTATTTATCTCTGCATATTTTTTACAGAAACTTTTATATACACTGTTTTCGGGTTTTCCCAATTTCTGCAAAACAGCGTCTGCAATATGTTCGGGGGCAACTTTTAATTGTCCGCTGATGTGATATTGACACATCTCTTTGAAAAAAGTGTCATCGGGGTCTGCCATGATATAATCAAATCTTATTCCCGAACGGATAAATACTTTTTTCACACCCTCAAGGGAACGTAATTTTCTCAGCAATTCAAGATAATCCGTATGGTCAACTATAAGATTTTTACACGGTTTCGGGAATAAACATTGTTTATTCGGACATACGCCTTTTGTCAACTGTTTTTCGCATGAGGTATGTCTGAAATTCGCTGTAGGTCCGCCTACATCATGTATATATCCCTTAAATTCGGGGTCTTTAATGATAATTTCAGCCTCGTCTATGATGGATTGATGACTTCTTGTTTGAATAATTCTGCCCTGATGGAACGTCAATGCACAAAAACTGCACCCCCCAAAACAACCTCTGTTACTTACAAGACTGAATTTGACTTCCTTAATGGCATCAATACCGCCGTCTTTTTCATACATGGGGTGATACGTTCTCATATACGGCAAAGCATACACTTTGTCCATTTCCTCTTGTGTCAAGGGCTTTGACATGGGATTCTGCACGACATATACATTGTCATAGGGTTCAACCAATATCTTCCCCGAAAACGGGTCTGTATTCGTATATTGAATATAAAAACTCCTTGCATAATTCAGCTTATCCGCCTTTAACTCTTTATATGACGGTAATTCGATATAGTCATATATATTGTCAAGACTCTTTGTTTTATACACCGTTCCTTTGATAAAGGTTATCTCGTCAACGGGTATGTTGTTATTAAGTGCGTCAGCTATCTCGACAATGGAATGTTCACCCATACCGAATGATACTATATCCGCCTGAGAATCAAGCAAAACAGACCTTTTCAAACAATCGTCCCAATAATCATAATGTGCCATTCTTCGCAGACTTGCTTCAATACCGCCTACAATAACAGGCTTGTTTTTATAAGTCTGTCGGATAAGATTTCCGTAAACGACCGTTGCATGATCGGGGCGTTTTCCCATGACACCCCCCGGTGTAAAAAAATCTTTTGCACGTCTTTTCTTTGACACCGAATAATGATTTACCATTGAATCCATGTTTCCGGCTGATATGAGAAATGCCAATCTCGGCTCACCGAATACATTGATACTTTCAGGATCTTTCCAATCGGGCTGAGGTATTATTCCAACTTTGTAGCCTGCACTTTCAAGAACTCTGCTTATAATAGCCGGTCCGAATGACGGGTGATCGACATAGGCATCTCCTATAACGAAAGTAAAATCAACGTAATCCCACCCTCGCTTTATCATATCCTCTCTTGATACGGGCAAAAAATCATTCATTCAAAATCATCTCCCATTCGGGCTGTTTAAATCCTACCAATACTTTATCTTCGCATACAAGCAGCGGTCTTTTCACCAACATTCCATCAGTTGATAAAAGCTGTAATTTTTCTTCCTCACTCATCTCTGACAATTTATCTTTTAATCCCATTGATTTATATAAAAGTCCGCTTGTATTGAAAAATCTCTTTATTTCCAGACCGCTTTTTTCAAGCCATTCTTTCAGTTCATCATAACTCGGATTGTCAATTTTAATATCTCTCTGCACATACTCTATTCCGTTTTCATCAAGCCATTTTTTCGCTTTCAGGCAAGTCGTGCATTTCGGATAACATACAAACAACATTTTTCATCACCTCAAAATTCATTACATCTATTATAACATATATTTTATACAAAATCATATGGATTTTTCGACTTTTTTCGTTAAAAAATCAATCCGTTTCAACTTTCTGCACGAATTAATCCATACTTCGATTTTATTCTTTCTATTTTAGAAATAATAGGTTCTGCACCTATATATAAAAACAATGCTGTTGATACAGCGTGTATCGTGTCAACGGGCAACCCGAACATATATGCAGAAAATATCGTGCCTGCATTAAGAGATGTTCCCGATAATAATATCGTTGCAGGGTTCATGATACCGCCGTATATAACTATTGCCGCCGTAAATCCGAACACCGCAAGAGATATTTTATTCTGCGGAAATATCCCCCTTTGATACACAAAGCCCGATATAAAGCCTATCGCTCCCATTGTGAACATCTGAAAAGGTGTCCATGCCCCCTGTCCGAAAAATATATTCGATACAAGCATTGTCGTTGCACCTATCAGAAATCCCGTTTCACTTCCCAAATCCGCTCCGGATATTATCACCAATGCCGTCACGGGCTTAAATTCGGGTATCATATAAAAAAACGCCCTGCCTGATACACACAATGCACATATCGTTGATATTAAGACAAGTTCCCTTGCCTGAACCGCCCTACGCTCAAACATCACATAAAACGGCACGACACTTTCAAGCATTATCAAAAGTGATATGAACAAATATTTTCTGTCGTCAAAAAAATGTATTCCGCAATATATCGTGAACGGCACTATTATAAACACTATTCCCAATGTTAAAAGCAGTTTTTTTATATTCCTGTCTTTTCGTATGATGGGTATTTTTTCGGACTTATCGCCTGACACTATCATAAACAAGATCGCCGTTACAAACATTATCCCGTATGCTAAAATTTTATCGACGTTGATTTTAATAATATTTGCCGTCACCAACATGAAAAATACCGCTGTCAGAAATAACAATACTGAAAACATCTTCCGAAAAAAACTTGTTTTCGGCTTCGGCTTCTCTTTAATATCTTTGAAAGGCTTTTGCTTTTTAGGCGGTTTCGGCACTGTTTCACGCTTTACCCCCAGTGTATGAAGCATATCTCCGACCGTCACTGTATTATCAACAATGCCCCTTGACATTCTGTTAATGGGTGTCGTGTAAATGCCGTTGGAATTGAAAAATTCCTTTGCACCGCCCTCACTCACTATTTGTCCGTTAAAAAGCATGGCACATCTGTCAGCATACTCTGCACAAAATTCTATATCGTGACTGACTAATACAACGGCTTTTCCGCTTTGTGCAAGCTCTCTTAATATCTCCGCCAACTGACTTTTATATGCACTGTCAAGATTCTTTGTCGGCTCGTCCAAAAGCAATATATCCGGCTCTGTCAAAAGCACTTTTGCCAATGCAGATTTCTGCTGTTCACCGCCCGACAAGTCATAAGGATGTTGACTTAAAAATCCCCCCAAAACGCACATTTCAACGACTTCTTCAATATCTTCTTTTATCTCTTTCAAATCTTCTTCAACAGTCGATCTTACAAACAATGCCTGCGGATCTTGCGGTAATACCGATATTTTACCGTGTTTTAAAACTTTTCCCCTGTTTGCCGAAAATATCCCCGACATCACCGAAAGCATTGTACTTTTGCCGACACCGTTTCCGCCTATGACCGCCAATATCTCTCCCGAATATATCTTTAAATCAACGCCCTTTAAAACGTCATCTTCATTTTTACCGTACCTGTACCACACATTCTTTAACTCCGCAACAGGTTTTTCATTCGGCTTTTTATATACGTCTGCTTTAACTTTCTGCAAATCCCTGTTAAAAACAAATCTTTCAAGCCATTTTCTGCCCTCACCGACACTCAACGGACATTTGCCCATACCGTCAGCATATTCATAAACTTTCACCTCTGACGGCAAACTTGCAAATACTTCATTCTTCATCTTATACAGCTTTTCAGCCGTTTTTTCGGGTGACGTGTCTGAAACGATTTCCCCCTGTGACATGACAATTATCCTGTCACTTATCCCGTAAATGCCGTTTAAACTGTGTTCACTCAATATAATTGTCGTTCCCAATTCGTGATTTATCTTGACTAAAAGTGATATGAAATTTTCGGCGGCTATCGGATCAAGCTGTGCTGTCGGTTCGTCTAATATCAATACATCAGGCTGCATGACCATTACCGACGCTAAATTTAAAATCTGTTTCTGACCGCCCGACAATTCATCTATGCTTTTCTCAAACCACTTTGCTATACCGAAAAATTCCGCTGTTTCGGCGGTTCTTCTCTTTATGACATCATTACTCATTCCAAGGCTTTCCAGCCCGAACGCCAATTCATGCCATACTTTATCCGTCACCGACTGATCGTCAATCGACTGCATGACAAAACCTATTTTCTCTGCCTGTGTCCTTAAATCAACTTCATTCAGATTTTTTTCATTGAAATATATCTTTCCTGTTCTGTCGCCGTAAGGCTGTAAAACTGTCTTTAACTGCCTTAAAAGCGTACTCTTTCCGCAACCCGATAATCCGCATATCGTGATAAATTCACCCTCATTCACCCGAAACGATACTTCTTTAAGGGCATTTTTCTCCGCTGTCGGATAACGGAATGTTAAATTTTCAACTCTGTATATCTCCATTTTCTTTCCTCTGTCAAATCCAATGTCAACGGCATTACACCCAACATAACATACATCAATATCAACGGTAAATTAAATCCAACTTCACTTATCATAGGAAAATAATCAAATTCCAACTCTTCGGCGAAATATCCCCATATCATGCAAATATCACATAAACATATTACCGCAAATACAAGAAAATCTCTCTTTTCAAATCTGAACAGTGAAAATGATGTTCTTTTTCCCAAGCCGTAACCTCTGCTTTCAAGGGAGTTTGCAGTGTCAACGGAATTTTCCATCACCCATTGAAGCATAGCCGAAATTATCCTTACACAATTTGATATTCTTTCTTTAAAATTTCCGTCTGTCATATCTCTGCCAATGTTCTTCCTTGCATGACGGACTTCTCTGAAATGTGCAGATAATTTCGGTACAAATCTCAATATCATTGATATTAACAAACTTAATTTCGGTGCAACTCTGCCGAAAAGATATATCACTTTATCAGATGTCATTATGTATCTCAGGCAAATGCACCAAAGCATTGTACATGAAAACAATCCCCCCGATACGATCCCGTATACAAGAGATTCCATTGTAAAGGGGTTTCCGTCAGGCAAGTAAAACCATATCGTCACGCCTGCATGATTGAACAACGGATTTATCACGGCTATCAAAACAAACATCGGCACGATAAACCAAAAAACCGCTTTTAAAGCCTTTTTTTTACCGAGATAAACGGAATATGCCAATGAAAATACAAGCGATATTCCCACAAATACAGGTTCTCTTATGAACATGGCAAAAAATATTACAGATGTGAAATATACAAATTGCACGACAGGGTGAAATCTGCCGAATTCACTCTTTATACTCATTTCCAACGTCCTTTCCCAAGTCGCAAGTGTATACCCATTCGATAATGTCACCGTCACTCAATTTACAATCCGAACAGCCGTAACTTTTGAACTCCCCGTTCACCTTGTAAAGCCAACCTGATGTACTTCCGCAGTCAAATTCATAAATATTCCCGATACCCTCGATATAAGCCGTATTATATATCGGTGCAAGCGTAAATTCAAAGGGTATCTTTCTATCTATGCAAACTCTCTTTGTTACGTCAAAAACACTTTCACCTTCTGTAAATTCCTCTCTGACCGCCGACAATATCACGGCATTTGACGGTATCACAGCTAATTTATTTTTCTTTACCCTGTCAAGATTATTCAATAAAGTACTGCATGATATAGAAATTGTGGATATTTCAGAAACTTCGTTGACAACACTTTCTTCAACGGATATTTCGGAAACTTCGTTGATAATACTTTCTTCAACGTATATTTCGGAAATTTCACTGACAACGCTTTCTTCAACGGATATTTCAGAAACTTCGTTGACAACACTTTCTTCAACGGATATTTCGGAAACTTCGTTGATAATACTTTCTTCAACGGATATTTCGGAAATTTCGCTGACAATACTTTCTTCAACGGATATTTCGGAAACTTCGCTGACAATGCTTTCTTCAACGGATATTTCTGTCACTTTTTCGGGTGGCTTTTCCGAAAAGAAAAATGCTCCGCCCAATGCAAGAATTATTACAACTGCTATTATTATTTTCTTTTTCAATGACATTTCCCCTTATACTTCAAAAGGCTGTCCCCAAAAGAACAGCCTTTCTTTTTATTATACTCTCTTTTTTGAAACCGCAAATATCACGCTTACAGATACAAGCATTAAACCGAATATCAATATGATGTTTTCGCTGTCACCTGTCGGGATATTGTCAGTTGAATCAACATTTGATGAAGTCTGTGAAACTGTCTTTGACGGCTCAACAGAACTTTCCTTTGAAGGCTCAACAGAACTTTCCTTTGAAGGCTCAATAGAACTTTCCTTTGATGGCTCACTTGATGTACTTACTTCGGGTTCTTCAAAAACAACTTTATTTGCCATGTCGTTTTTATATTCATGCTCATACATTACTGCAACCGCATAATATGCCTGTGATGTCGAAATAGCATTTCCGTCACCGTTTACGGCATGGGCAAATGTGCCGTCCTCTTTGTAATATCTCATGAGTGCATCATAAACTGTATTGCCGTTTTTGATAAATCTGCTGTCCGTCAGCACATCTATATCAAGCATTGTCAAACCTGCTATGACCTGTGAACAGCTTTCGCTGTCCTCTGCTCCGTATGAAACATATCCGCCATTATCTTTCTGACTTTCACTCAAAAATGCAAGTGCCTTCTCAATACACGGCTTTACTTCATCTTTATCTTTATAAGATGCAAGTGCCTGTAATGCCATGCCCGTCATGTCTGCATCAGACTTATTTCCAACGTCAAACGTCCAACCGCCGTCTTCACCTTGTGCTTTCAAAATCTCGCTGATAAGTTTTTCTCTTGTAGTCTGAGTAATGCCGTCTTTTGCTTTCGGTATGTAGTATTCTGCATTGGTATCAAATGCCATGAGTGCATATATTGCACCGTTTATGCCTTGATTTGTGACATAATCCATATCTGACAAAGGCTCTAACAAATTATATCCGTAGAAATCATAGATATTTTTTTCCATGCCGGAAACGGCTATTGCCACTCCGGATACAGATGTTGAACGTGTACCGCTGATTTTTGCCGTGCCGATACTGTCAAGATACTCTTTCACGCTTTTTGTATAGCTGTCTTTTATTTCGTCCGTCAACAAATCGAATTTTGCAAGCGTTATCATGCCCCACTCATTTCCGTAAATCGCCTGCTGTACGGGATATTTTTCTCTCAATGCCTCTATCGTTATTTTATCCTCAACAGGCTCCGAACTCGGTTCTTGTGAAGGCTCGTTAGAAATTTCCTCTGACTTGCAGTTAATGCCGATCTTATAGACGGTTTCCGTCACGCCGTCGGGTACATAACTCATCCAACCGCTGTTTGCAACGCCTATGATAATTACATCTCCGTCTGCAACGGCTATTTCCGTATTTTTCTTGAAGTCCGTACCCATTTCATCTGTCGTGTATTCATTATAATACATCTTCACGGGAAACGACTTACTTGAAGCTGTCGGAATGACAGTTATTTTATCTTCCGAAAGTTCAAGAGTATATTCAGTAACTTCGGGTGAAAATTCAGGTATCAGTTTGCCCGAACTGAACTGTATATCTGCAAGAGTTGTATCGGTTGACATCCAGTCATAGCCCAAGTCTGCACCCCAGTTCATAGTGTACATGAAATGAACTTCATCACCGTCTGAGAGCTTGCCGTTTTCAACTGTATAAGCTGTCAGCCCCTCGTCCGTGAACCAGTCATTGAGCGTTGCCATCCATGCACCGCCCTGTTCTCCGCCAAGTCCGTTGATACCGCTGACAAATCCCGTTTCGGCACCCTGCTGTGTAAAGCCGTTTTCTTCAACGGCTTTTGAAAATGCACTCAAAGCACTGTCGCCTTCACCGACTTCAACCGTGCTGTCAAACAAAATTCCGTCCCAGTTTGCACCGCTGTCTTTTGAGAGGGTTCCGTTTTCAACGATAACTCTGACTTTCTGACCTTCAACGGCACTTGAACAGATCGGCATACTTGCCGTCAAGACCGCTATTGCACCTGCCACTGATAAAATTTTTATCGACTTTTTCATTTATCTTCCTCCGTTTCGCTGTCAAGATCAGACTTTTTCGGCAGTCTGCCAAGTTTATTGGACTTGTCCCGCAAAAGCCTGACGGCATATTGTGTTTTTTCATCTTTACATCGTTAAAACAAATACTGCTCTCTTTGTCACAAAGAAAGCACAACTAAACTGACCGTACCGTAAAAAACGATACAGAGAGATTTGGCTGCACTTCTTTCTGTCCGAGAATGTGTTTAACGTGAGTTCGATGGGATTTTCTCGCAATGTATTTTGTATATTTTCAGCTTTGTTTCCGATCTCATGACCTCTCCGCCTTGATGCTTTCGGCACCTCATCTGAAAGAGGAGGGGGTGAGGTCGGAAATAAATTTGAAAATATCAGAAAATCATTTCGGGAAACTTCCATAGAACTCACGTTTTTTAAAGTGCCTGTGAAAAGAATTATTTTTTATCGTCTTTTTTGGCATTGGTGTCAGCGGTTTTTTCGGCGATCTTCTTGCCTACGAAGTCAGCAGCCTGATCTACGACTGTATCAACGGTATCTTTGACCATTTTTTTATCGACTTTATCGCCGGCAACTTTTTCGACTGCACCTACAGCCGCACCCGATACAGTTGATTTTACTGCATTAAGATCAATATCAAATCCCATTTAAAAAGCCTCCTTTAAAAATTTATTTGCAAATATATTATAAAACTTCATTAGTGAAGTGTCAATGTTTTTTTTTATACTTGAAAATAATGTCGGAAAATGATATGATAGCAGGGAGGTGTATGAGAATGGCAATAGTTACGGTAAATGATTTATGCATGGAGTTCGGTGAGCAGAGATTGTTTGATGGGATGAACTTCGAGATACAGGAAGGTGACAGAGTAGGACTCATCGGTGTGAACGGCTGCGGAAAGACAACTCTTTTCAAGCTGCTGACAGGTGAGCTTTATCAAACAGGCGGTAATATAATTCTGAATAAGAATACAAGTATCGGTTACATGGAACAGCACGTTTGCAGAAATTTGGAGAGGTCTGCATATGATGAAGTCATGACGGTGTTCAGTGAGCTTGTGGAGATGGAGAGTGAACTTGAATTTCTCAATGCAAGGCTGAGCGGCAGTTGTGATGATGCGGACAGGCTCATTGAAAGACAGACCTTTCTCAATGACGAGTTTGCAAGACGTGGGGGATTAACGTGCCGTGCAAGAGCGAGGTCTGCACTTATGGGATTGGGATTCAATGATGAGCAGATACGTTTGCCGATAAGCTCCCTGAGCGGAGGTCAAAGAGCAAAATTACAGCTTGCAAAATTGCTTTTATGCGGAGCAAATTTTCTGTTGCTTGACGAGCCGACCAATCATCTTGATACTAATTCTGTTGAGTGGCTGGAGGAGTATCTGATAAACTCGAAATGTGCATATCTTGTAATATCGCATGACAGGTATTTTCTGGATAAAACCACTTCAAAGACGTTTGAACTTGAGAATAAAAAAATGACGGTGTATAAAGGAAATTATACGGCATATCTGCCGCAGAAAGCGGAAAGACGGCTTGCACAGCAGAGAGTTTATGAAAATACAGTGAAAGAGATAAACAGGCTTGAAGGGATAATAGAACAGCAGAGAAGATGGAACAGAGAGAAGAATATCAAAACTGCCGAAAGCAAGCAGAAAGTTATAGACAGATTAAGTGAAAATCTGAAAAAGCCCGAAAATCTGCCGGTTGCGATGAATTTCGGGCTTGGCGTAAAAAATCAGAGCGGTGAAGATGTTTTGACGGTGGATAAAATATCGTTGGGATTCGGAAGTGAACCGCTGTTTGAGAACGTGTCTATGGAGATACACAGGGGTGAAAAGATATTTATACTCGGACCTAACGGCTGCGGAAAGACCTCTCTTTTAAGGACGCTTTTAGGGCAGTACCATGCACAGAGCGGAAGGATAAAATTCGGTGTTGGAGTAAAGACAGGATATTACGATCAGATACAGACGGGTATGGACAGCGATAAAACTATATTTGAGGAGCTTGCCGACAGCTTTCCTGCCATGACGAATACCGAGATAAGAAGTACACTTGCAAGATTTCTGTTCAAGAATGATGATGTGTTCAAGCCGCTTTCATCATTGAGCGGAGGGGAAAGAGCAAAAGTTCTTTTAACAAAATTAATGCTGGCACAGTCAAATTTTCTTTTGCTTGACGAGCCGACAAACCATCTTGATATTATCTCATGTGAAGCATTGCAGGAGGCATTGAAGGAATATGAAGGAACTCTCCTGATAGTGTCGCATGACAGGTATCTTATAAACAGCCTTGCCGACACGATATACTATCTGACACCGACGGGCGTGGAAAAGTTTGAAGGCAACTATGATGAATTTCTTGCAAAATTCGAGCCGTTCCGTGAAAATGAAAAGCCTGTCGAGGAGAAAACCGAAAAGCAGATAGAATACAAGAATAAAAAAGAACGTGATGCACTCAGGCGAAAGGCAAAGGCAAGAATAGCAAGACTTGAAACAGAGATAGCTGAAAAAGAAGATATGATAAGTTCCCTGAAGGACAGCCTGAATGATACGGAAATATCAAGCAGTTATGAAAAAGCACTTGAAGTCACCAACAGGATAGAGCAGGAACAAAGGAAACTTGACAGTCTTTACAGTGAATGGGAAGAATTGAGTGAGAGCATTTAAAAAAAGTGCATACAGCTTTTCAGGCTGTATGCACAGGAGATCATTTTTCTGTGTAAGCAAATTCTTCTATATCTTCGAGGAACTGTGTCGGAGGCTCTTCATCAGGCACTTCCAAAGTGATAGGTTCACGAATGTCAAGGCTGACGATGCCGATGATGGAATGTGCATCGATGGTGTAGATGTCGGAAATCAGATTTATTTTTAGTTTGTCGTATTTTGCAGTCATTTCCACAAAATGCTTTACATGGTCAAGGTCTTTCAAAAAAATTTTTTTCTGATACATTTTTTTCAACCTCCGAAATTTTTATTTTCCATATACATTCTATCAGCAATTATGTTGCAGGTCAACCGTATTTTTAAAAATAAATATTATTTGTCGGCAGTTTGATGAATTGTAAGATTTAAGGAAATCTTTTATTGATATTTACGAATGAGGAATGAGGATATATGAAAGCAAGGATAATAACACTGGGATGTAAGGTCAACCAGTTTGAGACTCAGGCAATGTTCAAGGCATTGTCGGAACACGGCTATATGATAGCAGGTGAAGATGAATGTGCAGACGTGACGGTGATAAATTCATGTGCGGTCACTCAGGCGAGTGAACAGAAAGCCGTCAAGCTTATACACAGGATACGCCGTGAAGATCCCGATACAGTGATAGTGCTGACGGGGTGCATGGCACAGGCTTTCCCGCAGTCAGGTGAAAAACTGTCGGAAGTTGATATTGTTTTGGGAAACAAAAAAAGGTCAGACCTTGTGCCGACACTTGACAGGTATTTCAAAGACAGACAGAAATTCACTTTTGTAGAGGACTATGCAAGAAAAGATGAATATGAAGATCTGGAGATAGACAGCTTTGTGAACAGGACTAGGGCATTTCTGAAAATAGAGGACGGATGCAACAGGTTTTGTTCATACTGCATAATCCCGTATGCAAGGGGCAGGGTGCGTTCATGTACGCTGGAATACATAAGAGAAAAGGTGCAGACACTTGCCAAAAACGGCTATAAAGAGATAGTTATAATAGGTATAAATTTATCTTCATTCGGAAGTGACAACGGTTTAAGATTTGCAGATGCAGTCAGGACGGCTTGTGAAAGTGCTGATGTGAGGATAAGATTAGGCTCGCTTGAACCCGAAAGCATGGACTTGGAAACATTGAAAGAGTTTGCAAGGTATAAAAATTTCTGTCCGCAATTTCATTTGTCTTTGCAGAGCGGATGTGATGAAACTCTCAGGAGAATGAACAGGCATTATACAAGTGCCGAATATGCCGAGATAGTCGGCAATATCAGACAGGTGTTTGAAAATCCGTCGATAACGACAGATGTAATGGTGGGTTTTGCAGGCGAAACGGACGAGGAATTTCAGAAGTCACTTGATTTCGTGAAAAGCATAGGTTTTGCCAAAGTGCATATATTCCCGTATTCAAGGAGAAAAGGCACGGCAGCTGACAGATATGCAAACCAAATTTCCCCTGATGTTAAAAAATCCCGTGCGGCAGAGATGGCAAGGGAAACAACATTGACTTCACGGGAATTTTTGCATTCACAAGTCGGACGTATAGAAAAAGTCCTCATTGAAACAAGAAACAAAAACGGCAGATATGAGGGATATACAATGAATTATACACCTGTATTTGTCGAGGCAGACGAGAGTTATATAAACAGGGTTGTCGATGTTCTCATAACGGGCGTTGAAAACGAGTGCTGCATAGGGGAGATAAAATAAAGAAAAGCTGCTGTTTCAGATAAAACGGCAGCTTTTGATTTATATTACGGTAAAGTCAAAAAATTTTTTCACCTCGACATTGTTGGTGTCTTTCAGTTTTATGCAGGCTTCGTATGCACCGCAGAATACAGGTTTGTATTTAACAAGACCGCCGTCAAACTCACCGAGATTTTTCCAGATAACTTCATTTTTTCTTTTAACGAGGGCTTGAAAGGTATAGGAATTAGTACCGCCCCCACCATGAAAGCAGAGGGTGATGTGTTTTCCGAACCTGATGGTATCGGAGGATATGACAGAGAGATTTTCAAGGCTGTACTCACCGAACACAGAGGAGTATTTTGACATAAGCAGGTCTGTAAAAGTATCTCTCAGGCTGTCAAGCATTATTTTTTCATTTTTCCTGTCATCTGTGAAAGAGATAACTCTTATGGCATTAAGTGCATACTGATAAAACTCTATGACATAGTGAAGGGGATGGAGTCCCCATTTATAATTCTGATTGCACAGTACTTCCGTATCCGGACACTTTATGATATGTGCTTTCGGGAAATACGCTTCAAACATTCTGTAAGCCTTTTTCAGATACTTGCTGATAGCGGAAGTATCAAAAGAACGGCTTGCACATTCGGGTATGTCGGGGGAGTATTCCTCAGCGGAAAAATATTGTATCATGCCGTTTTCATCGATATAACGCTGAGTAAGGGGCAGTTCAAGTATTATCATCTTGTTTTCATCGATATGTTCGCTGATAAGCTGTGCATATTGGCGGATATATTCAAAGAAAAGTTCTTTGTTGTCGGGGAAGCGGAATTTCTCTGTTATATCAAACGGTGCATTTTCAAGGAAGGCGGGATTTTGTTTAAGACCGTCCTTATAGGTGATGTAGGTGAAATTGCCGTCGGGAGTTCTGACTTTAAGCGTAAATATAGATAAAAGTATGCCGAGATCGACAAGAGTGTAATCGGCATCGAACTGTGCAAGATAGTCAAATACAGTCTTGTTCAGATCAAGGCAGGCACAGCGTTGTGCATAGTGGTTGGAGTTGGGGAAATCGCTTTCAAAGCATATTGGATTTTCGGATAATTTCGGACTGCATACCGACAGCGGACTTATATTTGTAACGCACTGCTTTATATCAAAGCCTCCGTTGCCCTTGAAAAGCCCGAACAAGTCTCTTGATACACAACAGCCTAAAATATTTATGGTAGTTTTCATTTTCAATTTACAATGTGCAATGTGCATTGATAGTTGTTTACATTGCTTTTCCTTTCATAAATTTATGGTAATAATTAAACTGCAATGTGCAAAAAAGCAGATGTCAATAATTGTACATTGCACATTACACATTGCAAATTGTTTAGTGGACGATAAATTCAAAGTATTCTTTTTTAACGACATGGTTTTCATCGCTTGCCTTTACGCAGAGTTCGTACAAAGCATAATGTTGTGGCTTGTACTCAAAGGAACTGCTGCCGTCAAACGGGAGAACCTGCCAGTTGTTTTCATATTTTTTTCTTATGAACACTTTATATTTATATTTGCCCGTGCCGCCCTTTGCATTGAGAAATACAGTGACAGGCTGACCGAGATGTATGGCATTGGAGGAAATGAACGACTTGTTTTCCAGAGGATATTCACCGCTGACTGTATCGGCATAGCGTTCACGAATTAACTGTTCATAGAGTTTTTTAATGCTTTTAAGCATTATTTTTTCGGACTGTCTGTCGGCAGAACAGGCGATAGCCCTTATGCAGTCAATGACATAGCCGTAAAATTCATTGATATAGTGAAACAGGTGCAGTCCCCATTTATGATTTGCGTTGCAGAGTATTTCGACATTCGGAAATTGTATGACATGGGCTTTCGGGAGAGCATTTTCTATCACATCATAAGCCTCCGAGATATATCGGGTTTGTTTTGCTATGCTGTTGTAAGCGGAAAAAAGTTTAACAGTGCCGTCAGTGTCGATATATCTCTCCATAGGCTTTGCTTCAATGATAATGAGTTTACTTTGGTCAAAGCTGTTTTGGAGGAGTTCAGCGAACTGATAGACGAAAGCCATCATTGCAAATTCGTCCGCAAAAGCATAGAAAGTCTTTATCACGTCAAAGGGAGCGTTTTCAAGGAATCGGGGATTTTCATTGAGAGCCTGTGTTTTCGTGATGTAGGTGAAGCTGTCCTTGTCAGGATCGTTTTTCATTCTTACCTGCATTACCTGTTTGGAAGTGAGGTTGGCAATGTCTATTATGGTATAGTCGGCATCGGACTCTTTGATATATTCAAACACGGTTTTGTTGATGTCAAGTACCGCACATTGCTGACAGTATTTATCACTGTTGGGGAAGTCGCTTTCCATGCAGACAGGAGTTTCTGAGAGTTTCGGAGAACACAGGGAAAAAATGCCTGAATTTGTCACGCATTTTTCAATATTAAAGCCCCCGTCATTCTCAAACATACCGAATGTATCACGGGAAACACAGCTACCAAGAATATTTATATTTTTTTTCATGTAAATTTGTTACCTCACAATATTTCTATTTGCATACCCGTTACAACACGAGCAGGCAACTTTATTTAAGTTATATCATGTTTATGTTGAAATGTCAATATAAATGTGATTTTTAAAAAAGCACACCATTTTTCAGAAAAAACGGTGTGCTTGAAAAAAAGTCATTTTTAAATTTTGTCAAATTCGGGATTGAAAGCATAAAAATTCTTGCTGTCGAGTTTGTCGGTAACGATTCTTAGTGCTTCGCCGAAACGCACAAAGTGTGACAAGGTTGATGACGGGTTGATTTCTCTCGACTTAAAATGTATGATATTAACGGTAAATTTTAAGTTAAAGGGGAATGTTTAATGATATTCTGCTCAAAGTGAGGTGCGAATGCTAAATATTATGATGCAGACACAGATATTATGAACTGAAACACTTCTGTCTGCAATATCCGTCATGGAAGAAAAAACGTGCATATCTGTCAAGTATCACCAAAAGACCGACAGACAAATCTGCAATATTGGGCAGCGGCACGTTAAGTGATCCGACAGCTGATTGTGCAGAGAAACTTATATTTCTTGACGAGAGGATAAAAATGGTCGAGAACTCCGCCCATAATGCCGAACCGGATTTAGAGAATTATATTTTAAAGGGCGTAACGGAGAACTTGTCATACACTTATTTTAAATCTATAGTAAACGACATTTTTATTTACCTATTGTAGATTTGTTAAAGGAGTGGAGTGTGGAGAGTGTTTGTGTCTGAAATTGCTTTAAATTCGGATTTTATAAAGAATTTGGATCGCAATAACTCCACTCTCAACTCTTAACTCTCCACTCTGAATGAGTAATATTCGTTGACGTTTACTATAAGTTAGAAATTCCGTGTTGCAGGGACAAGTATTATGAAGTTTACAGAAAATTCTTTTGGCTGTTGAGCAACGAAAGACTGTGAGCGAAAATAGCTTGCACTCTTGATTTTTTCTCGGGGGGTAAAATATGGGATACCATTTCCAAAAGCCGAAAATCTATCCTTCAATGTATGGCGAGATTTATATTTGCAGTCACCCCGTATATGACAGGTGTACACTTTTCACGATAGGCAACAAGGGTTTAGCAGTTATACAACAGCGGTTCAATGTCGAAAATAAAAGTACATATTGGAGCGAAATAGACGATTGGCTGACGGACAAATTATATTTACACCCGAAATTTAAGGAATATTTCGATAAACGGTCAGGTGAACGCGAGAATGGTTTATATCCTACTGTGACGATACGTCAAATCATGTGGGCGTTAAAAATGAAACCCCTCCCGAAAGAACGTTGGAAAACGGTCTTTGACAGAAGGGATGTTTAAAATCAAATAGAAAGAAGTTTGCGTTCGTTTTCAGTAATATTAAAAGTTTCGATGATAGTATCAATACCAGTTATATTTTTTAATTTTTCAACAGCCTGCTTTAACATCTTCATGCGTTCTTCGTTACGACCTTCTGCACGACCTTCTGCACGACCTTCTGCACGACCTTCTGCACGACCTTCTGCAAGTCCTTCTGCAAGTCCTTCAATACGAGCTTCTGTTTTAGCTTCAATTATATCCTGTTCTGTGATCTTCATGTCAAAATACTCCCTTTCTTTAATAGTTTTCAAATCTCCTCTGAGAATAGATTTGCTGTAAGACGAAATCAGTTTTTCACCCAAAACGTCCGACGAATACAGGCTTATAAAATCTTCCATATCTTTTTCACTGTCAACGGAGAAAAAAGCGGAAAAAATCTTCAAATTCTTGTCTGTATTATCCGAATGATTGACGGCGGGGATATACACATTATACAGTGTCATAAGCTCCGAATAGATATTTCCTTTATTATCACAAAGACGTACAGTTTCAACGGGCATATTCTCTGTATTCTTTTTCGTCATGATAAAAGAAACAACTACCTTGTTTAATTTATCGTAATTTCCTTTAACAACGGTTTGACCTGATATTGAACGACAGGCATAATATATTGTTCGATTTTTGATAAGAAGTTCACTGTAGGTATTTTGTAAGTCAAGGCTGTATACAGTGCCGTTTTTGTCTTTGGCGAAAGTATCAAAACGTATATAGTTATGCTCGACATTATCAGGCGTTACGCTTGCCTGAGAAATTACCTCATCTGCATCCAAAACATGACCTGTAACCGATTTCAGCAACGCCGAAAACAAGTCTATTTCACCAAACATTATGGAAAATACTATATCATTTCTCGGCGGATAATCTTCTCTGAATGGAATGTTCACGGGCATCATCTCCTATGAGCATTATATCATATTCCTTTCAAAAATAAAAGTGTTTTTACGCAAAAAATACAACCTGTATTATGGGAAACCATTTATATTTTATGAAAGGAGTTTTTGAGGTGGACGAAATGAAGATTAGCTCAAAATTGATGACAAAGGTCATATCAAAATTAGAGCGTGTTCACATAAAAAGAGCATCAAAAATCATAGCCAACATGATGACAGATAGAAAATCGGTATTGTTTTTTAGTCGGTTTCATGTTTCTATTATACAGCTTTCATGCGGGTTTGTAAATATTTATGTTAACACGCTCTAAATTAGTAAAAAGTCAATGACATATAAACGAATTTATCCATAATTCTATATATGTGGGGCTGCCTTATTCTGTTATGACACTATGCATAAACAACAACAGAAAAAATCAGCGAAACGATGAAAAAGGTTTCCATTCTGGAACTCCCTCTTGAAATCCCAATGTATAAGTAGTACAATATTAGTAACATTATATTTCTGTTATGTGTCCGGTATCTTAAATGATATGTGGTTAGCGGACAAAAACAGATAAGCAATGTTATAAACAAAAAACTTATTCAGTCAAAGATTGGAGGAAAAAACAATGACAAAAAAATTAAAAAGACCGCTTGGGCTTATACTGTCGATCATAATGGTCGTCAGCCTGTTTGCGATCATGACGATCACGGCAAGTGCGAGGGGCGGTTTTGCCGATGGTTTAGGTGCTCTTGATAAATATTCTGTCAGTCTTGACGGCGATATTGCGATCAACTATTTCATGGAGCTTTCCGACAGTGTAATTGAACACAAGGACACTGCTTATGTTCAGTTTACTATCCCCGATGAAACAGGGACAGAAACGCAGAAAATGCTTGTTAAGGATGCACAAATAAGGGAAGTAAACGGCAATATCTATTATGTCTTTAAGTGTAAAGTATCTGCCGCTAATATGACCGCTCCCATAACGGCACAAATCGTTGACGGCGAAAATTTCGGCACTGAATACACGGGCAGTTTCAAGGAGTGTGCAGAAGAAGAACTTAATGATCCCGAATGTAATGTAATAACTTCTAAGCTCATTAAAACAATGCTGAACTACGGTGCAGCGTCACAGGTTTATTTTGGTGTCGATACCGACAACCACGCAAACGCTTCTCTGAGTGATGAAGATAAGGTTATCGCAGATGTAACACCCGCTATGATAAATGTCAATACACCTAAGTATGATCTGCCGAAAGGTGTTAAATTTGCAGGTGCTACACTGTCACTGAAATCAGAGACCTCACTTTCTATCTATCTGACAAGCAAGAAAGAAGTGACAGAGGCTCAATGCGGAGATCACAATGTTGAAATTGGTAAATCCGGCAGCTATAAAGTTCTCCGTATCAGAGGAATCAAGGCTGAGAATCTTGGAAATGATCTCACAGTTAATTTTAAAATTAACGACAACCCTTACAGCGTTACTTACAATCCGACGTATTACTGTCGCAGTGTTCTTATGAACAGCTCAGCGGATGCAAATCTGAAAACTGCTGTCAAGGTGCTTCACTGGTACCGGCAGGCAGCTTTTGATTATTATGATTACTACAGCGAATTAAAGTCAAGGAGCATTGACATTATCTTTAAAGCCAACGGCGGCAGCGGAGAAATGGATAATCAGTCTGTCAACTTTGATTCTACGGTAAATCTGAACGAAAACGCATTCACAAAATTTGGCTATACCTTTGCCGGCTGGTCTAAGACCCCTGACGGCAATGCAATTTATGATGACGGTTCATACTTTACAATGGCAAGTCTGGAACCTGTTACCCTCTATGCTCAGTGGACGGCAAACAACTATGATGTTGTCTTTAATGCTAACGGCGGTACAGGCACAATGGAAGATCAAAGTATTGCCTATGGTTCAACTGCAAATCTGACAGCTAATACTTTCACAAAGACAGGCTACACCTTTGCAGGTTGGGCAACAACTTCCAACGGTGGTGTAGCATACGCTGACGGTGCAGCATATACAATGACTACCGAAAATGTAACACTCTATGCTGTATGGACAGAAATCAAGCCTAACAGCATAGTCATCAAGAAAGATGGCGACGCCTCCTGGATTAAAATCACCGATGTAGATACCCCCATTCAGCTTACGGCTACAGTTGCTCCCAATACAGCCTTTGACACCAGTGTTACATGGACATCAAGCGATGAGGACGTTGCAACGGTTGATGAAAACGGTCTTGTTACACCAATAAAAATAGGTTCAACAACTATCCAGGCAACTTGCAACGCCGACACAGATGTTTACTCAACGTGTGAAGTGGTAGTTTTGGTTTCTGTTCCATATCTTGAATACAACACATCTACAGGAAAATTTGTCAACAAAACGGCATATGCTCTTCCGATCACTGCGGACATGACTACTCTGAATAGTAGAGGCATTTCTGACGGCTGGTATGCTGTTACAGAGGATGTTACCATTTCCAGTCGTATCACCGTAAGCGGTACGGTCAACCTCATTCTTTGTGACAGCGCAACGCTGAAAGCTACTGAGGGCATCAATGTCAAGTCGGGCAACACCCTGAACATCTATGCACAGTCTGACGGTAGCAATCAGGGTGTACTGGTGGCATCAGGTTGTGAGTATTATTCCGGTATCGGCGGCGGTGACGATCAAGACGGCGGCAATATCACCATCCACGGCGGTACGGTCACGGCAAACGGCGGAAATAACGGTGCAGGTATCGG